>NZ_JBIWAP010000022.1:0-173792 GCF_044760075.1 Kitasatospora sp. NPDC098663 | reverse complement strand
CAGTTGCGCTCGCGTCACGCACCACGGTTTACCGGAACTGGACCCGCTGCGAAGGTAAATCGCGCAGATTGATCACGACCGAATACGCGCCCTAGCGCTGCCGGGCGTACTCGTGTCCGGCCGGGGTCGGGGAGGCCGCTCCCGCCCTCGCCGCAGACCGGCCGGACACGGCGATCGACAACACCGTCACCACGATGCCGAGCGCCAGCGCGAACCCCTCCAGCACCGCGACCTCCAGGACGCCCGAGGCGCCCGAGACGGCCAGCAGCGCCACGGTGGCGACGACGACGGTGAACGAGCCGAGGCAGTACTGGGCAGCGGACGGACGAGGCATGGCGGGGGGTCCTTCGCGCGTCGGGGGGAACGAGCGGGAATGGCGCCGGTCCCAGAAGTGCTGCCCGGCAAGGGAGTTCGGTAAGTCCAGGCTAACCCGCCGGGCCGGGAGCACGGGGGGCGCACAGGCTCACCTCGGGGTCGTCCGCCCCTCGGTACGGTGAACCCGACCGCGCCCGCCCCACCCACCCGGGGGAACACCCGTGCCCATCCCCGCCGACTGGCCCACCACCGAAGCCCAGGCACTCGCCGAACAGGAACGCCTGCGCCCCCTCGTCCAGACCCACGACACCGACGACACCGATGACCTCGACGGTTCCGGTTCCGGTTCCGCTTCCGGCGCCGGCGGCGGGGTCGGGCGGCTCATCGCCGGCGTAGACGTCGCCTACGACGACGAACACGACCTCGTGGCCGCCGCAGCCGTCCTCCTCGACCACGACACCCTCACCGTCGTCGAACAGTCCACCGCCGTCGGCCGCATCCCCTTCCCCTACACCCCTGGACTGCTCGCCTTCCGCGAACTCCCCGCCGTCCTCGACGCCCTCGCCGCCCTCACCCGCACCCCCGACACCGTCGTCTGCGACGGCTACGGCCTCGCCCACCCCCGCCGCCTCGGCCTCGCCAGCCACCTCGGCGTCCTCACCGGCCTGCGCACCCTCGGCGTCGCCAAAACCCCCTTCACCTTCCACCACCACGACCCCGACACCCCCCGCGGCTCCACCACCCCGCTCACCGACCCCGCCACCGGCGAAGAAGTCGGCCGCGCCCTCCGCACCCGGCCCGGCGTCAAACCCGTCTACGTCTCCGTCGGCCACCGCATCAGCCTCGACACCGCCGTCCGCACCACCCTCCAACTCGCCCCCCACTACCGGCTCCCCGAAACCACCCGGCGCGCCGACTCCCTCTGCCGCCGCGCCCTCGCCGACGCCCTCCACGCGGGGACGCCTGCGAACTGACCAGGTACCAGGCGGAATTCGGGCCCCGTGTGTTAGACATGAGACACCGGGGCCCAACCCCGGCAGCGACCCACGGCCGCACGGGGGAGGCGCCGAAGTGGCAACAGGAACCGGCACGACCGGAAGCGCCGGCCGGGGCTACCGCGTCGAGGTCGAACAACTCCGCGCCTTCGCCGCCCAAGTCCGGCTCCTCCTCGCCGAATTCCAGCACCACGCCGACGGCACCGGCACCCACGGGCGCAGCGGCATCGGCAAGACCGCCTTCGGCACCTTCGCCGAAGCCACCGAGATCCACAACCGCTACAACACCATGCGCGACGGCCTGCGCGACGTCCTCGACCAACTCCAACAAGCCGTCGACGAAGCCCAGAAGAACGCCGAACTCACCGCCACCACCTACGAGGAACACGACCGGCACACCGCGAAGAAACTCGAACTCGGCGACGACGGCTGGTCCGTCGCCAACCCCTCCGCCGGCGGCAAGGCCGCCTACGAGCGCACCGCCGCCCCACCCGCCCCCTGACCCCCGGCCACCACCGGCCGAGCCCGAACGGAGGCGAACCCCCCATGGCCTACACCGACTTCACCACCTACAGCCACGCCCAACTCCGCACCATGGCCCAGGCCCTCAACCCCGGCGAAGTCATGGCCGCCGGCGACCCCTGGCGCCATGCCGCCGACACCCTCAAGGCCATCCGCGCCACCCTCACCCGCGCCAGCACCGAAGCCGCCGTCACCTGGGAAGGCGCCACCAGCGACGCCTTCCACACCCGCATGCTCCACCTCGCCGACAGCATCAACAACGCCGCCTCCTACGCCAACGACGCGGCCAACACCCTCCACAACATGTCCGAGGCCATCGCCAAGGCCAAACGCGACATGCCCGAGGAACCCAGCACCTGGGAAAAGGTCAAGGACACCGTCGGCGACGGCGTCTCCTCCGTCTTCGGCGGCGACGACGAACACATCCCCGTCGCCGACCGCCGAAAAGCCGAAGCCGCCACCGTCATGCAAACCCTCGCCATGCACTACCGCATCGCCACCCCCACCCTGAAGCCGCCACCCCCACCGGGAACCCCGTCTAAGCCCGGGGCCCGCGACGACTTCTCCGACAAGACCGGTGCCGACCAAGGAGGGGCTGCTGCGGTGGGCGGCCTCATGACCGGCATGGGGGTTGGCAACATGGGTTCGCCCGGAGGCCTCTTCACCCCATCGGAGACGGAGCCGTCGAAGCCTCGGGGTCACGGGCCGAGCAGCGCCGGTGCGACCCCGGCGCCGCCGGGTGCCTCGGGAAAGACCTCGGTGGCCTCGGAACCCGGGATCAAGGGCGGGGTGGCCACGGCACCGGTCAAGCCGGGGTCGGTCAACTTCGGCGCGGGTACGACGGTGGACGGTACGGGCGCTGCGTCGCCGACGGTGGCCGGGAGGCCGGTGTCGACCGGGGTGACGGGCGCGCCGGCCTCCCCGGGGCCGGGCACCCAGACCATTGGCGGCCCAGGAGGGTTCGGGCCGGGTGGTGGCGCAGCGACGCCGGGTCTGTTCGGCGGGGTGAGGGAGAGGCCGGCGGTCGTCGAGCGAGAGCTGGGGGGCCGCGGCAGCCTACCGGCCGGACCCGGTGCAGGCCGCGGTGACCAGGTCCCCGAGGGCGGCCGCGGTGGCGGCCCGGGTGCCGGATACAGGGGCGGTTCGGTGGCCGGTCGGGTCGGGGTGGTGGGCGTCGGCGAACGGCCGGGAGCCGTACCGGGTGGCCGGGCGCCCGCCGGGGAGGGCGCCTCCGGCGGCAGGTGGGCTTTCACCGAGGGTGGGTCCGGTCTCGGGCTGCGCAATCGCCCGCGGCCGGAGTCCGCAGGCGCTCCCACGTCGTCCCAGGTGCCCGCGGTTCCGTACGGGGGCGCCCATGGGCGGGCCAAGGACAAGGAAGGCGGCCGCAAACGGCCGGACTACCTGGTCGAGGACGAGCAGACCTGGGCATCGGAAGGGCCCGTCAATCCGAACGTGGTGAAATGACTCCTGGTCCGCAGACGACCGGGTGATTCGATCGGGGCCCTCGTGGTTCGTCGACCACGGGGGCGCCGCTGTGCTGATGGGGTGACCGGGCTTGAGGGACGGGCGACTTGGGCGCGGACTGGCCGTGCTGGCGGCAGGAAGTCTGGTCGTGGCGATCGGGGCGGGTAGGGCCGGCGCGGACAGCATCCGCGACGAGCAGTGGGTGCTCGCCGGTTACCGGGCCGAAACGGCGTTGTGGCCGGTGTCGCAGGGCGGCGGTATCACGGTGGCTGTCATCGACAGCGGCGTGATGGCGAGCCATCAGGATCTGACCGGGCAGGTGGTGCCCGGGGCCGACTTCTCCGGTGACAACGGAGATGGAACGGTTGACAGGGATGGCCACGGCACCGGGATGGCGAGTCTCATCGCCGGTCACGGCCATGGCGATGGAGCCGGCATCATGGGCCTGGCGCCGAAGGCGAAGATCCTCCCCGTCCGCGTGAGTTGGGATTCCGCTGACGCCGTGGCGCAGGCCGGTCTCGTCCGGGCGATCCGGTTCGCCGTTGACCACGGTGCCAAGGTGGTCAACATGTCCATCGGCGGTTACGCCGGGGCCGACCAGGAGACCAGGGGGGCAGTCAAGTACGCCGTCGACCACGACGTGGTCATGGTTGCCGCGACGGGAAACAGCGGGAGCCAGGCCGCCCATGTCGAGTACCCGGCGGCCATCCCCGGAGTGGTGGCGGTCGGCGCGGTGGACCGGCAGGGGCGACTGTGGGAGAAGTCGAGCTACGGACCGGAGACCACACTGGTCGCCCCCGGGGCGGAGATCTACCGGGCCAGTGCGAAGACCTCTGCCGGCTACGGCGTGGGCAACGGCACCTCGGATGCCACCGCCTACGTCTCCGCCACCGCCGCGTTGATCCGGGCGAAGTATCCGGAGCTTTCGGCGGGGCAGGTGATCAATCGGATGATCAGGACTGCCACGCCGCCGCAGGACGGGTCGGCGGTGCCGGGGAGCAGGTACGGCTTCGGGGTGCTGGCGCCGGCGAAGGCGTTGGCGGCCGATCCGGTGGTGGACGGCGGGTCTCGGGAGAATCCGTTGGTGGGGCGGGCGGAGTCGCAGGGGGCTGCGGGGGACGGGGTGACGGAGTCGCCGGGTGGCGAGGCCGTGGTGCCTGCGGCTGGGGCCGGTGGGGCTGGTGGGGGCGGCTGGTTCGGGGTCGGGGTTGCGGTGGGGGTGGCGTTGTGGGGGGTGCTGGTCGGCGGGGTGGTGGCGGTTGTGGTGTGGGTGGTGCGGGTGCGGCGGCGCAGGGGTGCGGGCGGCTGAGGGCTGCGGGCGGGGTGGCAGCATTTTGGCGGCGGTTGGCGTCCTTGCCGCTGGTGGGGCGGGTGGTGGGGTGGCCATGCTGGGGCCATGAGTGCTTCTGAGCGTGGCGCGGATCCGGTGGGTGTGGTCGTTCCGGACGGCAAGGACTGGACGTGGGTGTTGGAACGCCCGTGTCCGGATTGTGGGCTGGATGTTGCGGCGGCGGTGCGGGAGGACGTCGCCGGGATGGTCCGGGCCAATGCGGAGGCCTGGGTGGCGTTGTTGGCCGGGGCCGAGGAGGGTCTGTGTCGGCGGCCGCGGCCGGGGGTGTGGTCGGGGCTGGAGTACGCGTGCCATGTCCGGGACGTGTTCCGGCTGTTCCGGGTCCGGTTGGATCTGATGCTGGCCGAGGCCGACCCGCTGTTCCCGAACTGGGACCAGGACGAGACGGCGGTTGCCGAGCGGTACGGGGAGCAGGTGCCGGCGGTGGTGGCCGGGGAGCTGGCGGCGGACGCGGAGGCGCTGGCGGTGGCGTTCGGGCGGGTGGCGGGCGAGCAGTGGGGCCGGACCGGGGGGCGTAGTGACGGGGCGCGGTTCACGGTGGAGTCGTTCGCCCGTTATCTGATCCACGACCCGGTGCATCACTTGTTCGACGTGACGGGTGAGCGGGTCTGAGGGGGCTCACCAGCCGGAGGCCTCCCACAGCATGGTGCGCCGGAGCCGGCCGGCGACGCTGGCGGTGTCGGTGCCGATGACGTCGGCGATCTCGGGGGCGGCGAGGCCGACGACGTAGTGCAGGATCGCCAGGTCGTCGTCGGCGGGGTGGCGGTCCGGTGCGGCGGGCACGTGCCGGGTGTGGTCGGCGACGGTGCTGCGCAGGATCTGCCAGGCGTTCGCGGTGGGGTTGGAGCTGCCGAGCAACTCGCGCCATTGGACGGCGATTTCGGCGAACGCCTGTTGGACGGCGATGGCCGCGCTGCTGTGCTCGGTCAGCCACACCCGGGCGTAGCTGAGGTACCGGGGGCGGTGGAGTTCGCAGAAGGCGGCGAACTCCAGTGGTACGTCCTCCGGTTCACCGGGCCTCGGGGGCGGCTCGGCGGAACTCGCGTGACGATTGGTCATCTCGGCTTCTCGGAAAGGGAGATGGGTGGCTGACGGTCGATCATCTGCGCTCACTCTACGATATGCCCTCGGTGCGCTGGGTTACCAATCGGATTGAATGCCCGGAACCCGCCGCCGCTCGGCCGGTTCCGGTGTCGACCGGTGGGGCGCGGTGGTGCGGCGGTGGTGGGGCGGCCGGGCGGAGGATCGGTGGGGGAGGGTGGCGCAGTGGTGCGGGGGGTGCGGTTGCGAGCGCGTCGCGGCTGGTCAGGAGGTGCAGAAGGGCCGTGGTTGCAAGACGGTTGATGTGCCACCGTAGGGCTTATGGAGGCTGGCGTCCACGCCCACGGCGCGAAGCTGCGGCCGCACAACCATCCGCGCAACCACACCTTCGGTCGCGCCCGCACCGGCGTGGCGTGACGGGCTGAGTGGGCCTGGCCGTGCATGTCTCCACCGGGGGCGTGCAGCCCGGGTGCGGGCGGTGGGTGCGAGGCGGGCGTGGTGGCGTGGCGGCAGGGGTGGCGGGTGGGCGGTGCGCTCGCCGTGGCGGCGGCGCACCGGGCGGCCGAGGGGGCGGAGCAGGCGCTGATCCGGGCGGTCCCGCGCCTGCTGGCCGCCACCGTTAACGTCGCCCACGCCTCGGCGGCCTGGGGCCGTCCGGCCCGGGGGCCGAGGCGCGGGTGGGGTGGTCTGCCGTCAGGACTGCGGTCGGGCCTCCGTCGGGGAGAGGCGGTCGTCGACGGCGCTGCTCCGTTCGACCTGGGCGGGGAAGGACTCGATGGCCCGCCGCCGGGCGAGTTGGGCGGCGCCGGCGGCTGCGGCCGCGGCCGCAGCGGCCCCGCCGGCGGCTTCCTCGCGTTCGCACCGGTGTGCGGCGCCGGTGGTGTGCCCGGCGGTGGCGGGGTGCGCGGCGCCGGTGGGGTGTCCGGTGGCGGGGTGTCCGCCGGCGGTTCGTCGGCGGCGGCCGAGCGCGGTGCGGGCGGCGTGTTCCTCGGCCGCCTGTCTCGCGGCCAGGTAGGCCTGGACGGCGGCCATGCCGTAGACCGGCTGGATGAGCTGGTGGCCTTTGAAGAAGGGTCTGGCCGGGGCGAACCCGGCGGCGACCACGAGGTCGCGGATCTCGGCTATCTCGGCCTCGCTGCGGGCGGTGAAGCGGACCTCCCAGCCCTTCTTGTACGTATGGCCCTGTTCGCCGCTGCGGCGGGCCGGGTCCGGGCGGCGGACGTATCCGGGCAGACGGCCAAGGCGGAGCTGGGCCGCGCGGAGGCCGGCGGTCTCGTCACGTGACATGACGCAAGCCTAGGCAATTCCCGGGGCGGGTTTGACGCCTGATGGGTCTCCCGGCGTATGCCTTTGGTCACTCTGGGTCAGGCGGCCTGGTGGGCGATCGATTTCGATCAGATATGACAACCTGACGACCGTCAATTACTCCGATTGAGTGAGGGTATGGGGACTTTAGTGCGAGCTGATCCCGGTTTCGCGACGGTTGGGTAACAGTGCGTCAGGTGGCCGGTGGCGGGTCGGAGCGGTTGGGGATGGTGTCCGCATGAGCTACCGGATTCCCACGCCGCCGCCGTCCCTGGAGGAGCTGGCGAAGCGTCAACAGAACGTCGTCACCGCGAGCCAGTTGCGCGCCCGGGGCGTGCCGGCCCGGGTCATCACCGAGCACTGCCGTCGCGGCGGGCCCTGGCGGCGGCTGCTGCCCCGGGTGTACCTGCTGCAGTCCGACGGGCCGACCCCGGAGCAGCGGATGTGGGCCGCGCTGCTGTACGCGGCGCAGAACGGTCGCGAGGAGGGCCGCCGCGAGGGTGCGGTGATCACCGGTGCGGCCGCGCTCGCGCTGTACGGCTTCGCCGCCGTGCCCCGGCTGCCGGCGGTGATCGGGGTGGACGTCCTGGTGCCCCGCCAGCGCCGGTTGAAGGACGCCGGGGAGGTGCGGATCCGGCGCACCGAACGGGAGTTGGTGGCACGCTCGGTGCACGGCCTGGCCTGCGCCCCGGTCGCCCGGGCGGTCGCGGACGCGCTGTGCGAGTGGACCGCGGAGGAGGGTGGCACCCCGGTGCCGGTCCGGGAGGTGCTGCGCGAGGCCGTCTCGCGGCCCGACGGCCCGTGCACCGTGCGGGAGTTGGCGACCGAGCTGACCGATTCCGGGCTGACCGGAGAGCCCCGGGTGCGCGCCGCCCTGGACGAACTGCTGGCCGGTGAGCGGGACTTCGTCCTGGAGCGGGTCGGCGAACTGGTGGACGAGTGTCTGCTGCCCGTCCCGCTGGTCGGCCCCGAGCTGCGGATGCGCGGCGGCACGTACATCGCCGTCCCGGACCTCTACTGGCCGGAGCAGGGCGTCGCCGTGGAGGTGGACTCGGACCTGCGCTGCGTCAGCGAGGGCGAGGCCGCCTGGGTGCGCGGCGGCCAGCACCGGATGGAGTACCTGGGGATCCGGGTGGTGTACGTCTCCGGCGCCCGGCTCGCGGCCGACCGGGACGCGGTCGGCGCCGAACTGCGCGAGGCCCACCGGGTGGGCGGTTCGGACGTGGTGGAGTTGATGGTCGGTTAGCTCCGGGCCGGATCCGCCCGAACCCGGAGCCGGGACTGCACCCGAGCCGCACCCGGAGCCGGGACTGCACCCGAGCCGGAGCCGGGGCTACGCCCGAACCATCGGGGATCCCACCAACTCGACCCCGGCGGCCCGCAGTTCGGCGAGCGCGGCGGTGGTGGTCGCCGGCGCGACCCCGGCGGTGAGGTCGAGCAGGACGCGGGTGGTGAAGCCGGCCCGGGCGGCGTCCAGGGCGGTGGCCCGGACGCAGTGGTCGGTGGCGATGCCGACCACGTCGATCTCGTCGACCTGCCGTTCGCGCAGCCACTCCACCAGGCCGCGGTTGTTCTCGTCCAGCCCCTCGAAACCGCTGTACGCCGCCGAGTAGGCGCCCTTGTCGAAGACCGCCTCGACCGCGCCGGAGATGACGGACGGGGCGAAGTTGGGGTGGAAACCCACGCCCTCGGTGCCGGCCACGCAGTGCACCGGCCAGCTGGTGACGTAGTCGGGCTCGGTGGAGAAGTGGTCGCCCGGGTCGATGTGGTGGTCGCGGGTGGCGAGGATGTGCTGGTAGCCGGGGGAGGACTCGGCGATCAGGTCGGTGATGGCGGCGGCCACCTCGGCGCCGCCGGCGACGGCCAGACTGCCGCCCTCGCAGAAGTCGTTCTGCACGTCGACGACGATCAGTGCCCGGTGCATGGCTCGCATCCTCGGATGTGGGGGGCGGCCGTGGCGGCGCCCTGGTGGGGGGAGCCCTCGGGAGTACTCGGCCCGCGGCGGGGCTCGGGGGTTCTCGGGAAGCTCCGGGGGAACTCTACGGCTGACTCTAGGGAGTGGCGTGCGGGGGCGGAAGGCCTGGGGCGGACCCCGGGCCGGCGCGAACCGGCGGACCGCGGCGGCCCCGCGAACCGGCGGACCGGTGAACCGCGGCGGACCGGCGGACCGGCGGACGGCCCCGGGCCGGGGCCCGGTCCGCGCCGGTCGGCCGGGGCGGGGTCAGAGCACGAGCTCGGTCGGCAGCACCGGGTCGCCCTTGGAGAGCTGGGTGGCCGACAGCGGCAGTGCGGCCCGGGCCCGGATGTGCCGGTCGCGCGCGGCGGTGAGCGGTTCGCGGCCGACGGCCCGGCCGGCCCGTACCAGCGGTACCTGCATCAGGTGCGGCTCCAGGTCGGCGGGGACCGCTCCGGTGCCGACCACCTCGGCCTCGGCGACGCCGTCGGCGTCGGGTCGGCGGGCGGCCCACTTGCGGCCGCCGATGCTGGTCTTGCCGCCGGCCGCGCGCTTGGCCACCGGCACCAGCGGCCCGTCCGTGCTCTCGGCGCGGGCGACCAGCTTGTAGACCATCGCGCAGGTCGGGTGGCCGCTGCCGGTGACCAGGCTGGTGCCGACGCCGTAGCCGTCCACCGGGGCGGCGGCGAGCGCGGCGATGGCGTACTCGTCGAGGTCGGAGGTGACGATGATCCGGGTCTTCGTGGCGCCGAGGTCGTCCAACTGGCGGCGGACCCGGTGGGCCAGCAGGGTGAGGTCGCCGGAGTCGATCCGGACGGCGCCCAGTTCGGGGCCGGCCACCTCGACGGCGGTGCGGACGGCCTCGCGCAGGTCGAAGGTGTCGACCAGCAGCGTGGTGCCCTTGCCCATGGAGGCGATCTGCGCGCGGAAGGCGTCCCGCTCGCTGTCGTGGACGAGGGTGAAGGCGTGGGCGGCGGTGCCGGTGGTCGGGATGCCGTGGGTGAAGCCGGCCTCCAGGTCGGAGGTGGCGGCGAAGCCGGCCACGTACGCGGCCCGGGCGGCGGCGACGGCGGCCTGCTCGTGGGCGCGCCGGGCGCCCATCTCGATCACCGGGCGGCCGCCGGCGGAGGCGGTCATCCGGGAGGCGGCGGCCGCGATCGCGGAGTCGTGGTTGAGGATCGAGAGGATCACCGTCTCCAGGATCACCGCCTCGGCGAAGCTGCCCTCGACGGTGAGCAGCGGCGAGCCGGGGAAGTAGACCTCGCCCTCGGGGTAGCCGTGGATGTCGCCGGCGAAGCGGTAGTCGGCGAGGTAGCGCAGGGTTTCGTCGTCGACCACGTCCTGGCCGGCCAGCCAGTCGAGCTGCGGGGTGGTGAAGCGGAAGTCCTCGATGGCGTCGAGCACCCGGCCGGTGCCGGCCATGACGCCGTAGCGGCGGCCGCTGGGCAGGCGACGGGTGAACACCTCGAACACGGAGCGGCGGTGCGCGGCCCCGCTGCGCAGGGCGGCCTGCAGCATGGTGAGCTCGTAGCGGTCGGTGAGGAGCGCGGTCGAACCGGCCGCGCGCACTGAAGTGGCGTCCATGCGGATGATGCTACTACCACTTAGCGTCAGAGTGACGATTTCTCGTGCTGCGAGCCGGGCCGGAATCGCCCGGGGGTCCCCCGGATGGCAGCATGGGGCTGAAGAGGCGTGGACGGACTGCGCAGCGAGGAGGACCCGGCGGTGAGTGTCGCGCCCGTGGAGATCGAGCGCCCGGAGGTCGAAGGACTACCGGTGGTGGAGCCGGACACGCCCTGGGTGACCATCGTGCACAACGACCCGGTGAACCTGATGAGCTACGTCCAGTACGTCTTCCAGGCCTACTTCGGCTACCCGAAGGACAAGGCCAGGAAGCTGATGATGGAGGTGCACACCAAGGGTCGGACGGTGGTCTCCAGCGGCTCCCGCGAGGAGATGGAACGCGACGTCCAGGCGATGCACGGCTACGGCCTCTGGGCGACGCTGCAGCACGACTGACCGCGGCACGACTGACCGCGGCACGACTGGCCGCAGTGCGACCGGCGCAGTGCGGACCGCGGCGCGACCGGCCGCGGAGCCGGTACCCCACCCGAGACGACGAAGACGGGCTGACCGATAGACATGGCTGGGTTGTTCGAGAGTGCCGGCGGCGGGAGTGCGGCGATCGCGCTGGACGAGGTGGAGGCCTCCATCCTGCGCTCCCTGGAGGTGGGGATCCTGCAGCTGATCGGGCCCGGCCCGGGCGGGGACGGCGGCGATCCGCTGGCCGCGCTGTTCGCCGAGGGCCCGACCGAGGCGCCGGCCAACCCGATGCTCGCCCGGCTCTTCCCGGACGCCTACGGCGACCCGGCCGGGCCGGAGGACCAGGAGAGCCGGGCCGCCTCGGGCGAGTTCCGCCGCTACACCGAGGTGGACCTGCGGACCCGCAAGCGCGAGGACGCCCTGCACGTCGTCCGGATGCTCGACCGGCTCGGCGGTGAGGGCGGGGTGGTCAAGCTGGACCCCGCCGACGGCCTGCGCTGGCTGGGCGCGCTCAACGACCTGCGGCTGACCCTGGGCGTCCAGCTGGAGGTCAGCGAGGACGACGAGGAGCTCTACGAGCTGCCGGACGAGGACGACCGCAAGCCGCTGGTGATGGCGTACGTCTGGCTGGGGGCGCTCCAGGAGACGCTCCTGGAGGCGATCGCGGACTGATCCTGCCCGCTTCCGGGCAAGCCCCGGTCGATTCGTCCAATATGTGGACGGATGGCCGGGGCATTTCTCTTCAAATCGGGCAAACCCTAGCAGGTCATGCTCAAATAACGCTCAGATGAACACCGCTATCCGAACCCTGCGTGGTACGACTTCTCCACCCCACGAGACCCACCCAGGACGGTGCACCATGGCCGAGCAGCTGTACGACGACGTGGTCGACGCGAAACCGGACGAGGAGGGTTATCACCGGGGGCTGGGAAGCCGCCAGATCCAGATGATCGCGATCGGCGGTGCCATCGGCACCGGCCTCTTCCTCGGGGCGGGCACCGCGATCTTCCGGTCCGGCCCGAGTCTGATCCTCTCCTACGCCGTCGCCGGCGTGGCGATCTTCGTGATCATGCGCGCCCTCGGCGAACTCCTCACCTACCGCCCGGTCTCCGGCAGCTTCGCCGAGTACGCACGCGAGTTCCTCGGCCCCTTCGCCGGCTACGTGACCGGCTGGACGTACTGGCTGTTCTGGGTGGTGACCGGCATGGCGGAGACCACCGCCGCCGCCGTGTACGTGAGGTTCTGGGCGCCCGACATCCCGCAGTGGGCCAGTGCGCTGACCTTCCTGGTGATCCTCTACGCGGCCAACCTGATCTCCGTGAAGCTGTTCGGCGAGATCGAGTTCTGGTTCTCGATGGTCAAGGTCACCGCCATCATCGGCATGATCCTGATCGGCATCGGGGTGCTCACCCTCGGCTTCAGCAAGGCCGGTGACACCGCGTCGATCACCCACCTGTGGCAGGACGGCGGCTTCTTCCCCAAGGGCATCGGCGCCACCGTGATGACGCTGCAGATCGTCATGTTCGCCTACCTGGGCGTCGAACTCGTCGGCGTCACCGCCGGGGAGAGCGAGAACCCCGAGAAGACCCTGCCGCGCGCCATCAACACCCTGCCCTGGCGCATCATGCTGTTCTACATCGGCGCGCTGGTGATCATCCTCTCGCTCGTGCCGTGGACCGAGTTCCAGCCCGGCGTCAGCCCGTTCGTGGCCGCCTTCGGCAAGATCGGCATCCCGGCCGCGGCCGGCATCATCAACTTCGTGGTGCTCACCGCCGCGCTCTCCTCCTGCAACTCCGGCATGTACTCCACCGGTCGGATGCTGCGCGACCTCGCCCTGCGCGGCCAGGCCCCGGGGCAGCTCACCAAGCTCAACTCCCACCGCACCCCGGCCTTCGCGATCACCCTCTCCTGCCTGCTGATGGGCGTCGGCGTGGTGCTCAACTACCTCGTCCCGGCCAAGGCGTTCGAGTACATCACCTCCGTCGCCACCGTCTGCGGCCTGTGGACCTGGGCGATGATCCTGATCTGCCAGATCCGCTACCGCAAGGCCTGGCGGGCCGGCCACTTGCCGCCGCCCACCTTCAAGGCGCCCGGCGGTCCCTGGATCAGCTGGACCGCGCTCGCCTTCCTCGCCCTGGTCGTGGTGCTGATCGCGTTCGACCCGGTCAACCGGATCTCGCTGTACGTCTTCCCGGGCTGGGCCGTCCTGCTGGTGGTCGGCTACCAGGTGCTCAAGCGCCGCAACCCGCGGGCCGCCCACGGCGTCGCCCACGACCACCTGCACGTGCGCGACGGCGGCTGAACCGCCTGGGCCGGGCCGCCGCGCCCAGGTGGCGGACACCCGGTGACCGCGCTCCGGACGCCCCGGCGGACACCCGCCGGGGCGTGGCTATCCTGACCGCATGCTGACCATCACCCGAGAGATCCGCGACCGGATCGTGGCCCACGCCCGCGCCGACCACCCGGACGAGGCCTGCGGCGTGGTCGCCGGACCGGCCGGCAGCGGACGGCCCGAGCGGTTCATCCCGATGCTCAACGCGGCCCGCTCGCCCACCTTCTACGAGTTCGACTCGGGCGACCTGCTCAAGCTCTACCGCGAGATGGACGACCGCGACGAGGAGCCGGTGATCGTCTACCACTCGCACACCGCCACCGAGGCCTACCCCTCGCGCACCGACGTGAGCTACGCCTCCGAGCCGTTCGCCCACTACGTCCTGGTCTCCACCGCCGACGGCAACGGCGAGGACGACCCGTTCCAGTTCCGCTCGTTCCGCATCGTGGACGGCGAGATCACAGAGGAAGACGTCCAGGTCGTCGAGGCCCACCCGGCCTGACCAGCACCCACCTGGGCGCGGCCCGCCGACCGCCCGCGAGCGGTCGGCGGGCCCGTGTCGTCTCAGCCCGAGAAACGGGAACATCCGGATCCCGAGACGGGCATGGAGGAGCGGGCCGGGGAATCTATACGATGAGCCCATGCGTTCCGTCGATGTGAGCAACCAGGCCCCGGGCACCCGCCTCGTGGCGCGCCTGCACGTCGACCTGTGCCGGCTCGCCAGTGCGATCTGTCCCGGCACGCCCGCGCGCTCGCGCTGAGCCGCCCCGCCCCACCCGGGCCCACCGCCTGCCGGCGACGCCGAGCCCCGGGACCACCCTCCCCGCCGCGCCCGCCGCGGCCCACCCGCCTCACGACTCGCACAGGAGCGCACCCATGGCCATCGAGGTCCGCATCCCGACCATCCTCCGCACCTACACCGACGGCGCCAAGGCCGTCGAGGGCACCGGCAGCAACCTCGGGGAACTCTTCACCGACCTCGACGCCCGCCACCCGGGCATCGCCGCCCGCCTGGTCGAGGGCGGCGAGCTGCGCCGCTTCGTCAACGTCTACCTGAACGACGAGGACGTCCGCTTCCTGGAGGGCATCTCCACCGCCCTCGCCGACGGCGACAGCGTCACCATCCTGCCCGCCGTGGCCGGCGGAGCCCGCTGACCTCCCGCCCTCGCCGCCCGCCCCGCGGCGGGCGGCGAGGGCGCCCTTCCGCACCCCACCGCCGTGGCCGGAGGCCTCCCTTGCGTTACGACAGCCCGCTCGAAGCCGTCGGCAACACCCCGCTGGTCCGCCTGCCGCGGCTGTCCGCCGCCGTCCCCGGCAACACCGACGGGCAGGTGACGCTCTGGGCCAAGCTGGAGGACCGCAACCCCACCGGCTCGATCAAGGACCGCCCGGCGCTGCACATGATCGAGCGCGCCGAGGCCGACGGCCGGCTCACCCCCGGCTGCACCATCCTGGAACCCACCAGCGGCAACACCGGCATCTCGCTCGCCATGGCCGCCAAGCTCAAGGGCTACCGGATGGTCTGCGTGATGCCGGAGAACACCAGCGAGGAACGGCGCGAACTGCTCCGCATGTGGGGCGCCGAGATCATCCCCTCGCCGGCCGCCGGCGGCTCCAACACCGCCGTCCGGATCGCCAAGGAGATCGCCGCCGAGCACCCGGACTGGGTCATGCTCTACCAGTACGGCAACCCCGACAACGCGGGCGCCCACTACGCCACCACCGGCCCCGAGATCCTCGCCGACCTGCCGACCGTCACCCACTTCGTGGCCGGCCTCGGCACCACCGGCACCCTGATGGGCGTCGGCCGCTACCTGCGCGAGAAGGTCCCCGGCGTGCGGATCGTCGCCGCCGAACCCCGCTACGACGACCTGGTGTACGGGCTGCGCAACCTCGACGAGGGCTTCGTCCCCGAGCTGTACGACGCCGCGGTGCTCACCACCCGCTTCTCGGTCGGCTCCGCGGACGCCGTCCGCCGCACCCGCGAACTCCTCCAGCAGGAGGGCATCTTCGCGGGCGTCTCGACCGGCGCGATCCTGCACGCCGCGATCGGCGTCGGCCGCAAGGCCGCGGCGGCCGGGGAGCGGGCCGACATCGTCTTCGTGGTCGCCGACGGCGGCTGGAAGTACCTGTCCACCGGCATCTACACCGCGGAGACCACCGAGGCGGCCGTCGAGGCGCTGCAGGGGCAGCTCTGGGCCTGAGAAGCCCTGGCGGTGCCGGACGGCCGGCTTCAGACCTGAGGCCCTAGCCGCGCTGCAGGGCCTGCTGCGCGCGGGACCAGACCTGCCGGTCCACCGTGCCGGCCCGGCGGCGGAAGGCCGACAGCGGCACCTCGCGTAGCTCGTCGGTCTCCAGCCAGCTGGTGCGGCCCTGCCGGTCGCCCACCGAGGCGGGCGGCAGCGGCAGCACGCCCGGGCGTTCGGCGTGGTGCTTGCTGGTGATCTTCGCGACGGTGGCGGTGCGGCCGTGCACCCGCAGCACCAGGCACGGGCGGTCCTTCGACCCCGGGCCGTCCTCGAACGGGACCTCCGCCCACCAGATCTCCTGCGGCTGCGGCCCCGGACGGCCCTTGGCGGCCGGGCGCGGGCGCGGAGCCGTCGGACCGGCCGGTCGCGGCGCCGGGCGGGTGCGCCGGACCAGCGCCCCCACGACGGCGGCCAGCAGCGCGATGCCCACCACCGCCAGGACCACCCAGACCCCGGTCGAACTGTTCATGGCGCGAACCGTACCGGGCCCATGGCGGCCCCCACCACTGTGAGTGCCCGGACGGCCCGGCATTTGTCCGTACCTCGCTCCCGGTTCGTCACGGAATGACCACGGTGCCCGTTCTGTGGTGAAGAGTCGCCAACGCCCGGACAGGCTGCCTCACGTACGCCCGTCCCGCCCCTCCGGAGGTGCCTCATGGGGAGAAGCTCCGAGCTGTGGTCCTACGCCGAGATCGCCCGCCACATCAACGTGCAGGCCGAGAGCGTCCGCAACTACCGGCGGCACGGGCTGCTGCCCGCCCCGGACGTCCTCGACGCCAGCGGTCACCCCCGCTGGTACCCCGACACGATCAGGGCCTGGGCCCGCAACCGCCCCCGCCACCGCTGACCCGACGGCACCCGAACGGACGGCACCGCCCCCGCCCCGGCGTTCTGGTGATTCCAGCCACAGCCCGGCACGGGGACGGGGGCAAAGTGCCGCTCCGCCCTTACTCTCGACACGCGAAGCAGTGCTACCGGCCGGTTCCACCGGCCCGGCCTGCCGTTTTCCAGCAGCAGCCAGGACGTGTCGGGGCGGAGGGGCTCGGATGAAACTGACCGTGGTGGGGTGCTCGGGGAGCTTCCCGTCCGCCGAATCGCCCTGCTCCAGCTACCTCGTCGAGGCCGACGGCTACCGCGTCGTGCTCGACCTCGGCAACGGCGCCCTCGGTGCCCTGCAGAAGTACGTGGACATCTACGAGGTCGACGCCGTCCTGCTCAGCCACCTGCACGCCGACCACTGCGTCGACCTGTGCGCCTACTGGGTCGCCCGCAACTACCGTGCCGAGGGCTGCCCCGACCCGATGCCCGTCTACGGCCCGGCCGGCACCGCCGAACGGCTCGCCCGCGCCTACGACATGCCGGAGAACCCGGGGATGAAGGAGGTCTTCGACTTCCACACCCTCACCCCCGGGGCCTTCGACCTCGGCCCGTTCCGGATCGAGGTCGCCCAGGTCAACCACCCCGTCGACGCCTTCGCCTTCCGCCTCGAACACGACGGCCGCGCGCTCGTCTACTCCGGCGACACCGGCGAGAGCGCCGAACTCGTCGAACTCGCCCGGGACGCCGACCTCTTCCTCTGCGAGGCCGCCTACATCGACGGCCGGGACACCTACCAGGCCGTCCACCTCAACGGCCGGGAGGCCGGCGAGCACGCCGCCGCCGCCCACGTCCGGCGGCTCGTCCTCACCCACATCCCCCCGTGGACCGACGCCGAGCACAACCGCCGCGACGCCGCCGCCGCGTACCCGGGCCCCGTCGAGGTCGCCCGGGCGGGTGCGGTGTACCGGATCTGAACGGGCGGGCCGGTCGGCTCGGCGTCGGCCGTCTCAGCGCCGGCCGGGGAGCGGCAGGCCGAGGTGGTCGCGCAGGGTCGTCCCGCTGTAGTCGGTGCGGAACACCCCGCGCTCCTGGAGCAGCGGCACCACGCGGTCGACGAACGCGTCCAGGCCGCCCGGGGTCAGGTGGGGGACGAGGATGAAGCCGTCGGCCGCGTCGTTCTGCACGAAGAAGTCGATCCGCTCGGCGACCGTCGCGGGGGAGCCGATGAAGGACTGCCGGCCGGTCACCTCGATCACCAGCTCGCGGCTGGTGAGCTTCTTCTCGGCGGCCAGCTCCCGCCAGCGGGCGGCGACGGCGTGGGGGTCGCCGATCCGGACCCGGCCCTGGGCCAGGGCGCTGTCCGGGTCGGGGTCGACGGCGGGCAGCGGACCGTCCGGGTCGTGGTCGGACAGGTCGATGCCCCAGACCTGTTCCAGGAAGGCGATCGTGGTCTGCGGACCGACCTGGGCCCGGCGGATCTCGGCGGCGAGTTCGGCGGCCTCGGCGTCGGTGTCGCCGAGGGCGAAGGTGACGCCGGGCATGATCTTCAGCTCGTCCGGCTTGCGGCCGTACGCGGCGAGGCGGCGCTTGACGTCCGTGTGGAAGGCCTGGCCGTCGGCGAGGGTGGAGTGCCGGCTGAAGACGACGTCGGCGGTCGCGGCGGCGAACTCCCGGCCCTCGTCGGAGTCCCCGGCCTGGATGACCACCGGGTGGCCCTGCGGCGGGCGGGGCAGCGAGAGCCGGCCCTCGACCTCGAACTGCGGGCCGCGGTGCCGGACGGTCTCCGCGCCGCCGTCCCAGAACTCCCGGGCGAGCTGCACGAATTCGGCGGCCCGGGTGTAGCGGTCGGCGCGGTCGAGGTAGCCGCCGCGGCGGAAGTTCTCCCCGGTGAAGGCGTCCGAGGAGGTGACCACGTTCCAGGCCGCGCGCCCGCCGGAGAGGTGGTCCAACGAGGCGAAGCGGCGGGCCAGTTCGTACGGTTCGTTGAAAGTGGCGTTGACGGTGCCGGCCAGCCCGAGGCGGGTGGTGACGGCGGCCAGCGCGTTCAGCACGGTGATCGACTCGGGGCGGCCGACCACGTCCAGGTCGTGGATGCGGCCCTTGTTCTCGCGCAGCCGCAGGCCCTCGGCGAGGAAGAAGAAGTCGAACTTCCCGCGTTCGGCGGTCTCGGCGAGGTGGCGGAAGGAGTCGAACTCGATGTGGCTGCCGGAGTCCGGGTCGCTCCACACCGTGGTGTTGTTGACGCCGGGGAAGTGCGCGGCGAGGTGGATCTGCTTGAGCGGGCGGTCCGTCATCGGGTCACCTCGGCGAGAGCGGCAGCGGACGGGGTGGCGGTGGCGGTGGCGTCGGTGTTGGTGGCGGCGCTGGTGGCGTAGCGGCTGGCCGGGCGGGCCAGGCCGAGGTGGTCGCGCAGGGTGTGGCCGGCGGCGTACCCGGCGCGGAACAGCCCCTGGGCGCGCAGGACCGGGACGACCCGTTCGGCGAGGGCGGCCAGGTCCCGTTCGGGTTCGGCGGGGACGAGGTGGAAGCCGTCGACGCCGGTGCCGATCGCGGCGAGGTCGGCGAGCAGGCGGTCGGCCGCGGCGTCGTCGGGCAGGGCGGCGTCGGTGCGGGCGAGGATGCGCAGGTGCTCGCCGGCACGCAGCCGCAGTTCGGTTGCGGCGGCCAGCCGGGCGGCGTGGTCGGGGGCGTCCAGCAGCACGACGTCGGCGTACCGGATCGCCGTCGCGACCCGGGCGCGCCCGCCGGGGGAGGCGTACGGGGCGAGGTCGACGGCGGCCACCGGGACGGCGACGACCGGGCGGCCCTGCGGTGGGCGCGGGGTGATCGACGGTCCGCGGACGGAGAAGTGCGGGCCCTCGAAGTCGACGTAGTGCAGCTTGTCGCGGTCGATGAACCGCCCGGTGGCGGTGTCGCGGATCTCCGCGTCGTCCTCCCAGCTGTCCCAGAGCCGGGCGGCGACCTCGACGGCGTCGGCGGCCTCGGTCCAGAGCGCGTCCGCGGGGGCGGTCGGGCGGCGGCCGAAGGCCCTGGCCTCGGCCTCGGTGGCGGAGACGCCGACCAGCCAGCCGGCCCGGCCCCGGCTCACCCAGTCCAGGGTGTTGACCGCGATCGAGGTGTGGAACGGCTCGGTGTGGGTGGTGGTGACGGTGGGCACCAGCCCGACCCGCTCGGTCAGCGGGGCGATCCGGGCGAGGGTGGCGAGGGCGTCGGGGCGGCGCGGTTCGGGGGTGAAGGAGTCGTCGAGGGTGACGAAGTCGAGGGTGGCCCGCTCGGCGAGGCGGGCGAGGGCGGCGTAGTGCCCGGCGTCGACGTGGCCGGGGCTGTCCAGGGCGGCGGAGAGGTGCAGTTGGCGGGGCATGCTGAGGCCTGACTTTCCTCGTGCGGACGCGTGCGGGCGACGCCGGCGAACGCGCACAGGGTGCGTGCGGGTGCGTACGGCCGCGCGCGGGTGCGCGGTGACGGCCCGGAGGCGGGCGGGGCCCGTGCGGGCGGGAGGGGAGGAACGGCGCCGGGCGGGAGGTCAGCCGGGCGGCGGGGGGAACGGTCGGCTCAGCCGCGACACGCCGCGGACCACACGCGACCGAAGTCGATGTGGCTGCGGGTCACCAGCGGGCAGGACGCGTTCACGGCTTCAGTTGACCAGTGCCTCCGCCGGTTCGTCAACCGCCGTTCCCGCTGAGCCGGGGCGGGACGCACGACGACCCCGCCCCGCCGCTGGGGGAGCAGCGGCGGGGCGGGGTCGTGGAGTGCGGACGGGCGGGGCCTCAGGCCTTGGTCACGTCCTCGATCTCGTCGTCGTCCTCGCGACCGGGGGTCTTGAGGTTGAACTTGGTGATCGCGAAGCGGAAGAGGAAGTAGTACAGCGCACCGAAGACCAGGCCGATCGGGATGATCATCCACGGCTTGGTGGCCAGGTTCCAGTTGAGCCCGTAGTCGATCAGGCCGGCCGAGAAGCCGAAGCCGTCGTGCACGCCCAGGCCCCAGGTGACGGCCATCGAGAGGCCGGTGAGCACCGCGTGGATCAGGTAGAGCACCGGGGCGATGAACATGAAGGAGAACTCGATCGGCTCGGTGACACCGGTCACGAAGCTGGTCAGTGCGACGGAGATCATCATGCCGAGCACGGCCTTGCGGCGCTCGGGGCGCGCGGCGTGGGCGATCGCGATGGCGGCGGCGGGGAGGCCGAACATCATGATCGGGAAGAAGCCGGACATGAACTGGCCGGCGGTCGGGTCACCGTGGAAGAAGCGCGGGATGTCGCCGGTCCAGGTGTGGCCGGTGGGGTCGGTGAAGCTGCCGACCTGCTGCTGGAAGAAGGTGTTCAGGAACTGGTGCATGCCGACCGGGATCAGCGCGCGGTTGGCGACACCGTAGACGCCGGCGCCGACGCTGCCGAGGCCGGTCAGCCAGTCGCTGGCGTGGGTCAGGCCGGTGCCGATCGGGCCCCAGATGAGGCCCATGACGACGCCGAGCAGGGTGCCGAGGAAGGCCATGATGATCGGGACGAGGCGGCGGCCGTTGAAGAAGCCGAGCCAGTCGACGAGCTTCTTGCGGTGGTACTTCTGCCAGATCACGGCGCTGAGCAGGCCGACCACGATGCCGCCGAAGACCCCGGGGTTCTGGGGCTTTCCTTCCGGCAGCGCCGCGGTGATGCTCCCGTCCACCGGGAAGACGGTCAGCACGTTGTGGAAGACCAGGTAGCCGACCAGGGCGGCCAGCGCGGTCGAGCCGTCGGCCTTCTTGGCGAAGCCGATGGCGACACCGACGCAGAACAGCAGCGGCAGGTTGCTGAACACGGCGTCACCGGCGGTGGCGAAGACCTGGGCGACCTTTCCCCAGCCGAGCCCGTCCTTGCCGAAGACGTCGTCCTGGCCGAGGCGGAGCAGGATGCCTGCGGCCGGGAGGACGGCGACCGGCAGCTGGAGGCTGCGGCCGATCTTCTGCAGGCCCTGGAGGAGGTTCTGGCCGAACTTCTTGACGGGGCTTGGCGTGGCCGGAGCCGTGGCGGGCGTCGGTGCCTGCGCTGACTGACTCATTGGGGTGGGTTCCTAACGGCATGGCGGTCGGGGGAGGGGCACAGGGGGCCGAACCGCGAACTGGTCTACACCACGTGTGGTGTAGACCAGTTTTGTAGCACGGGTGGAGAAGGGGGGGAACCCCGGAAAGCGCCCCTGCCGGGAAGCGCTATGAAATCGAAACCTAGTTGCGGAACGACGATCATGATTACCGGCCGCGATTGGGATTTTGGCTATTTGCGCAACAAAAAGACCCGGCCCCGCCCGGAGGCCCCGCCGAGGCCTCGTCAGGGGTCCGCCGCGGGCCCGGCGGTGCACGGACGGGGGCCGGGTCGGCGGGGTTCGCGGGCGGACGCGGCGGTGTCCGGGCGGAGGCGGCCTCCGAGGTTCGGGTGTCCGCCGCCGGGGTCCGGGCCGGGTGCGGCGGGCGGCGGGGAAGGGGCCCGCCGGGGTGTCGGACATCACGAACGGCCGGCGGTCGGGACGAGTCCGGGCCCCACCCCGTCCGGCTTCGGCCAATCCGCGGCTTTCCGACCCCCCGCGGCGCACGGTCGGGGCCGACGGGGAAACGGCGTCGGCCCATTGCCGGCCACCGCCCGCGCCGGGCGGCGGCGGCCTTTCCCCACCCCCGCGGCGCCCCCGGCCGGCGGCCCGGCGACCGGGCGGTGCGGGCCGCCCCGGCCCCGCCTGGCACGGCGGACGGCCCGCCGGGGAATCCCCGGGGCGTATATCGGAATTGTTTTACCGCCCGGGTATCCGGTCCTTTCCGGAAATGCCGATGGCCTCCGGACCGTCGGGTCCGGAGGCCATTGCGGGTGCTGCCCGGTGACGCTCGGTTTCAGAGCTTGGTGACGTCCTCGACCTCGCTCTCGTCCTCCCGCCCGGGTGTTTTCAGATTGAATTTGACGATGATGAACCGGAAGAGCGCGTAGTACACGGCGGCGAAGCAGAGCCCGATCGGGATGATCAGCCACGGCTTGGTGGCCAGCCCCCAGTTGATGACGTAGTCGATCAGGCCGGCCGAGAAGCTGAAGCCGTCGTGCACCCCGAGCCCCCAGGTGACGGCCATCGAGGCGCCGGTCAGCAGCGCGTGCACGCCGTACAGGGCCGGGGCGACGTAGGCGAAGGAGTACTCGAGCGGTTCGGTGACACCCGTCACGAAGGAGGTCAGGCCGACCGAGAGCATCAGGCCGTAGATCTCCTTGCGGCGGTGCGGTTTCGCCGCGTGCGCGATCGCCAGTGCGGCGGCGGGCAGCGCGAACATCATGATCGGGAAGAATCCGGACTGGAACTGGCCGGCCGTCGGGTCGCCCGCCAGGAAGCGCGGGATGTCGCCGTGCGCGATGGTGCCGTCCGGCTTGACGAACTCGCCGAACTGGAACCAGACGAATGTGTTCAGCAGCTGGTGCATGCCGATCAGCAGCAGCGCGCGGTTGAACAGGCCGAAGATGCCGGCGCCGCCCGCGCCCAGGTCGGCCAGGGTCTGGCTGAAGTCGTTGAGCCCGCGGCCGATCGGCGGCCAGACCCAGAGCGCGACGCAGGCGGTGGCCAGGCCCACCACCGCGGTGATCATCGGCACCAGGCGGCGGCCGTTGAAGAAGCCCAGCCAGTCGACCAGCTTGGTGCGGTGGAAGCGGACCCAGAGCCAGGCCGACATCAGGCCGATCAGGATGCCGCCCAGGACGCCCGGGTTCTGGTACGTCGCGGCCGCCGCCTTGGCCGAGCTGTAGTCCACGCACTGGCCGGTCCAGGCGTCGGTGACCAGGACCGTCCCGTTCTCGCAGTTCTCCGGGAACGCGTGCAGGACCTTGTAGTAGACGAGGAAGCCCACCACGGCGGCCAGCGCGGTGGAACCGTCCGCCTTCTTTGCCATGCCGATCGCCACACCGACGCAGAACAGCATCGGCAGGCCGAACGAGGAGTCCAGCAGGGCGCCGCCGGCCGCGGCGAAGACCTTGGCGACGTCGGTCCAGCCGAGGCCGTCCTTGCCGAAGACGTCGGGCTGGCCGAGCCGGTTGAGGATGCCGGCCGCGGGGAGCACCGCCACCGGGAGCTGCAGGGAGCGGCCCATCTTCTGGAGGCCGCCGTAGAAGGTGTGCCACCACACGCGCTGCGGGGCCGTGGCGCCTGCCGAACTCATCCTTCGCCCTCCGAGAGCAGTTGCCGGCCGGTGGCCCCCGGCGGGACCCCCGGGCGGGGATCCGGAACACCCGGGGTCCTTTCTGCGTTCATCGGAGTACACATATATTGGTGTAGACCACTTTGGGACGCAGGCCGCACTCCGGGCACGAGCCCGCTGCTCGTCATCCTGTGGTGACGGTCGGGACCGTGCGCGCCGGAATGGGCCAAAAGTGGACTAACGTGGCAGATCGGACCGGAGCAGGTGATGCTGGTCGCGCTGCCCGGCGGCGCGACCGAGGCTGAACCCGCGTCAGCACCGGTACCGACCACGCCGGCCACCGGTCGGCGGACACCCCAGCACAGCGCAGGACGGCACCCGGCAGAGCGGCCGGCGGGCCGAGACAGAGGGAGAAATCAGATGGCCAGCAAGGCTGAGAAGATCGTCGCCGGTCTGGGCGGCATCGACAACATCGAAGAGGTCGAGGGCTGCATCACCCGCCTTCGCACCGAGGTCAAGGACGCCTCCCTGGTCAACGAGGCCGCCCTCAAGGCCGCCGGCGCCCACGGCGTCGTCAAGATGGGCACCGCCATCCAGGTCGTCATCGGCACCGACGCCGACCCGATCGCCGCTGACATCGAGGACATGATGTGAGCTGAGCCACCCGGCTCACCCCACCCCCGGCCCGCCGCCCCACCCGGGAACGGCGGGCCGAGGCGCACCCGGAACACCCACTCCGAGCGACTACGCTCAGTGCCTATGTCACGCATCGACGGCCGCACCCCCGACCAGCTCCGCCCCATCACCATCGAACGGGGCTGGAGCAAGCACGCCGAAGGATCCGTCCTCATCTCCTACGGCGACACCAAGGTGCTGTGCACCGCCAGCGTCACCGAGGGCGTCCCCCGCTGGCGCAAGGGCAGCGGCGAAGGCTGGGTCACCGCCGAGTACTCCATGCTCCCGCGCGCCACCAACACCCGCGGCGACCGCGAGGCCGTCAAGGGCCGCATCGGCGGCCGCACCCACGAGATCAGCCGACTCATCGGCCGCTCGCTGCGCGCCGTCGTCGACCACCGCGCCCTCGCCGAGAACACCATCGTGCTCGACTGCGACGTCCTCCAGGCCGACGGCGGCACCCGCACCGCCGCCATCACCGGCGCCTACGTCGCCCTCGCCGACGCCGTCGCCTGGGCCCGCGACCGCAAGCTCCTGCGCGCCAAGGGCCAGCCCATCACCGGCGGCGTCAGTGCCGTCAGCGTCGGCATCATCGACGGCGTCCCGATGCTCGACCTCCAGTACGAGGAGGACGTCCGCGCCGAGACCGACATGAACATCGTCTGCACCTCCGACGGCCGCTTCGTCGAGGTCCAGGGCACCGCCGAGGGAGCCCCCTTCGACCGCGCCCTGCTCGACCGCCTGCTCGACCTCGGCACCCTGGGCTGCGCCGAGCTCGACGAGATCCAGCGCAAGGCCCTGGAGGCCTGAACCGGTTCGGCCCGCGGCGCCGTGGACCCGGATGTACCCGCAGCCGTACGGGCCGCTGTACACGCCGGGCCCGAAGCCCGTACGGTTCCCGCAGCACCCCTGCTGCGGGAACCGCGCACCCCCCGGCGCGCGTCCCGTCCCACGGAACCCGCGCGCCCCACAGGAGGACCGGATGCCGTCCAGCATCGCCCGCCCCGCCGCCCTCGCCGTGGCCGGCCTGATCGCCATCCTCCCGCTCAGCATGGTCAGTTGCTCCGCAGCCCAGAAGGCGATCGACTGCGGCAACACGGCGGTCAGGATCACCGGCGACCTCGCCGACGTCACCAGCGCCTACGGCAACGCGAGCAACGACTCGGCGGCCGCCGCGAAGGCGCTGGAGAAGCTCAGGACCGACCTCAACCAGGTCGGCAGGAACTCCAAGAACACCGACGTCGCCAAGGCCGTCGCCGACCTGCAGAAGCAGGCCGACAAGGTCCAGCAGGCCGTCGACAAGAAGGAGGTCCCCGACCTCAAGCCGCTCGGCGACGCGGCCGGCAACCTCACCTCGGTCTGCACCGGCTGACGTCGGGACGGCTGCCGATAGGGTGGGCGATATGTCCACCCGATTGATCCTCGCCACCCGTAACCAGCACAAGGTCGCCGAACTCCGCGCCATCCTCGGCGAGGCCGGCCTGGACGTCGAACTCGTCGGTGCCGACGCCTACCCCGAGATCCCGGACGTCCCGGAGACCGGCGTCACCTTCGCCGAGAACGCGCTCCTCAAGGCCCACGCCCTCGCCCGCGCCACCGGCCTGCCCGCCGTCGCGGACGACTCCGGCCTCTGCGTCGACGTCCTGAACGGCGCCCCCGGCATCTTCTCCGCCCGCTGGGCCGGCAAGCACGGCGACGACCGCGCCAACCTCGACCTGCTGCTCGCCCAGCTCTCCGACATCTCCGACCCGCACCGCGGCGCCCACTTCTTCTGCGCCGCCGCCCTCGCCCTCCCCGACGGCACCGAGCGCGTCGTCGAGGGCCGCCTCCTCGGCACCCTGCGCACCGCCCCCTCCGGCGACGGCGGCTTCGGCTACGACCCGATCCTCCAGCCCCTCGGCGAGACCCGCACCTGCGCCGAACTCACCCCCGCCGAGAAGAACGCCATCAGCCACCGCGGCCTGGCCTTCCGCGGCCTCGCCCCGGTCGTCAAGGACCTCCTGGGCTGAGAAAACCGAAGGGGCCCGATCGGAATCATTCCGGTCGGGCCCCTTCGATTTGAAGGTCATCCTGGTGCGGCCGAAGGGATTCGAACCCTCAAGCCCTCACGGGCCAACGGACCTAAACCGTCTGCGTCGCCTCTGCGCCACGGCCGCCTGTCCTGCTGACCATCATGCTACTGGGCCCGCGAATTGGCCGACACCTTCCTCCGGCCAAGCCGCTAGGCAGTGCGCTTCCTCGACTTCCGTTTGCAGTAGGTCGGAGTGATGGCGTGGCAGTTGGGACAGAGCAGCCGCAGGTTGTCCGGCCGGTTGTCCGACCAGTCGCCGTTGACGTGATCGACCTCCAGCGTCATCGGGTGCCCGCGCCACTCGGGGCCGGTGCTGCAGCCCTCGCACTCTTGCGGCCTGCCGAGTTCGTTCAGCGCGCTACGGATCCGCGAGCCCGGGAGTCGCTTGGCCCCCCAGGGGTGCTGAACGAGGAGTTGTTCGGCGGGGATTCTGGTGGGTGCATGCTTACCGCGGCCGTGGGCCTGCCCGGTGAAGTGCGAGGTGTCGATGCCGAGTGCCTTGATGCGGCGCCCGATGTGGGCCTGGGTGCCACCCGCCTGACGCTGGTCGAGGTAGCGCACGACCCCGGCCACGCTGTGCGAGGCCACGACGGCCTCCTGGAGGAGTTCCCGGGTGTAGACGGTTCCAGGAGACGGGAAGTGCGACGTGTCGATGCCGTACGCCTTGGCCCTCCGTCGCAGGTAGGAGCGGTTGTACCGGTTGGGTTCGCGGTCGAGTGTGATCAGCATCTCGTCGAGCGTGGTTGCGGCAGCGGCGACCTCGGCCAGCACCTCCTTTGAGTACTGGCGCCGCCTGTAGGCGCGGCAACCCTCCTGGGTGAAGTGCGAGGTGTCGATGCCGTAGTGCCGGAGCCGCCTGCTCAGGTAGCTGTGCTTGCCGCCCGCCGTCGGCACGCCGAGCTTTCGCATCATGTCGTTGACGCTGCTGGACTCGGCCGCGAGCGACGCGAGCAGTTCGCGGGTGTACTTGACCGGCATGGTTGTTCCCCTTCGGGCAGTGGTTCGCCCGTCCCCCGGTGTGCGAACGATCGATGGGGGATTTGGTGACGGGTGACGGGGTTTCGGCCAGGGGGTGACTTGTTGTCGTCGGTGGGGTGACCGGCGGGGTTGGGGGTTTGATTACCAATTGGTACAGACCTATTGACCTATGTGGTTCAGACCACATAGCTTCGGCGCCAATTGCAATCCCCCACGTGCGTGCTCCCCCACAGGCACGCGCCGACACTCTCTCCCGGAGGACCGAGTGTTGATCCGAAACACGGCGGAGCGGCGTCCCACCGCCGCACTCCGTCGCAAGAGCCCGGCTGCCCGGGCGGGTGCGGTCTCGCTGGCCGCGGCCGGTCTGGCCGGTCTGCTGCTGTCGACGCTGGGCGCGGTGCCCTCGCAGGCGTCCGCGACCGTCGACAACGGGGCCTGTCGCCCCGACGGCCTGTACCAGACGGCCGGGGTGGACGTCCCGTACTGCTCGGTCTACGACACCGGCGGCCGCGAGAAGATGGGCGCGGACCACCAGCGCCGCATCATCGGCTACTTCACCGGCTGGCGCACCGGCAAGAACGGCGACCAGCCCTACCTGGTGAACGACATCCCCTGGGACAAGGTCACCCACCTCAACTACGCGTTCGGCCACGTCGGCGGTGACAACAAGCTCTCCGTCGGCACCGACGGCCCGACCAACGAGGCCACCGGGATCTCCTTCCCGGGCGTGCCCGGGGCCGAGTTGGACCCGACGCTGCCCTACAAGGGCCACTTCAATCTGCTGACGAAGTTCAAGAAGCAGTACCCGAACGTCAAGACCCTGATCTCGGTGGGCGGTTGGACCGAGACCGGCGGCTACTTCGGGGACGACGGCAAGCGCGTCAACTCCGGCGGCTTCTACTCGATGACCGTCAACCCGGACGGCAGCGTCAACCAGGCCGGCATCGACACCTTCGCCGCCTCGTCCGTCGACTTCATCCGCAAGTACGGTTTCAACGGCGTCGACGTCGACTACGAGTACCCGACCTCGATGAAGGACGCCGGCAACCCGCTGGACTGGCAGCTCGCCAACTCCAAGCGCGGCTCGCTGGCGAAGGGCTACGCGGCGCTGATGAAGACGCTGCGGGAGAACCTGGACCGGGCCGGCGCCGCCGACGGCAGGCACTACCTGCTGTCGGTCGCGGCCCCGTCGTCCGGCTACCTGCTGCGCGGCATGGAGACCTTCCAGGTGGCGCAGTACCTGGACTACGTCAACATCATGTCGTACGACCTGCACGGCGCCTGGAACAAGTACGTCGGTCCGAACGCCTCGCTGTTCGACGACGGCAAGGACGGCGAGCTGGCGGCGGCCAACGTGTACGGCACCGGCCAGTACGGGGGCATCGGCTACCTGAACACGGACTGGTCGTACCACTACTTCCGCGGTGCGATGCCGGGCGGCCGGATCAACGTCGGCCTGCCGTACTACACCCGGGGGTTCAAGAACGTCACGGGCGGCACCAACGGCCTGTGGGGCACCGCGGCGGCGACCACCTGCCCGGTCGGTTCCGGCCTGACCTCCTGCGGTGACGGCGCGGTCGGCATCGACAACATCTGGAACGACAAGGACGACGCGGGCAAGGAGTCCCCGGCCGGGTCGAACCCGATGTGGCACGCGAAGAACCTGGAGAAGGGCATCCTGCCCGACTACCTGGCCAAGTACGGCGTGAAGGACACCGCGCTGCAGGGCACCTACGCCCGCAACTACAGCAGCAGCCTGGTGGCGCCGTGGCTGTGGAACGACACCAAGAAGGTGTTCCTCTCCACCGAGGACGAGCAGTCGGTGGGTGCCAAGGCGGACTACATCGTCAACCAGGGCGCCGGCGGCGCGATGATCTGGGAGCTCGCGGGCGACTACAAGTGGGACGCGAGCGCCAACGGCGGCAAGGGCGAGTACGTGCCGGGTTCGACGCTGACCTCGCTGATGTACGACAAGTTCAAGGCGGCCACGCCGTACGGCGCGACCCGCTCGACGGTCCCGCTGCCGCAGCAGACCCTGCCGATCGACGTGTCGTTCACCAACTTCGCGCTGGGTGACTCGAACTACCCGATCAACCCGAAGATCCACATCGTCAACAACTCGACGACGACCCTGCCGGGCGGCACCGAGTTCCAGTTCGACTACAGCAACTCGGCTCCGGGCAACGCCAAGGACCAGTCCGGCTTCGGCCTCCAGGTCATCCGGCAGGACAACCCCGGTCCGGGCAACGTGGGCGGCCTGAAGGGCACCTACAACCGGGTGTCGGTCAAGCTGCCGGGCTGGCAGTCGCTGGCGCCGGGCGCCTCGGTGGACCTGGACTTCGTCTACTACCTGCCGGTCTCGACCCCGTCGAACTGGACGGTCAACGTGAACGGCACGCTGTACGGGCTCAAGGGCGACCTGACCCGGGGCACAGTGGACGGCGGCACGCCGACCCCGACCCCGACGCCTACCGCGACCGCCACCGCTTCGCCGACCGCGACCGCCTCCCCGACGGCGACGGCCTCGCCGACCGCCACGGCCTCGCCGACCGCCACGGCCACCGCGACCGCCACCCCGACGACGGGGGCCTGCACGGCCGCCCCGAGCTGGGACGCGGGCACCACCTACGCGGCCACCACCAAGGTGTCGTGGAAGGGCCACTACTACCAGAACAAGTGGTGGACCAAGGGCGACGACCCCGCGGCCAGCGGCTCGTGGGGCGTCTGGAGCGACCTCGGGGCCTGCTGACGGCGCCCTGAGGTGAGAGACGCGGTGGCGGTGCACCCGGTCGGGGGGTGTGCCGCCACCGCTTCGTTCAGCGAGGCGCCGGGCGAGCGAGGCGCCGGGCGAGCTGGATGCCCAGATGCCAGGCCGTCGAGCGTCAGGCCGTCTCGACCTTGAGGTCGCGCAGCAGCTTGGCGACGTGCCCGGTGGCCTTCACGTTGTACAGCGCGCGCTCGACCTTGCCCTGCTCGTCCACGATCACGGTGGAGCGGATCACGCCGACGTAGGTGCGGCCGTAGTTCTGCTTCTCGCCGTAGGCGCCGTAGGCCTCCAGCACCTGGTGGTCCGGGTCGGACACCAGGGTGACCTTGAGGTTCTCGGCCTCGCGGAACTTGCCGAGCTTCTCCGGCTTGTCCGGGGAGACGCCGATGACGTCGTAGCCGGCACCGGCGAGGACCTCCAGGTTGTCGGTGAAGTCGCAGGCCTGCTTGGTGCAGCCGGGGGTGAGCGCGGCCGGGTAGAAGTAGACGATGACCTTGCGGCCCAGGTGGTCGGCGAGGGACACCTGGTTGCCGTCGGCGTCGGACAGGCTGAAGGCGGGCGCGGTGTCGCCGGGCTGGAGACGCTCACTCACGGGTAAATCTCCTGTTGCTGGGGCGGGCGGTCATAGCACGGCAAACTTACCTCCGATGGTGGGTGGGGTCGCGCGGCCCTGCTCGGCAACTGACAGACTGGGTCAGTCGCACAGGACAACATCAGCAAGTGAATGGGGTGGCCCGAGTGGGCGAGGCGAGCACGAAGGACAAGTCGGCGCGGACGACCGCCCAGATCGAGGCGGACATCTCCCGGACCCGCACCCAGCTGGCGGCCACCCTGGACGAGCTGGCCGTGCGCGTCCACCCGAGCACGATCGGCGCCCAGGTGAAGGCGAAGGCCGTGGCCGCCGTCGAGGAGCAGGCCGGCCGGGCGTACGTGGCCGCCAACGGCGTGGTGGAGAAGGTGCGGGCGCAGTTCGTGGACGAGAAGGGGCAGCCGCGCACGGAGCGGATCGTCCCGGCCGCGCTGGTCGGCGTGGGCGTGCTGCTGCTGGTGGCTTCCGCCCGGAAGCGCCGCAAGGGCTGATCGGGCACGGGGTGAGGGCCGGGCGCGGGAGGCGTCCGGCCTTCGGTGTGCCCGGGCCCGGGAGGTGTGCCCGGGCCTGGAGTGTGCCCTGACCTGGAGTGTGCCCTGGCCTGGGGGTGTGCCCGGCCCCGCGGGTGCCGCGGCTTCCCGCATGCCGGGCCAGCGTCACGCCGCGCGCCCGGGGGCGGTACCTTCGGGATCGTGAGTACGAACGACGAACCGACCCCGCAGGCCTCCTCCGCCGCACCCGAGTACGAGGCGGCGCGGCACGACCGGCTGGGCGAGAAGCTGCCGATCCGGATGCTGCACGACCGCGTGCTGGTGCGGATCGAGGGCAGCGAGGGCGAACGCCGCTCGACCGGCGGCATCCTGATCCCCGCGACCGCGGAGCTGTCCAAGCGCTGCACCTGGGCGGAGGCCGTCGCGGTGGGCCAGAGCGTCCGCTCGGTGGAGCCGGGTGACCGGGTGCTCTACGACCCGGAGGACAAGCTGGAGGTCGAGGTCCGCGGCGCCACCTACGTGCTGCTGCGCGAGCGCGACCTGCACGCGGTGGCGGCGACCCGCTTCGGCGACACGGAGGGCTCGACCGGGCTCTACCTCTGAACCTCCGAGCACGGACGTGGCGTGAGCCGGTCGGGGCGCTGCCCCGGCCGGCTCCTTGCGTCCGGGCCTGTCGGCGGCGGCCGCTAGGGTCCGGGCATGACGAGGCGTGTGCCGGTGATCGGCGAGGGTGAGCGGCGGGCCCGGGTGGGGCGGCGGCAGTTGCTGGCGCCGTCGGTGCGGGTGGCGCGGGTGGAGCAGGTGGCGGACGCGCTGGTGGGGCTGCACGCGTCGGATCCGGCGACGGTGTACCTGTCGGCGTGCGCGCGGCTGGTGGAGCCGTCGGCGGCGGAGGTGGACCGGGCGCTGTACGAGGACGTCACGCTGGTGAAGCTGCTGTCGATGCGGCGGACGCTGTTCGCGGTGACGGAGGGCTTCGCGCCGCACGTGAGTTCGTCGACGGCGCGGGCGATCGCGGCGAGGGAGCGGGCGACGCTGCTCAAGCACCTGCGGGACCACGCGGACGGCTGGGACGAGGCGCGGCTGGCCGGGGCGGAGCGCGCGGTGCTGGCCGCCGTGGCCCGGCGCGGCGAGGCGACGACGAAGGAACTCGGCGACGACGTGCCGGAGTTGCGCGAGACGATGCTGATGTCGGCGGGCAAGCCGTACGAGAGCCGGCAGAGCGTGGGAAGCCGGCTGCTGCGGGTGCTGGCCGCGGACGGGCACGTGCGGCGGGGCCGTCCGCGCGGGTCGTGGCTGAGCAACGTCTATCCGTGGGCGCCGGTGCCGCAGTGGCCGGAGGCGCCGGTGCGGGAGGCGAAGGCGGAGGTGGTGCGGCGCTGGCTGGCCGGGTACGGCCCGGCGACCGTCGAGGACGTGAAGTGGTGGACGGGCTGGACGCTGGGGGACACCCGCCGGGCGCTGGCGGACGTGGGCGCCGAGGACGTGCAGCTGGCGGGCGGGGCGGCGGCGCTGGTGCTGCCGGGGGACGCCGGGCCGGTGGCGGAGCCGGAGCCGTGGGCGGCGCTGCTGCCGGCGCTGGATCCGACGGTGATGGGCTGGCGGGGGCGGGACTGGTACCTGCGGCCGGAGGACGTTCCGGCGCTGTTCGACCGGGCGGGCAACGCCGGGCCGACGGTGTGGTGGTGCGGCCGGGTGGTGGGCGGCTGGGCGCAGCGGCCGGACGGCGAGGTGGTGTGGCGGCTGTTCGGTGATGTGGGGGCGGAGGCCGGGGCGGCGATCGCGGCGGAGGCGGCGCGCCTGGCTGGCTGGTTGGGGGAGGTGCGGGTGACGCCGCGGTTCCGGTCGCCGTTGGAGCGGGAGTTGGTGGCGGGGTAGTCCACCGGTCGGCGGGGTGGTTCACCGGCTGGTGGGGTGGTTCACCGCTCGGGGGGTTGCTCACTGGGCGGGCGGGGTGGCCCGCTGGGCCGGTGGTGTCGCGCTCGTCGCCGGGTTGGTGGCGGCGCCGGTGGTGCTGGATGGCGTGGTCGGGTGGGTGGGCCGGGTCTGGGTGGGTCGGGGGGTGGGGCTGGACTGCTCCTGGGTGGCGGTGGGCTGGGGTGCCTGCGGGCTGGGCTGTTCCTGGGTGGTGGTGGGCTGCGGGGCGGGCGCGCTGGGGGCGTGGGTGGGGGTGTCGGGCACGGGGGTGCTGCTGCTGGGGGGTTCTTCGCTGCTGCCGCCGCCGGTGGTGGGGGTGGTGGCGGTGGGGCTGGGGGTGGTGGTGGCGCTGCTGCTGGGGCTGAAGCCGGGGGCGGGGGTGTCGCGGCCGGTCTGGAGGTCGAACTGCTGGGTGGCGGTGCCGTCGAGGGCGGCGCTCATGTAGGCGGTCCAGATCCGGGTGGGGAAGGTGCCGCCGTTGATCCGGGCGAGTCCGGCGGTGCCGGCCAGTGGTTCCTTGGCGTGGGTCTTCGGGTTCTCGCGGAACAGGCCGACGGTGGTGGCGAGTTCGGGGGTGTAGCCGGCGAACCAGGCGGAGAGGTTGGAGTCGGTGGTGCCGGTCTTGCCGGCGGCGGGGCGGCCGAGGTCGAGGGCGGCGGCGCCGGTGCCGCGGGGGCCGATGACGTCGCGCAGGACGTCGGTGACGGTGTCGGCGTAGGGCCGGTCGATGGCGTCGACGGGGGTGTGGTCGGGCATCTTGGGGGCGTCGACGGCGCCGCCGGTGTGGACGCGTGCGAGTTTGAGGACGGACCACGGGGCGTTCGCCTGGCCGTGGTTGGCGAGGGTGGCGTAGGCGCCGGCCAGGTCGAGGGCGCTGGGGGTGGCGGTGCCGAGGGTCATCGAGGTGTTGGCCGGGTCCATGCCGCGGACGCTGTCGGGGATGCCGAGTTTGACGGCGGTGTCGCGGACGCGGGCGAGGCCGGCGTCGACGCCCTCCTGCGCGTACACGGAGTTGACGGACTTCACCATGGCGTAGCGCAGGGTGATGTTGCCGTAGTCGACGTCGTCCTCGTTGGGCGGCGCGTAGGGGGTGGGGCCGCCGGTGACGGGGCGTTCGCTGGTGCCGTCGTAGCGGGTGTCGGGGGTGATCGGCCGGCCGTCGAGGGTGTGCTGGGCGATGAGGCCGGCGGCGAGGTCGACGGGTTTGAAGGTGGAGCCGATCTGGTTGTCCTGGCGCAGGGCGTCGTTGTAGGGCTGTTTGGCGTAGTCGGGGCCGCCGTAGACGGCGACGACGCGGCCGGTGGCGGCCTCGACGGAGGCGCCGGCGACCCGGACGTCGGTGTCGGTGGCGGGGCGGTGCTGGGGGTCGAGTTCGTCGGTGAGTTCGTCCTGGACGGCCTTGTGGAAGGCGTCCTGCTTGGGTTTGTCGAAGGTGGTGGTGATGCGCCAGCCGCCGGCTTTGAGGGTGGCGGTGTCGATGATGCCGGCCGAGACGAGGTAGTCGTCGGCGACGCCGACGAGGTAGCCGGCCTGGCCGGAGAGGCCGGTGGCGGGCTGGGGGTCGATCGGTTCGGGGAAGGTGGTGGCGGTGCGTTCGGCGTCGGTGAGGAAGCCGAGTTGGACCATGCCGTCGAGGGTGTAGTGCCAGCGGGCGATGGCCTTCTCGCGGTTGGCGGGGGTGGCGGTCTTGACGTCGTAGCTGCTGGGGGCCTGGAGGAGGGAGGCGAGGTAGGCGCCCTGGGCGAGGGTGAGGGCGGAGACGTCGACGCCGTAGTAGGCGTGGGCGGCGCTCTGGATGCCGTAGGCGCCGCGGCCGAAGTAGCTGCTGTTGAGGTAGCCGGCGAGGATCTCGGGCTTGTCGCGCTGCTGGTCGACCTTGAGGGCGATGAAGAGTTCGCGGCCCTTGCGTTCGATGGTCTTGTCCTGCGTCAGGTAGTAGTTCTTGACGTACTGCTGGGTGATGGTGGAGCCGCCTTGGGTGCCCTTGCCGGTGAGGGTGTTCCAGCCGGCCCGGAGCATGCCTTTGAGGTCGATGCCGCGGTTGCGGTAGAAGGTGCGGTCCTCGGCGGAGACGACGGCGTGCTGGGTCTGCGGGGGGATCTGGTCGATGGTGACGTCGGTGCGGTTGACGGCGCCGGTGCGGGCGATCTCGGTGGTGTCGTCGGCGTAGAGGTAGATGTTGTTCTGGGCGACGGCGTGGGCGTTGGGGTCGGGCACCGGGACGATGACGTAGAGCACGGCGAAGGCGCCGACGGTGAGCAGGAGCGCGGTGGTGAGGGCGCCGAGCGTGATGCGCCAGGTGGGCAGGAGCCGGCGCCAGCGGGGGAGGGCTCGGCGGGCCGCGCGGCGGGCGGCTCGTTTGGCCTGGCGTCGGGTGCTCAAGGTCATGCCGCGATTATGTGCTATTTGATGGCCGATCAGGGGGTGGTCGGGGGGTTGGCGTGCTCGGGGAAATCGGGTGCGGCGGCTGGTCCCCGGCGCTACGGTGAAAGGTGCAGACCAGGTAGCGCCGCACGTGGCGCACTCGCATAGCGCACCCAGTTCCGTCAGCTCCGCGCGGTCGGCCCGGTACCCCCGGGTGCGGCCGGTCGGAGCCGCTGGGGTGTGCGCGGACGTCGGCGGGCATTCATCTGCCCGTATTTGTCGACAAGGAGACAATATGCTGAATCTCGCGCCCCCGGAGACGCGGACCGCACGCCCTCCTGATCCCACCGGACCGCTCCCCGCCCTCGGGCTCTACGCGGCCGTCGCCCGCGGCGCCTTCCGTCGCTACTCCACCTACCGGGCCGCCACCGTGGCCGGCACCTTCACCAACACCGTCTTCGGCATCATCCTGGCCTCCTCCTTCCTCGCCCTCTGGCAGGCCCGCCCCGGCCTCGGCGGCTACGACCAGAGCCAGGCCGTCACCTACATCTGGGTCAGCCAGTCCCTGCTGGTCACCGTCGCGGTGTGGGGCGGCGGCTTCCAGGACGACCTCCAGGACCGCTTCCGCAGCGGGGACATCGCCGTCGACCTCTACCGCCCGGTCGACTTCCAGGGCTGGTGGCTGGCCACCGACCTCGGCCGGGCCGCCTTCCAACTGCTGGTCCGCGGCACCGTGCCGCTGCTGGTCGGCGCCCTGGTGTTCCGCACCCGGATGCCCGAGCAGCCGCTGACCTGGGCGGTCTTCCTGCTCTCGGTGCTGCTCGCGCTGGTGGTCAGCTTCGGGCTGCGCTTCCTGGTCTCGATCACCGGCTTCTGGCTGCACGACTCGGACGGGGTGCGCTCGGTGATGCTGGTGGTCTCGATGTTCTTCTCCGGGATGCTGCTGCCGATCGCGCTCTTCCCCGGCCTGCTCGGCGACCTCGCCGCGGTGCTGCCCTGGGCGGCGCTGGTGAAGGTGCCGACCGACGTCTTCCTGGAGCGCTCCACCGGCGCCGGCCTGCTCGGCGCGCTCGGCTTCCAGCTCGCCTGGGCCGTCGCCCTGCTCGCCGCGGGCCGGGGCGCCCAGTGGCTGGCGACCCGCAGGGTGGTGGTGCAGGGTGGCTGAGCCGATCGTGCCCCGCACCGCCTGGGCGGTCCGCTCCTGGTGGCTGTGCGCCCGGATGTGGATGCGCTCGATGATGGCCTACCGGGCTTCCTTCGCCCTGAACCTGGTGGCCAGCCTGGCCACGCACTCGCTGGACTTCGTCGTCCTGGTGCTGATGTTCCGGCACACCGACCAGCTGGGCGGTTGGCGCCTGCCGGAGATCGCCTTCCTCTACGGCACCGCGACCTTCGCCCTCGGGGTGGCCAACCTGCTGGTCGGCTCGGTCGAGGGCCTCGGCGTGCGGATCGTCAACGGATCGCTGGACACCATGCTGATCCGGCCCGCGCCCGCGCTCGCCCAACTGTGCGCCGAACGCTTCTCGCTGCGCCGGCTCGGCCGCCCGATCCAGGGCTTGGCGGTGCTCGCCTGGTCACTGGCCGCCCTGGACGTCCACTGGACCTGGGACCGCGTGCTGCTGGTGCCCGCCCTGCTGGTCTGCGGCAGCGTCATCTTCGGCGCGATCTACGTCGGCGGCGCGACCGTGCAGTTCTGGTGGGGCGAGTCCAAGGAGATCCAGAACTCCTTCACCTACGGCGGCGCGACCCTGCTGCACTACCCGCCGACCATCTTCGCCAAGGAACTGGTGGCCGGCGTGGTCTTCGGCGTCCCGCTGGCCTTCGTCAACTGGCTGCCCGCCCTGCGCGTCCTCGGCCGGCCCGACCCGCTCGGCCTGCCCACCGCCTTCCAGTACGCCTCCCCGCTCGCCGCCGCGCTCTGCGTCGCCGCCGCCGGGCTCGCCTGGCGGGCCGGGCTGCGCGCCTACCGCGGCACCGGCAGCTGAACCCCCCTCCTACGCAAGGAACCCCCATGGCACTGATCGAACTCGAGGACGTCCGCCGCACCTTCACCGTGCGGGTCCGTACCGGCCGCTTCAGCCGGGTCAAGCGCGAGGTGCGCGCGGTGGACGGGCTGAGCTTCACCGTCGAGGCCGGCGAGTGCGTCGGCTACATCGGCCCCAACGGCGCCGGCAAGTCGACCACCATCAAGATGCTCACCGGCATCCTCGTGCCCAGCGGCGGGCGGTTGCGGGTCGCCGGAGTGGACCCGGCCCGCGAGCGCGTCGCGCTGGCCCGCCGGATCGGCGTCGTCTTCGGCCAGCGCACCACGCTCTGGTGGGACCTCCCGCTCCGCGACTCCTTCGAACTCGCCCGCCGGATCTACCGCATCCCCGACCGCCGATATCGCGAGAACCTCGGCCGCTGCGTCGAACTGCTCGACCTGGAAGGGCTGCTGGACACCCCCGTCCGCCAGCTCTCGCTCGGCCAGCGGATGCGCGGCGACCTCGCGGCGGCGCTGCTGCACGACCCGCAGGTGCTCTATCTGGACGAGCCGACCATCGGCCTGGACGTGGTCAGCAAGGGGAAGGTGCGCGAGTTCCTGCGCGAGGTCAACCGGGACCGGGGCACCACCGTGCTGCTCACCACGCACGACCTGACCGACATCGAGCAGCTCTGCGGCCGGGTGATGGTGATCGACCACGGCCGGGTCGTCTACGACGGCGGGCTGGACGGCCTGCACGCCACCGGGCGCAGCGAGCGCACCCTGGTGGTCGACCTGGCCGAGGCCCGGCCCGCGATCGAGGTGGCGGGCGCCCGGGTGGTGAAGGTCGAGGGGCCTCGGCAGTGGCTGGCCTTCCCGGCGCAGCAGAGCGCCGCGCCGATCGTGGCGGCGGTGGCCGCGCGCTATCCGCTGGTGGACCTGTCGGTGCGCGAGCCGGCGATCGAGGACGTGATCGCGCGGATGTACACGGAGGTGGCGATCGGTTGAGCCTCCCGAACGCTGAACGCGTGTTCGGCCGCTGTCACCCGTCCGGGGAGGGCACGTGACTCCCCGGCGGGCAGCCGAGTTGACGTTGCATCGCTCGGCGAACAGCACACCGGAGGGCAGCGCTTCTCGATGACCGGACCCGATGTGACCGTGGTGGTCGCGGTCTACAACACCATGCCCTACCTCACCGCCTGCCTGGACTCGCTGGTCGGGCAGACCCTGGCGCCCGGGCGGTTGGAGGTGGTGGTCGTCGACGACGGCTCCACGGACGGCGGCGAGGCCGTCCTGGACGACTACGCCGCCCGCCACCCCGGGCTGTTCCGGGTGGTGCACCAGGCCAACTCGGGCGGCCCGGCGGCCCCCACCAACCGGGGCCTGGCGCTGGCCCGCGGCCGCTACGTGCTCTTCCTCGGCGCGGACGACTGGCTCGGCGCCGAGGCGCTGGAGCGGCTGGTCACGGCGGCCGACGCCTGGGGTTCGGACGTGCTGGTGCCCAAGCAGGTCGGGGTGAACGGGCGGCTGGTGCCGCAGGGGATCTTCCACGCCAACGCCGAGTCCGTCGGTTTCACCGACTCGGCGCTGGCCTGGGCGCTGTCCGACACCAAGCTGTTCCGGATGGACCTCGTCCGGCGCTACGGGCTGTGCCGCGACGAGGAGTTGAAGGTCTTCTCGGACCAGCCGTTCACCCTGGAGGCCTGCCTGCGGGCGGGCCGGGTGTCCGTCCTCGCCGACTACGACTGCTACTTCCTGGTGCTGCGCGAGGACTTGGGCAACGTCACCCAGCGGGCCGGGGTGCTCGACCGGCTGCGCGGGATCGCCGCATTGCAGCAGGTCGCCGCCGATCTGGCCGCGCCCGGCGGGGAGTTGGACGCGATCCGGGCCCGCAGCTTCGCCTGGGACGTGCCGCGGCTGCTCCAGGACGACTTCCTGCTGCTCGATGACGCCGTCCAGGAGCAGGTGTGCGTCGAGGTCGGCCGGCTGGTCGAGCGCTTCGACGCCCGCGCGGTCTACCCGCGGCTGCCCGTCGCCGAGCGGCTGCGGCTCGAACTCGCCGCCGCCGTAAGGCCGGAGGCGCTGCGGGACCTGATCCGGTACGAGGCCGCGCACGGCGACCCGCCGGTGGTCGTCGACGGGCGGCGGCACTACGCGGGCTACCCGGCGTTCCGGGACGCCCGGCTGGGCCTGCCGGACGAGCTGTTCCTGCTGGGCGAGGAGCCGGTGCGGCTGCCGGTGGAGGTCCCGCCGCTCAACCTGGCCCAGCAGGTGTGGCGCGGAGCCGTGCCGGCCCAGCTGCGGCGGGGGTTGCGGCGCTACCCGGTGTGGCGCCGGCTCGCCAACACGGTGAACGGGGGCCGGGGGTGAGCGGGGGCCCCGGAGGCCGGGGCCGCCGGAGGCTGGGGGCCCCGGAGGAAAGGCGACACGAGGATGAACGGGGTGCGGGGATGAACGGGGTGCGGGCATGAACGGGGTGCGGGGATGAGCCGGGCGATGGACGTCTGCGTGGTCGGGCTGGGCAAGCTGGGCCTGCCGCTGGCCGTGCAGTTCGCACTGAAGGGGCACCGGGTGACGGGGGCGGACATCGCCCCTGGGGTCGTCCGCAGCGTCAACCAAGGCGTGCCGCCGTTCCCCCGGGAGGCGGGTTTGGACGAGGCGCTGAAGCAGGTGGTCGCCGAGGGGCGGCTGCGGGCCACCACCGACACCACGGCCGCCGTCGCCGCCGCCGAGGCCGTGGTGCTGGTCGTCCCGCTGGTCACCGCCGCCGACGGCACCCCGGACTTCGGCCTGCTCGACGCGGCCACCGACGCCGTTGCCGCCGGGCTGCGCCGGGGCACCCTGGTCAGCTACGAGACCACCCTGCCGGTCGGCGTCACCCGGGGCCGCTGGGCGCCCCGGCTGGCGGCCGGCTCCGGGCTGGCCGCCGGGGCGGACTTCGCGCTGGTGTTCAGCCCGGAGCGGGTCCGCACCGGGCGGGTCTTCGCCGACCTGCGCCGCTACCCCAAGCTGGTCGGCGGCGTGGACGCGGCCTCGACCCGGCGCGGCGCCGAGTTCTACCGGGCCGCGCTGGACTTCGACCCGCGCCCCGACCTGCCCCGGCCCAACGGCGTCTGGGAGCTGGCCTCGGTGGAGGCGGCGGAGTTCGCCAAGCTCGCCGAGACCACCTACCGGGACGTCAACATCGCGCTGGCCAACCAGTTCGCCCGGTACGCCGACCGGGTCGGGGTGGACTTCGCGGAGATCGCCGACGCGTGCAACTCGCAGCCGTACAGCCACCTGCACCGGCCCGGCATCGCGGTCGGCGGGCACTGCATCCCGGTGTACCCGCGGCTGTACCTGTGGAACGACCCGGGCGCGACGGTCGTGCGGGCCGCCCGGGAGGCCAACCTGGAGATGCCCGGGTACGCGGTCGGGGTGCTGGACGGCGCGCTGGCGGGCGGGATCGCCGGGCAGGGCGTGCTGGTGCTCGGGGCGGCGTACCGGGGCGGGGTCAAGGAGACGGCGTACTCCGGGGTGTTCCCGCTGGTCGAGGCGGTGCGGGCGGCGGGGGCGCGGCCGTACGTCAGCGATCCGCTGTACCGGGGCGGGGAACTGGCGGCGCTCGGGCTGCCCCCGTACGACGGGGAGCCGGTGGTGGCGGCGGTGCTCCAGGCGGACCACCCGGAGTACCGGGAGCTGGCGCCGGAGGACCTGCCGGGGGTGCGGGTGCTGCTGGACGGGCGGCGGTGCACGGATCCGGCGGCGTGGGCGGTCGAGGGGGTGCGGCGGATCGTGCTGGGCGGGGCGTGATCGTGCTGGTCGGGGCCTGAGGGGGGTGCGGTTTCGGGCTCCGACGGGCGTGCGGGGCGCCGCGTCGGCGGGCACGGTGGACCGCACACGGCGTGACGGGGTGGGTACGGGGCGTGCGCGCGGCGGCGCGCGAGGCGTGCCCGGGCGCGTGACTAGGCGCGTGATCGCGGGGCGCGCCCTCGCCCGCGCCGGGCAGCGGGCAGACTGGCGGGGTGAGTGACGAAGCCTTCAGCGGTACGGGCCCCGGGGTCCGGTTCACCGCCGCCGACGAGCAGAAGAGACATGGCGTCCGCCGGATGAAGACCATCGCGACCGGCCTGCTGGCCTTCGCGAGCCTGGTCTTCGCCCTCGCCACCTGGGCCAAGGCGGCCGGCGCCGGCGCCTGGGCCGGGTACGTGGCGGCGGCCGCCGAGGCGGGCATGGTCGGCGCGCTGGCCGACTGGTTCGCGGTGACGGCGCTGTTCCGCCGCCCGCTCGGCCTGCCGATCCCGCACACCGCGATCATCCCGACCAAGAAGGACGCCTTCGGACGCTCGCTCGGCGACTTCGTCGGCGACAACTTCCTCTCCGGCCACGTGGTGCGCGGGCGCCTCGCGTCGCTGGGCATCGCCCGGCGGCTGGGGGAGTGGCTGGCCGCGCCGGGCAGCGCCGAGCGGGTCACCAAGGAGGCCTCGGCGGCGCTGCGCGGGGTGCTCGAGGTGCTCCGGGACGACGACGTGCAGGCGGTCGTCGCCGAGGCGGTGACCAGGCGGGCGGCGGCCACCTCGGTGGCCGAGCCGATGGGCCGGATGCTGGGCAAGGTGGTCGCGGACGGCGGGCACCACGGCGTGGTCGACCTGGTGGCCGTCCGGGCGCACGGCTGGCTGACCGCCAACCACGAGGAGGTGGTCCAGCGGGTCACCCAGAAGACCCCGGGCTGGACGCCCAAGTTCCTCGACCACCAGGTCGGCGAGCGGGTCTACAAGGAGCTGATGCGGTTCGTCACCGACATCCGGGACGACCCGGACCACCCGGCCCGCGGCGCCATCGACAACTTCCTCGCCGACTTCGCGACCGAACTGCAGACCGACCCGGAGACCATCGCCCGGGTGGAGCGGGCCAAGGTGGAACTGCTGGCCCGGCCCGAGGTGCAGGACCTGATCGCCTCCACCTGGGCGGCCGTCCGCACCCTGGTGGTGAACGCGGCCGAGGACGAGGACAGCGAACTGCGCCGGCGCATCCGTGAGGGCGTGAGCAGCTTCGGCGCGCGCCTGGCCACCGACGCCAAGCTCCAGGCCAAGGTGGACGGCTGGCTCCAGGGCGCCGCCCAGTACCTGGTCGACACCTACCGCGCCGAGATCACCTCGCTGATCTCCGAGACGGTGGCGGGCTGGGACGCCGACGACGCCTCCCGCAAGATCGAGGCCAACGTGGGCCGCGACCTGCAGTTCATCCGGATCAACGGCACCGTCGTCGGCGCCATGGCCGGGCTGCTCATCCACACCGTGGCGACCGCCCTCGGAGGCTGACCCCGGGGCGGCCTATCCTTGCCAGCACCTGTCGGTACGCGCGTAGAGGAAGTAGGGAACCACCGTGGTCCAGCCGGACGGAAGTCGGATCGGAAACCCCAGTGGCCAGGGGGGCATCGAGGCGTTCATCGCCGGGATGCCCAAGGCGGAGCTGCACGTCCACCACGTGGGCTCGGCCTCGCCGCGCGTCGTCGCCGAGCTGGCGGCCCGCCACCGCGGTCGGTCGAAGGTGCCGACCGACCCGGCGGCGCTCGCCGAGTACTTCACCTTCACCGACTTCGCGCACTTCGTCGACGTCTACCTGAGCGTCGTGGACCTGATCCGCGACGCCGAGGACGTCCGCGCGCTCACCTACGGCGTGGCCGAGGATATGGCGCGCCAGAACATCCGGTACGCCGAACTGACCATCACCCCGTACTCCTCGGTCAAGCGGGGCATCCCGGACGTCGCCTTCATGGAGGCGATCGAGGACGCCCGGCTGCGCGCCGAGAAGGAGCTCGGGGTCGTCCTGCGCTGGTGCTTCGACATCCCCGGCGAGGCCGGCCTGGAGGCCGCCGAGGAGACCGCCCGGCTCGCCGTCGACCTGGCCCCCGAGGGCCTGGTCAGCTTCGGCCTCGGCGGCCCGGAGATCGGCGTGCCGCGCCCGCAGTTCAAGCCCTACTTCGACCGGGCGCGGGCGGCCGGCCTGCGCAGTGTCCCGCACGCGGGCGAGACCACCGGGCCGGAGACGGTCTGGGACGCCATCCGGGTGCTCGGCGCCGAGCGCATCGGGCACGGCACGCAGTCGGTGAAGGACCCGGCGCTGCTGGACCACCTGGGCGAGCACCGGATCCCGCTGGAGGTCTGCCCGACCTCCAACATCGCCACCCGGGCGGTGGAGCGGATCGAGGAGCACCCGATCAAGCGGATGGTGGACGCCGGGCTGCTGGTCACGATCAACAGCGACGACCCGCCGATGTTCGGCACCGACCTCAACACCGAGTACGCCGTCGCGGCGCGGCTGCTGGGCCTGGACGAGTCCGGGGTGGCGGCACTGGCGCGCAACGCGGTCGAGGCGTCCTTCCTGGACGTGGCGGGCAAGGCGCGGCTGGCCGGCGAGATCGACGCCTACCTGGCGGGCTGGAAGGCCTGATCCCCGGCGTCCGCCCTGGTGGACGCCCCGCGAAGTGCCCCTGAACCGCCCCGTCGGCAGCTGTCGGCGGGGCGGTTCTCTGTGCCCACTCGGAGGTGGCGCCAAAGTGGCACCACTAATGGCTCGACATGGCACCATCGCTGTGCCATGCTGAGGCCATGGACCTCACGCCGTACGTCGAAAACCTTCGGAACGAGCTCGCGGTGGCCGCGGGCACGGGCGGGGACGAAGCCCGCGCGCTGGCCGAGCGGCTGACGCTGCCGCTGGATTCCGCCGTGCGGCTCACCCTGCTCAACGCGCTCTCGGCCGCGATGGGCGAAGTGACCCGCGAGCTCGCCCCCGGCTCGGTGGACGTACGGTTGCGCGGGCTCGATCCCGAGTTCGTGGTCACCGTACCGCCCGGCGCCGACACCTTCCACGGTGATGTGCCGCCCGTGGCGCCACCGATGGCGCCGATGGTGGCATCGGTGGCGCCAGTGGCGCCGCCCGTGGTGCCGGAGTCGGACGAGACGGGCACGGCCCGGATCAACCTGCGCCTGCCCGCCCACCTCAAGGCCCGGGCCGAGGAGGCCGCCGGGCAGGAGGGCCTCTCCCTCAACGCCTGGCTGGTCCGGGCCGTCGCCGGCGCGCTGGAGGCCGGCGAGCCGCCCGCCCGCCCGGCCGCGCCGCAGGGCCCCCAGCCGACGGCTCGCCCGCGCCGCGGCGGCGGCCAGGGCTTCACCGGCTGGGTCCACTGACGCTTCCGCCCGCTCCGCCTGTTGGACCCGCTCCATCCGCTCCATCCGCGCTCCATCCGCAACGACGTCACCCCCGCTCCGACCAGCGGGAACACCCATCAGAGTCAAGAGGACGGGACAGCCATGCCTACGTACGAGACCGACGGACCGATCTCGGTCACCCTCGAATTCGAGATCGGCTCGGTGCGGATCAGCGCGAGCAAGCGCACCGACACCGTGGTCGAGGTCAAGCCCGCCAACCCCGCCGAGGAGGCCGACGTCAAGGCCGCCCAGCAGACCCAGGTCGACTACGCCGGCGGCCGGTTCACCCTCAAGGGCCCGAAGAAGCGCTCGCCGTTCGGCCGGATCGGCTCGATCGACATCCTGATCGAGCTGCCGGCGGGCTCGGAGATCAACGCCGACGCCCCGATGGCCACCTTCGTCGCCGAGGGCCCGCTCGGCGACTGCCGGCTGAAGACCTCGCTCGGCCGGATCCAGGTCGAGCAGGCCGCGAGCGCGCGGCTCAAGACCGACCACGGGGAGGTCCGGGTCGACTCGGTCGACGGGGACGCGGAGGTCTCCGGGCTCGGCCGGGTCGCGGTCGGCACGGTCGGGGGCGCGCTGACGGTCAAGAACAGCAACGGCGACACGGAGGTCCGCGAGGTCCACGGGGCGCTCAAGGCGAGCTCCTCCTTCGGCCGGATCGAGGTCGGCACCGCCCACGCGGGGGTGGACGCCAAGACGGCGCACGGCCCGATCCGGATCGGCCGGGTGGTGCGCGGCCAGGTCACCATGCAGACCTCCCTGGGGGACTTGGAGGTCGGCATCGCGGAGGGCACGGCGGCCTGGCTCGACGTGCACAGCAAGGTCGGCACCGTGCGCAACGCCCTCGGCGCGGCGCAGGGCCCGGGCGACGCCCGGGAGACCGTCGAGGTCCGCGGCCGCACCCAGCTCGGCGACGTCGTGATCCGGAGGGCGTGATGGCGGCGATCTCGGCAGTCGGACTGACCAAGTCCTACGGCGACAAGGCCGTGCTGAACGGCATCGACCTGGAGATCCCGGCGGGCAGCGTGTTCGCCCTGCTCGGGCCGAACGGCGCCGGCAAGACCACCACCGTGCAGATCCTCTCCACCCTGATCCCGGCCGACGGCGGGGTGGCCCGGGTGGCCGGGCACGACGTGGTCGAGCAGGCCTCCGGGGTGCGGGCGGCGATCGGTGTCACCGGCCAGTTCTCGGCGGTGGACAACCTGCTCACCGCCGAGGAGAACCTGCTGCTGATGGCGGACCTCAACCACCTCCCCCGTCGGGAGGGGCGGAGGCGGGCCGAGGATCTGCTGCGGCGGTTCGACCTCACGGAGGCCGCGCGCAAGCCGGTCGTCACCTTCTCCGGCGGCATGCGGCGCAAGCTCGACCTGGCGATGACGCTGGTCGGCGATCCGCAGGTGATCTTCCTCGACGAGCCGACCACCGGGCTGGACCCGCGCAGCCGGCGGACGATGTGGGAGATCATCCGGGGGCTGGTCGCCGACCACGGGGTGACGATCTTCCTCACCACCCAGTACCTGGAGGAGGCCGACGAACTCGCCGACCGGATCGCCGTCCTGGACGGCGGGCGGATCGTCGCCGAGGGCACGGCGGACGAGCTGAAGCGGATCGTCCCCGGTGGGCGGATCCGGCTCCAGTTCGCGGATGCCGCCCAACTGGGTGCTGCCGCCGGGCTGTTCGACTACGCCGCGGTCGACACCGAGGCGCTGCGACTGGACATCCCGGGGGACAACTCCGTGGTCACCGTGAAGGCGGTGCTGGACGCGCTCGACAACGCCTCGGTCCAGGCCGAGTCGCTGGTCGTGGAGACGGCCGATCTGGACGACGTGTTCCTCACTCTGACCGGGGAGGGCGCCCGATGAGCGCTTCGGTGAGCTACGCGGTCAGTGACTCGCTGACCATGCTGCGGCGCAACCTCAAGCACGCGCTGAGGTACCCGTCGCTGACCTTCGCGGTCGTGATCATGCCGGTGATGATGCTGCTGCTGTTCAACTACGCCTACGGCGGCGCGCTCGGCGCGGGCATCGGCGGCGGCAGCTACATCGACTACGTGACGCCCGGCATCCTGCTGATGGCGGCCGCCTCGGGGTCGCTGGTCACGGCGATCGGGGTCTGCGTCGACATGACGGAAGGCATCGTCAACCGCTTCCGCACGATGGCGATCTCACGCTCGGCCTTCCTGGCCGGGCACGTGGTCGGCAGCGTGATACAGACCATGCTCGGCCTGGTCCTGGTGGTCGGCGCGGCGCTCGCGATGGGCTTCCGGCCCAACGCCGGGCTGGTGGAATGGCTGGCGGCCGTCGGACTGGTGCTGTTCGTCACTGTCGCGCTGACCTGGATATCGGCGGGCATCGGGCTGGTCGCCAAGACGGTGGAGAGCGCCAGCAACCTGCCGATGCCGATACAGTTCCTGCCCTTCATCGGCAGCGCGATCGTCCCGCCCGACTCGATGCCGACCGCCCTGCGGTGGTTCGCCGAGTACCAGCCGTTCACGCCGATCATCGAGACCCTGCGGGGGCTGCTGATGGGCACCCCGATCGGCAACAGTGCCTGGAGCGCGCTGGCGTGGTGCACCGGGCTGACGCTGATCGGCTACTTCTGGTCGAGGAGCGTCTTCTACCGGCGGTGACGGGGGTGCGGCCGGTAGCGGGGCCCGGGCGACGAAGCCATCGTCGCCCGGGCCGTCGCGCTGGCCGCGGGGTTGTGCCCGGTCCGGTCCCTGCCGTGGAGGCCGGGGGCGCCCGGTAGTAAAGTCCGGGCAAAGGATCGCCTGGGGGGAGACAAACATGGCGGCGGCGCGGCGCAGGCGAATCGCCTGGTGGCTCAGAGGCGTGGCGCTGGCGGCGCTCCTGGCGTACCTGCCGGGCTATCAGGCCTCGGAGTCAGGTGGGCTGGTGGAGGTCGAGCGCTGGCTCAACCATCCGGTGCTGCTGGTCGGGGCCGCGGTCGTGCTGACCGTGGTCTCGCTGGTGGTCGAGTTCGAGTTCCGCACCCGGTGGTCGCAGATCGGTGGCGCGGCCGCCCTGGTGGTGCTCGTCTTCCTCGGGCTTCCGATCGCGTTCATGGCCGCCATGTCGTCCCTGACCGACGTCGGCAACGGGCAGCTGGTCGGCCGGAAGGTCCACCCGGACCATCCGGACCGCGTGTTGACCGTGACGAACGTCGCCTTCTCGATCGACCCGGTCTACCGCCTGGAGCTGCTGACCGGCAGCGGCTGGTCCGCCCGCCACTGGGACCTGGGCGAATGGGACAGTCAGAGCGGCGAGTTCAGCACGGTCGAGTGGTCCGGACCGGACCGGATCACGGTGACCGGGGTGACGGAGGCCGCGGTGTTCACCGTGGACTCGGACGGACGGCCGAGCAGGCAGCGGGCGGCACTCGGGTAGGCCCTCGCGCGGCGGGGAGGCCGCGCGAGGGCCCGGGCGGGGTTTACCAGGTGTCGATGCCCATCTTCTTGGCCGCGTCGTGGACGGCCTTGTAGTGGGCGTGCGACATGCCGGACTGCTTGTCCTTCTCGGGCAGGTTCTTGTCCGTCGCACGGAACTCGTCGCGGGCCTCGGCGAGCAGGCTCGTGCCGTAGGAGACGGGGACGTCCTTGACGCCGTGGGACGGGTGGGTCTTCTCGGCGGTCTTGCTGCCCGCCTTGATCAGGATGTCGCGGGCCTTGTTGAAGTCGTCGGCCTTGACCGTCTTCGGGTTGCTGAGCTGCGCCTGCACCCGGGCCGTCGGCTGGGCCTGCACGGTGCCTGCGGCCATGGCGGGAGCGGCAGCGGCGGCGCCGAGGGCGCCGGCGGCGGCGACTGCCACGAGGGCGTTCCGGAGGGTCCTGTTCATGGATATCGATCCCTTCGCAATGTCTAAATGTCGGTGCCCGCACCGGACTTGGAGTCCGTGGGAGTGCGAACTCCTCGGCACTACCCCGGCCCTCCTCGGCGGCAAACCGATGTTCGTACGGGGGTGGTTGGGGAACGGCGGGATCAGGCCGTCTTGTGATTGTCGGACTGCTGGGTCAGTGGGGGCGGAAGAGGCTCAAGGGGGACGGCCAGGGCGGGCCGTTCGACGAACGGCCCGCCCGTTGCGGTGGATCAGACGTCGAACTCTCCGGCGCGGATGGCGGAGAGGAGGTCGCGCCATTCGGTGGGGGTGAGTTGGGCGATGGCGTCGGGTAGAAGAGTGCTGCGGACGTAGACGGCGTCGGAGGTGATGGCGACCTCTGGGCAGTTATTGCCGTCGCCGCAGGCACTGGGCTTTCGCCATTCCACGGGATCCCTCACAGGCTGTTCATGATGCTGGAGATCACGTCACGGGAGTCCGATGGATCGAGCGCGCGATCACGCATCGCCCCGATGATGTTCCGGTAGTTCTCCAGTTGGTTCATCTCGGTCAGGAACGCTGGCGATCCTACGGAGTCAAGCTGGACCGTATCGAGGCGGGGTACCGGCCCGCTCGCATACAGCGCGGCGTGGCCCGCACCCTTGAATCCGCCGGCCCTGAACTCCAATACGCGCAGCGTCACGTTGGGGGCCTCCGAGAGTACGAGCAACTGCTTCAGCTGCTCTCTGGCGACGGCTGTTCCTCCGAACTCCATGCGCAGCGCGGCCTCGTGCACGATTGCTTCGTATTCCAGCGGATCGCCGCGTGTCAGGAGCTCTGCTCGTCGCATCCGGTTCTCGACTCGCGCTTCGATGTTCAGTGGCCGCAGCGGAGGATAGACCTCTCGGAAGATCGCGCGAGCTGTCTCCTCGGTCTGCAGGAGCCCGGGCGCATGGCAGATCTGATACGTCACCAACGCGCTGGAATAGTGTTCAACTTCGGAGATCTCAAGAATCCCTGCTGGGACGAGCCCTCTGTGCTCCTCCCACCACCCCTTGGTGCGGTCGGCGGCCATCTCGGCGACGGCGTCGACGTACGCAGAGTCGGCCTCCTCGTACTCGGCGGCGAGCGCAAGCACCCGTTCAGCGCTGACCGGGTAGGCGCCCTGCTCGATCAGTGTGACCTTGCTCCGGTCCAGCCCGAGAACGGCGGCAGCGTCTCCAGCCGTGCGCCCGGCGGCCTCTCGCATCTTTCGTAGCTCGATGCCGACGCGCTTGCGGCGTGCGGTTGGGGTAGGTGGCATCTTTCCAGCATCCATCGTGGGTGTGTGACGAGTCCAGCGAGCAGATAGGCATATCTTCCTGGCCTCACTAGCAAATTTGCTATCGCGTGCCCTACAGTCTGTGATGCACCGCTCACCGAGCGGATTGTCGGTAGTGCCGCTCGGGCACTGAAGAGCACCCATCTCCGTCACTGGGAGACATCGTGCGTAACCTCAACTCCCCCTCCCTCACCCTCGCTCGCGACACCCTCCGCGACGGCATGACCCGCGTCGGCTGGTCGCCCTCCTCCATCGCGGACGCCGAGCTCGCTCTCGTCGAACTGATCGTCAACGCCTGGCGTCACGGCGAGACGACCTCCCCCGTCGTCCTCATCCACTTCCTCTCGAATACTCTCCGCGTCACCGTCGCGGACCGCTCTTCCACCCTCCCCGAGCAGCGAACGCCCTGCCTGCTCGCCGAGTCCGGCCGGGGCCTCCAGCTGGTCGCCGGCCTCACCCACCGCTGGGGCGTCGACCCCCTGAAGCTGGGCAAAATCGTTTGGTTCGAGTTGGACGGTGTCGCGTGAGTGCCCACCAGCCCATCCACCCGGCCGATCCGGCGCTGCGTCACCTAACGGCCCGCCAGGTCACTCAACTCATCGTCGAACTCCGCACTGAGGGGAGTGAGTTCGGACTCACCTGGCCGTCCGCCCAGCCCGGCGAGACCAACCTCAACGGCCGCGTCCTGATCTCCCTCGGCAATATCCCGGCGAGCACCCTCATCAACCTCCTCGCCCTCCTCCGCGAGTACAAGCGCGAGCGGGACCGCCGCCGATGCTAGGCCTCCTGACCTTCAACCTCCTGGCCTCCCTCCTCGGCGCCCTCTGCGAAACCCGCGCCCGCCACCTCCACGGCCGCACGGCCGCCTACGCAGTGCTTGCCTCATTCCAAGCCTGCGATGCCACAAGGCACTTCGCGGTTCCGACGTGCGAGTTCGGTCGGCAGGTAGCCTCCGGGTGGTGAGTACCGATTTTCAGCAGGCCCGGCTGTCGCTCGGTGTGCGGCTACGGGAGTTGCGCACCGAGGCGGGCGTGAGCGGCCGCGACCTCGCCGGACGACTGGGCTGGCCGGCGTCGAAGATTTCGAAGCTGGAGAACGGCAGGCAGACGGCCACTCCCGCGGATCTTCAGGCGTGGGCCGAAGCGCTGGGATGCCCCGAGGCCGCTGCCGAGTTGAAAGGCGGGCTGCAAGGCCTGGAGTCCCGCTATCGGGGATGGAAGCGGGTGTTGGCCGGCGGGCACCGGGTGCGCGAGGAAGCCGGAGTCAGGCACGGCCGGGAGACGGCGGTGACCACCGGCTACGAACCTGCCATCATCCCGGACATTTTCCAGATCGCCGAATACGCCCGCCACGTCCTGACTCACGCAACCGATCTGGATGACGGGCCACGTGACATCGAGGAAGGAGTATGTGCCCGGTTGAAGCGTCAGGAGTCCCTCTACCAGCGAGGGAAGCGCTTCCGCTTCATCATGTCCGAGGCCGCACTGTACGTGCAGATCTGTCCGCCCGACGTCCTGGCTGCTCAACTCGACCGACTGGGTGGCCTGCTGGGGCTCGACACGGTTGAGGTGGGGATCGTTCCGCTCGGGGCTCCGGTGGCAGTCATTCCCAAGCACGGCTTCTGGATCTACGACGACAGGCTCACGATCGTCGAGACGTGGAACGCCGAGCTGCGGCTCGATGAACCCGTCGACATCGCGCTGTACCGGAAGGTCTGGGGAAGGCTGCACGATGCTGCGGTGTACGGCCCCGCAGCGCATCGGCTGATCGCCCGTGCGCGCTCGACTCTGGCAGTCGCCTGAGAAACCTGCGGAAGCCTCGCCGCGCGCGGGAGAAAACCGGAGAAATGCGGCTAACGCCAGCTCGGTTGGGCTTCTAGCGTGCTGGACAGGACCTTGCCGGCACCTGAATGGCCGGCGTCGATCGAGAGGAACCGGAATGGGCGAGCACGGAGACGGCAAGGGTGGCGAGGACGGGGACAAGAAGCAGTCCCCGAAGGAGTCCGACGGCCAGTGGACCAAGCCCGTGAAGCCGTCGAAGAAGTGAGCACCAACTGATGGATGAATACGCACAGTTGCTGACCCGGATGGAATCGGCGGGGGCGCTGGGCGAGGGGTGGCGGGGCGCGTTCGAGCGTGCCCCGCGCTCTTCCTTCGTCCCGGACTCCGTCTGGGCCCCGGACGACGACAGCCCGACCGGCTACGGCCGGATCACCCGGGCCGACCACCCGGACACCTGGTGGGCGCTGGTGAACGCCGACGAGGTGGTGGTCACCCAGATCGATGACGGCCTCGATACCGGGCCGGGCATCGCCACCTCCTCGGCCTCCATGCCCTCCCTCGTCGCGAGAATGCTCCGGCACCTGGACGTGGTCGACGGGAACACCGTGCTCGACATCGGCACCGGCACCGGATGGACGAGCGCGCTCCTCTCCGCCAGGCTCGGCGACGCCCACGTGACCACCGTCGAGGTCGATCGAGCGGTCGCCGCCGCAGCGGTCCGACGACTCACCGCAGCAGGCTTCCACCCCAGTTGCTCGACCGGCGACGGCCTCGAAGGCCGGCCCCTCCGGGCACCTTACGATCGCATCCATTCCACGGCGGCGGTTCGCCGACTGCCGCGCGCCTGGCTCGAACAGACCCGCCCCGGCGGCGTGATCGTCACCCCCTGGGGCACGCCCTACGCCAACGCCGGACTCCTGCGCCTGGTGGTCGGCGATCCGGGGGAGCCCTCCCGGGGCAAGTTCGTGGACAACGCCAGCTTCATGTGGGTCCGCAGCCAGCGCCCCCACCCGGTGGCCGAACCGACCGACCGGCCGATCCTCCGGGGCTCGTCGCCGATCGACCCGGAGCTGGCGCTGGAGAACGTGGACGTGGCGTTCGCCATCGGCCTCCGGGTGCCCGGCGTCCGATATCACCACACCTGGGACGACACGGACCCCGGCGGCACCTATCGGATGCGACTCTCCGACGGCGCCGGCTCCTGGGCGTCCGTCCGCCACCACGACTGGGGCGCCGCCGACGCGGTCCGGCAGGCCGGGCCCCGCCGCCTGTGGGACGAGATCGTCCGCGCCCGCCGGGGATGGCTCGCCGACGGCGAACCGGACCTCACCCGCTTCGGCGTGACGATGACGCCGACCGGCGAACAGCACGTGTGGCTCGACGAGCCCGGCAACCTGATCGGATGACCCGGCCGCGAACCGTCGGCCGCCCGGCCTGAGCCCCTTGCGCAGGAAGTCGGCCGGTCCGACTTCCTGCGCACAACCTTCAGAATCCCGGCCGCGTCCTGGCCGCCCTTTTCGGCGCCTTCTGTGAAGCTCGCCCTCGCGGTGCAACCGGCGGCAGGCGCAGACGGTCACCTTCGGTGTGACCTCGAACGAATCGCAGACCGATCCTGTCCGCCCCCACGTCAGCCGCAGGCGCATGTTGCTGGGCGTCGCCGGTGTGGCGGCGGCCGCCGTCACCGTCGGGGGCATCGGCTGGTGGGCGCGGCGGGACGCCGACACCGGCCACCGCGTCTGGAGCAGGACCGGCACCGGCAGCCGGGTCGCCCTGTCGGCCGCCCCGCAGTCCGACCTCTACGTCGCGGACTTCGACGGCACGGTCAGGGCCCTCGACCTGCGGACCGGCGCCCCGCGTTGGAGTGCCGAGGTCGCCTCGCGCAACCCCGCCGACAGCAGCTTCGGCTGGCCGATCGCCGCAGGTGACGGACTGGTCTGCGTGACCACCGACTCCCACGTCCACGCCCTGGACGCCGCGTCCGGAGCCGTCCGGTGGACCGTGCCGGCGCCGGGGGGCTATCTGTCCGGATGGACGGACGGCCCCACCGTCGGCGGGGACGTGTTCGTGATCTGCGACGGCCGCGTCCACTCCTACGACGCGGCCACCGGCGAGGCCCGGTGGGCCGGCCCGCTGGAGGCCGCCTGCGGGCCGGCGGTCGCGGGCGGCACCGTGTACCTTGCCGCCCCTGCGGGCGGGATCTCCGCCCTCGACGCGAAGACCTGTGAGCGACGCTGGGAGCAGCCCGCAGTCGGCACGCTCGTCGACCGGCCCGTGGTCCACGAGGGCGTCCTCTACCTGTCCACTTCCGCCGCCTCCGCCTCGACCGGCGCCGCCCCGACCGCCTCCGCCTCGACCGGCGCCGCTTCGGCCGCCTCCGCCTCGACTGTCTCCGCCCTGGACGCGGCGACCGGCCGAGTGCTCTGGCAGCGTGACGATCTCGGCCACCCCGGTGTCCATCCCGCCCCGGTCGCCGACGGGACGCTCTGCCTCCTCGACAACGACCGGGTCATCGCCGTCGAGGCGAGTACGGGCCGCAGCCGGTGGACCTCCTCGGTGCCGGACGGCCTGGGCCGGGGCATGAGCACCATGGCCGTCGCCGACGGCCGGGTCTACGTGGCGCTGAACGACGGTCGGCTGCACACCCTCGACCTCGCCACCGGCCGGCTTCAGTGGCAGGACGATCCGGCCGAGTTCGGCACCGAGTACACCGGCCTCTCGCTGACGGCCTTCGGCGGCGTCGCCTACCGCGGCAGCCGGGCCGGCCTCTACGCGGCGGGCATACCCGCGGCCTGACCTCCGTGCGAGGCCCCGGTGCCGCGCCGCCCGGGGCACCGCGCGGTGCGCCTTCAGGCAGCGGGCACTGCCCGTACGGACCTGGCGCCCACGCCGACGTCACCGATATCCAGGAGAGTGAGCTTTCGAGTCGCGAGGGGGACGATGCACGCCCACGACAGGACCAAGGGTGCCGCCGGCAAGGCCCGCACGCCGGCCCGCACTTCGGAGTCGGCGACCAGGAACCCGAACCGGGCGCAGGCCGCCGCCCAGTCGCTGCTCGGCCTCCAGAGCAGCCACGGCAACGCGGCCGTCGTGCAGATGCTTCGCGCGACCGGGATCCAGCGCGCGGCCGACCAGAACCGGCCCATGATCAACCACCAGAACCCGGACGACGACTGGGAGGCCGACAACACCGCGCCCGCGCGTACGGACGGTCTCGTGCTCAGCGGTCACGGCGCCTGGGAGGCCGCGAACGGCACCTTCCGGGTGCCCGCGGGGACGCGGGTGCACTTCTACACGCAGCACGGGATGGTCCTCCCCGACGACCTGGGCGGGCAGGTGGAGAACGGCGCCAACCGGGGTGGCAGCGTGGAACAGGGGCAGGACCGTGGCGCCGCGCGCACGGTGGTGGGCGGGCGGAGCCTGCAGAACTACACCATCTCCTACCCCAGCGGCCTCACCATCCGGGGAAACCCGGCGATCGCCAGCCCGGTGGGCGGCGGGTACGACGTCGAACTCGACCCGGGGACGCCGGCCGCAACCGTCATCAACGTCGCCACGCTGACCGACCCCCAACTCGCGGGCCGCTCGATCGTCTTCGACGGCGACGTGCTGCTGAGCGACATCCTGCGGCCCGGCATGGGCGACGTGCACTTCGCGGCCTGCCGCTTCGTCGAGACCAACAGGCCCGGGACGCGGAACCAGGGCCGTCCTCAGAACCACAACTACGTCGGCGACCCCGGCGAGGCCGGCGGTCTCTACAACCCCTGACCCGCCCGGCCTCCAACGCTCCGCGCTCCGCGCAGGAAGTCGGCCCGCCCGACTTCCTGCGCAAGTGGCACCGCCCCGAGCAGGGCTCAACCGGCCCCGCGCACCACGTTCTTGCCGGTGGTCCGCCCCTCCGCCCCTCCGCCATGGCGTCGAGCGCGGCGGGGACGGCGGCCAGGCCGGGGACTTCGGTGACCGGCAGGGTGAGGTCACCGGCAGGGTGAGGTCACCGGCGGCGAGCAGGTCGAGGACCGTGCGGATGGCGCGGCCGACCCGTTCGGCGGCGGCGGCGGCCAGGGCGCGGTGGCTGAAGCCGGTGACGGTGAGGTTCCCGGCCATCAGGCGGCCGAGCAGCCGCCGCCCGCGCGCGGCGGCGCAGCCCGTCAGCGCAGGCGCGAGGAGGACAGGATCGACGCCAGGTGCGCCACCACCATGCCCCAGGTGATCACCGCGATCCCCGCGACCGCCGCCCGCGTCGCGTCCAGGTTGCCGAGCACCGCGTCCACCACGGCCGCCGCCAGCAGCACCAGGGAGGCCTCGATGCCGTTCGTCACCCGGTGGATCTTGAACACCGAGGCGAGCCGGCGCGCGGTCGCGATGCCCTGCGAGCGCGGCTGGGTGGACTCCTCGTCCGCCGGGGCCTGCCCGCTGCGGGCCCGGGCCACGTCCACCAGGTCCGTCGAGGCCTTGAGCAGCACCACGCCCAGCGCGGCCGCCAAGCCCACCGACACCCACAGCTCCGACCCGCCCCGCGCCGCCCGCACGCCCGCGCCGATCATCAGCGCAGCGTCCGCCAGATAGGCGCCGAGCCGGTCCACGTAGACCCCGGCCATGCTGAACTGGCGCTTCCAGCGCGCCACTTCGCCGTCGACGCAGTCGAAGAGCAGGAACAGCTGGAACAGCACCGCCGCCAGTACGGCGCCGGTCAGACCGGGGATCAGCAGGGCCGCCCCGCCACCGACCCCGCAGACCACCATCACCCAGGTGAGGGTGTTCGGCGACACCGAGGTCCGCACCAACTGCCGGGTCGTGCGCAGCGAGATGCGGCGCATGTACAGCCGTCCCGCCCAGTGCTCACCGTTGCGGCTCTGCAGCTTGGCCTGCGGCTGGCACACCTCGCGCAAGTCCGCGAGCGCCGGAGCAGCCACCATGACGACATCCCTCCACCTGTCCCGAAACGATCACCACAGGCTACGGCCTCCAGGGCGCCGCCCCGACCGGCCCCTCGTCGCCGTCCGGAGGCGGAGAGCTGCCCGCCGGGCGGCCCCGGAAGGAAAACCGGTGGGCCGCCGGAGGGCCCCGGGGCTAGGCTTCGCGGGTTCGTCGGAACCGGAAGCCCCGGCCCCGATCACCCGCCCCCGCAAGCCGGTTGACGTGGTCCGGAGCGCAACGAGGAGTGCTGATCATGGTGACCGCAGGCGGCGCGGCAGACAGCCCGGGCCTGGCCGAACTGCTGGCCGACCACCGGCCGCAGGGCCCGACGGAGACCGCCGACCACGAGCGCGTCCGCCACCTCACCGGGGCCGCCGACGCCTGGGACCGCGGGACGCCGCTGCACTTCACCGCCTCCGCGCTGATCGTCCACCCGCCGACCAGGCGCGTCCTCCTGCGCTGGCACGTCCGCCAGCGGGCCTGGCTCCAGGTCGGCGGCCACGGCGATCCGGGGGAGATCCTGCCGCTGGACATCGCGCTGCGCGAAGGCCTGGAGGAGACCGGGCTCACCGACCTCACCCCGTGGCCCGACGCCGCCCTCGTCCACCTCGCCGTCGTGCCCGTCCCGGCCTCGCCCGTCGAACCGGCCCACGAACACGCCGACCTGCGTTTCCTGCTGGCCACCGGCACCCCGGAGCGGGCGCGGCCGGAGAACCCCGCCGCCCCGCTGGAGTGGCTCACCATCGCCGAGGCCCGGCAGCGGACCACCGAGGAGAACCTCCGCGAGACGCTCGACCGGGCCGGCCGCCTGCTCGACGCCCCTGCCTGACCTTCCGAACCCCGCTGGAGCACACCCGGATGCACACCGACCAGACCCTCATCTTCGACGCCGACGACACGCTCTGGGAGAACAACGTCCTCTTCGAGCGCGTCATCGACGGCTTCCTGGACTGGGTCGCCACCCCGGCCGACCGCGACCGCGCCAGGGCCGTCCTCGACGAGATCGAAGCCGCCAACTCCGCCGCCCTCGGCTACGGCGCCGCCGTGTTCCGGCAGAGCCTCGCCGACTGCCTGCGGCGGTTGAACGGCGACCGCACCCCCACCCCGGCCGAGGAGGCCCGGATCGACGGCCTCCTCACTCCGCTCGGCAGCCGCGAGATCGAGCTGATCCCCGGCGTCGCCGACACCCTCGCCGACCTCGCCGGACGCCACCACCTGCTGCTGCTCACCAAGGGCGACCTCGACGAGCAGCAGCGCAAGGTGACGGCCTCCACGATCGACCACCACTTCCGCGGCGTCCACATCGTGGCCGAGAAGTCGGCGGACACCTACCTGCGGCTCGGCGCCGAGCTCGGCCTCGACCCCGACCGGACCTGGATGATCGGCAACTCGCCCAAGTCCGACATCGCCCCGGCCCGCCGGGCCGGCCTGCGCACGGTCTTCATCCCGCACCAGCACACCTGGGTCCTGGAGCACCAGGATCTCGGCCCCGACGAGGCGACCCTGCAACTGGCGGCCTTCCCCGAACTGCTGCGGCACTTCTGACGCAGACCGGCGGGACCGGCGGCGGTGCTCACAGCGCGAGGCTCACAGCGCGAGCGCCGGCGCCGGCGCCGGTGTGCCGCCCCGGTGCAGCCAGGCCCGCTCCGCGGCCGTCCACGTGCTCGTCGTCACCAGGTGGAGCGCCGCGGCCACCGGCACCAGCATCGCGAACAGCACCGACCCGAAGGACAGGTAAGGCAGCAGCCCCGCCCCCGGCTGAGGGGTCGGCTGCGCGGCCGCCGCCCGCCTGGCCCGGCGGAAGTTGACGTACCCGACCGCCGCCAGCCCGGCGTACAGCAGGCCGAACACCGCCGACTGCCCGGCGCCGTGCGCGCTCCCGACGTGCAGGCCGAGCGGCACGCCGAACAGGGTGTGGTCCAGCAGGCCGTTCGGGGTGGTGAACAGGCGGTACATCACCGAGAAGAACGGAATCTGCACCAGCATCGGCAGGCACCCCGCGAACGGCGAGGCCCGCTCCTCCCGGTACAGCTCGGCGAGTGCCTCCCGCAGCTTCTCCGGGCGGTCCTTGAACCGCCGGTTCACCTCGGCGACCTTCGGCGCCAGCCGCGCCCGCGACTTCTCCCCCCGCGCCGCCGCGCGCGCGAAGGGATGCAACGCCAGCCGGACGGCGACGGTGAACAGGACGATCGCCAGCGCGGTCGGCAGTACCTGGGCCAGCGCGGCGACGGCGGCATGGGCGACGGCGACGGCCGGGTCGAGAACAGCGAGAACGGACATGGTGGAGCGAGCCCTCCGGAGGTCTCGGAAAACGAGTGGTCGACGGAGGACGGCCGCGTGGAACGGCGGAAGACGACGAAGCTACGCGGCCGCCGGGGCCGCACCCGGTGCCCTCGGGCGTCGCCTGCCCCGGGCATCGGGATCGCGCTGCGGGAGGAAGGCCGTACGGAACGCGCGCCGCCGCAACACCCCGCTGCGCACCGCCGTGGGCGCCCGCGCGCCCAGCAGCCGCGCTCCCGCCAGCGTGCCCGCGACCGCACCGGCCAGCAGCGCCACGGCGGCGACCGCCGCCACCGACGCGACCGTCCCGCCCTCGGTCACCAGCTCCCCGGTCAGCACCCGGAGCAGGCCGAGCAGCATCGCGACGACGGTCATGCGCTGCTCCTCCTTTCCTTCGGCGTGACGGACTCGGGCTGCACGGACTTCGCAGGCCTTGGGTTTCACGGCCCTCGGGCTTCGGCACCACGGATTTCGGGCCCCACGGACTCGGGGCCGGACTTCAGACGTTCAGGACGATCGCCGAGCCCGCCGAGTTCCCGCCCGAGCCCGCCGAGTTCCCGCCCGGGCGCGGAATTCCCCGTAGCGTACCCGCCGCGCCGAGGCACTTCGTGAGGTGGTGCAGGGGCGTAGCCGCAGGTGCTACACGGGGCTACCGTGGAGGGGTGAAGACGATTACCCAGCGGGAGTTCCGGAACAACTCCGCCGCGGTGATGGACGCGGTGGAGGCCGGGGAGACCTTCCACATCACCAGGAACGGGGTCGAGGTCGCGGAGCTGCGACCGGTGTCCGGACGGCGGCGGCTCACGGCGGAGGAGCTGGTGGCGCGGCACGTGAAGCTGCCGCGGGTGGACTACCAGCAGATGCGCAAGGAGGCCGAGGAGTACTTCGGGCCGGAGGAGCTGGTGGGCGACGAGGGCGACGACCCGTTCGAGCGGCGGCGTGGCTGAGCGCAGGCGGGCAGCCCGGCGGCGGCCGGCCGGGGTGCTCGACACCTGTGTCTACATCGATCTGGCCCTGCTCTCCCCGGCGAACCTGCCGGCCGTGCCGGAGCTGACCGCGATCACCTTCGCGGAGCTGCAACAGGGCGTGTCGATGGCCCGTGACGCGGTCAGCCGGGCCGCCCGGCTGGAGGTGCTGGGCGCGGCGATGGCCGACTTCGACCCGCTGCCCTTCGACGCGGCGGCGGCCGCGCGCTACGGCACGCTGGTGACCCTCACCATCGCCGCCGGGCGGCAGCCGCGCCCGCGCCGGATCGACCTGATGATCGCGGCCGTGGCCTCGGCCCACGGACTGCCGCTGTACACCCGCAACGTCGCGGACTTCCGGGGCCTGGGCTCGGCGGTGGAGATCATCGGGGTGTGAGGGCCGCCGCTCGCGGTTCTCCTCGCACTTCTCGCACTGGTGGCCTGCCGCGCCCTCTGGCTGATCATCTAAGCAGCTTAGAAGTGGAATTGAGGGGGCGGCAGGCCCGGCGGCCGCTCAGCCCAGGCGGACCGCGGTGCCCGTGGCGGCGGAGGCCCGGGCGGCCTCCAGGACGGCCAGGGTGGCCACCGCGTCGCGCGGGTCGACCGGGGGCGGGGTGCCCGGGGAGGCCAGGGCGGCGGCGATGCCCGCGTAGAAGGCGGGGTAGTCGCCCGGTTCGGTGGGCAGCGCGATCGAGGACTCGTCGGTGCCGAGCGTGCCGTACTGCGAGGGCTGGTCGGCACCCCACGGGCGGGCGCCGTCCGGTCGGTGCCCGGCCCGCAGCTCCGCCTCCTGCGGGTCCATGCCGGGCTTGACGTACCCGGCGGCGTCGCCGAGCACCCGCAGCCGGGGGCCGATCAGCGGGGTGATGGCGCTGGTCCACAGGTGCGAGCGGGTGCCGGAGGCGTGGGTGAGGGCGAGGAAGGCGTCGTCGTCGACGACCGCGCCGTCCCGGCGCACGTCGACCTCCGCGTACACCGTCTCCACCGGGCCGAACAGCGTCAGCGCCTGGTCCACCAGGTGGCTGCCCAGGTCGTACAGCGTGCCGCCGACCTCCGCCGGGTCGGCGAGCTCGCGCCAGCCGGGCTTGGGCTTCGGGCGGAACCGCTCGAAGCGGGACTCGAAACGGTGCACCCGGCCGAGCGCGCCGCCCCGGACCAGCCGGGCGGCGGTCAGGAAGTCGCCGTCCCAGCGCCGGTTCTGGAACACGGAGAGCAGGATGCTTTGGGCCTCGGCGAGCTGGCACAGCTCCAGCGCCTCGGCGGCGGTGCCGGCCAGCGGCTTGTCGACGACGGTGGCCAGCCCGGCGCGCAGGGCGGCGCGGGCGAGCGGCGCGTGGGTGCGGTTGGGCGAGGCGACGACGACGAGGTCGAGCGCGTCCGGGTCGGCGAGCAGCTGCTCGGGGGTGTCGACGGCGCGGGCGCCGGGGTGTTCGCGGCGCAGCTGCTCGCGGCGCTCGGGGTTGGCGGTGACCACGGCGTCCAGCCGCAGCCCCGGCGTGGTGGCGATGAGCGGGGCGTGGAAGGCGGAGCCGGCTAGGCCGTAGCCGATCAGGCCGACGCGGAACGGGCGGTCCGGGGAGGGCGAGGGGGTCGAGGCGCTCATGCGCCCACTCAATCACGAGGCGCCCGGTTGCTCCCGGTTTCGCAAGGGGCGGGGCCGGGGGGGGGGGGGGGGATGGCGGGGCGGTGGTGCCGGTCCCGGGGGACGGAACGCGCTGTCGTCGGGCAGGCGTGCGGATTAGGCTGTGCCGCGTCAGGGCCTTCGACAGACGTTGCAACACTTCGGGAGACACGCACGTGGCAGACCGCAAGCCCATCGAGTCCTGGCTGACCGACATGGACGGCGTCCTCATCCACGAGGGCACGCCCATTCCCGGCGCGAAGGAGTTCCTGCGCAGGCTGCGGGAGTCCGGCAAGCCGTTCCTGGTCCTCACCAACAACTCCATCTACACCCCGCGCGACCTCAGCGCCCGCCTGGCCGGGATGGGCCTGGAGGTGCCGGAGGAGTGCATCTGGACCTCCGCCCTGGCCACCGCCAAGTTCCTCAAGGGCCAGCGCCCGGGCGGCACCGCCTACGTGATCGGCGAGGCGGGGCTCACCACCGCGCTGTACCAGGCCGGGTACGTGCTGACCGACAACAACCCGGACTACGTCGTCCTCGGCGAGACCCGCACCTACAGCTTCGAGGCGCTCACCAAGGCGATCCGCCTGATCAACCAGGGCGCCCGGTTCATCTGCACCAACCCCGACGAGACCGGCCCGTCCCCCGAGGGCGTGCTGCCGGCCACCGGCTCGGTCGCGGCCCTGATCACCAAGGCGACCGGCGTCGAGCCGTACTTCGTCGGCAAGCCCAACCCGCTGATGATGCGCGAGGCGCTGAACACCGCCGGGGCCCACTCCGAGACCGCCGTGATGATCGGCGACCGGATGGACACCGACATCGTCGCGGGCATGGAGGCCGGCATGGAGACCATCCTGGTGCTCACCGGCCTGACCGCCGCCGCCGACGTCGAACGCTTCCCGTACCGGCCGACCCGGGTGGTCAAGTCGATCGCGGACCTGGTCGAGCTGGTCTAGCCTCTGCGGTGCTGTCGTGGGCCCCGTTCCGGCCGGTCGCCGGAGCGGGGCCCGCTTCGTACCGTCGGCCCCGTGGTCTGTTGGGTCCGCGCTGTCTTCTGCGGCTTCTGTGGCTTCGGCGGCTACTGCGGCTTCGGCGGAGTGAGTTGTCGGTGGGGCTGTGTAGCGTTCGGGGTGAAAGAGGGCGTGCGGCACAACAGCCGCGGTGTGGGAGGTAGATGTCGTGACGGACACGGTCGAGGCGGGCGTGGTGGAGGCCGGCGAGGGCGACGGGCTGGAGCTGCCCGAGTCCTGGCGCCCGGTGCTGGGCGCCGAGACGGAGAAGCCGTACTTCGCCGAGCTGGCGGCCTTCGTGGCGGCCGAGCGTGCGCAGCACCAGGTGTTCCCGCCGAGCGGCCAGGAGTTCGCCGCGCTGGAGGCCACGCCGTACGAGAAGGTCCGGGTGCTGGTCCTCGGGCAGGACCCGTACCACGACGACGGCCAGGCCCACGGCATGAGCTTCTCGGTGCTGCCCGGCACCAGGACGCCGCCCTCGCTGCGCAACATCTTCAAGGAGCTGGACGCCGACCTCGGCATCCCCGCCCCGGACAACGGCTACCTGATGCACTGGGCCGAGCAGGGCGTCCTGCTGCTCAACGCGGTGCTCACGGTGCGCGCGCACGAGGCCAACTCGCACAAGGCGAAGGGCTGGGAGAAGTTCACCGACGCCGTGATCAAGGCGGTGAGCGAGCGCGAGGAGCCGGTGGTCTTCGTGCTGTGGGGCAACTACGCGAAGAAGAAGCTGCCGCTGATCGACACGTCCAAGCACGTGGTCGTGCAGGGCGCGCACCCGTCGCCGCTGTCGGCCAAGCTGTTCTTCGGCAGCCGCCCGTTCTCGCAGATCGACACGGCGCTGGACGGCTTCGGCGGCGAGCCGATCGACTGGCAGGTGCCCAACCTGAAGCAGGGCTGAGCATCTGGGGCCGGGCGCCCGGGGGTTGGGTGAGGGGTGGCCCGGGCGGGCGGGGTCGCCCGTCCGCCCGCTCACGGCCACCCGGCGTTCACCGCCCGTCGTGGGTGCCCGGTGGCCGGTGTGCTTAGCTGGTGCCGACCGGTCGCCGGACCGGCTCTGGGGGAGGGGCGGTACGTGCGCCGGGTGGGACGGGTAGTGGCAATCCGACGGGCCGTGGGGGCGGCCCTGGTCGTGCTGTTGGCGGGGGCCGCGGGCTGTAGCGGTTCGACCGCCGGATCGGCCAAGGGATCACCCGGCGGGCCGACAGCTGCGCCGACTGCCCCCGCCGCGAACCCGACCGCCTCCGCCGCGAACCCGGGCGCCGGCCCCGCGAGCCTCGCTCAGCTCCCCGGCCAGGCCTTCTACGTCTCCGACCAGACCAACGCCGCCCGGCAGGTGACCGCCCTGCGCGGCCAGGGCCGGCCGGCGGAGGCCGACACGCTGCTGCGGATCGCCGCCCAGCCCTCCTCGCAGTGGCTGGGCGAGCAGGGCGCCAAGGAGATCGCCGAACAGGTCAGCCGCCGGGCCGCCGAGGCGGACCGGACGGCGGTCTTCGTCGCCTACAACATCCCGCACCGCGACTGTGGCCTGTACTCGGCCGGCGGCGCCGCCGACGCCGCCTCCTACCGGGCCTGGATCAGCGGTGTCGCGGAGGCCCTCGGCGACCGCAAGGCCTGGGTGGTGCTGGAGCCGGACGCCGTCGCGCACACCCTGGACAGCTGCGGGATCAAGGGCGACCTGGCCGCCGAGCGGTACGGCCTGCTGGCCTTCGCCGTGCAGGAGCTGAAGAAGCGTCCGCAGGTGCGGGTCTACCTGGACGCGGGCAACCCCGGCTGGTCGCAGGACCCGGCCGAACTCTCCACCGCGCTGCGCAAGTCGGGGATCGCGGCGGCGGACGGCTTCGCGGTGAACGTCGCCAACTTCTACGACACCGGCCGCAACACGGCCTACGGCGGCCAGCTCTCCGCCGCCCTGGGTGGGAAGCACTTCGTCATCGACACCAGCCGCAACGGCAACGGCCCGCTGGGCGGCGACGCCTGGTGCAACCCGCCCGGCCGCGCGCTCGGCGAGCGGCCGACCGCCGACACCGGCCGGGACGGGGTCGACGCCTACCTGTGGATCAAGAACCCGGGGGAGTCGGACGGCGAGTGCGGGCGCGGCGAGCCCCGGGCGGGCGAGTTCTGGCTGCCGTACGCGCTCGGCCTGGCGCAGGCCGCCCGCTGAGAGGGCTGGCCCACACCAGTGCGGGTGCGCGCCAGTGCGGGTACGCGCCAGTGCGGGTACGCGCCAGGCCGTGACGCACCCGGTGTCGTTCAGCCGGTCACCTGGATCCAGCGCGCGACCGACGGGGTGCCGGCGGCGTCGGTCAGGAACAGCATGTACCAGCCGGGCGGCAGCAGGTTCGGGTTGGCGGGGAGCGTGAGCGAGACCCCGTCGGCCGTGCGACCGCTGATGTCCAGGGCCACCGACCGCTGTTCGACATCGGTCACGTGGGTGACCGAACTCGGCCGGATCAGCTTGGCGGTGGCGACCGCGTCCGGCCGGGCGGTGCCGATCCGCACGGTGGTGCCGAGCTTCGCGGCCCCCGGTGCGGCGGCCACCTGCGGGCGGTCGCCGTGGAACAGGTACGGCGGGGTGTAGATCTCGATGCGCTGCTCGAAGCCGCCCGGCGTGGTCTCGGCCTTGTCCGCGAACAGCGGGTTGGAACCGAGTACGGCCACCCGGCCGTCCGGCAGCAGCAGCGCCTCGGAGTGGTAGTTGCGGCCGACGGCGGGCTCGGCGGCGGTGCTGAAGCTGTTGGTGTCCGGGTGGTACACCTGCGCCTTGAGCAGGTCGCTGGCGCCCCGGCCCCGGTAGCCGCTGGAGCCGCCGGTGGTGAACACGGTGTCGTCCGGGAGGATCACGCTGTTCAGGTAGCGGGTGCCGCCGGCCGGCAGGTCCGGGCCCGGGGTGAAGGCGGGCTTGGCGGCGGAGAGGTCGACGATGTCGGTGCGGGCGGTGGACAGCGGCGACTCGCCGACGCCCCCGCCGCCGAGCACCATCACCTTCTGGGCCTGCGCGGGCGGCAGCAGCACCGAGGACGAGGTCTCGGTGAGGGCGGGGTCGCGCAGGCCGGGGACGGGCTGGAAGCCGTCGTTCGACAGGTCCCACACCCCGGGGTCGCGGCCCTTGTCGGCCGGGCCGTAGCCGCCGTTGGAGCCCGAGTAGAAGAGCTTGCCGGAGGCGGTCAGGAAGATCGACGGGTAGGTCGGGAAATAGCGGTCCGGGCCCTTGGACCAGGTCTTGTTCTTCGGGTCGTAGATCTCGTTGTCGTTGCCGTTGAGGATCTCCCCGGTGTCGTCCAGGCCCGAGACGGTGACCACCCGCCCGTCGCCCAGCCCGGTGAGCGTCGGGTACCAGCGGGCGTACGCCATGTCGGTGACCTGCTCGTACAGCTCGGTGTCCGGGTTGAACTCGAACGCGGAGCGGATGCCCTGGTACTCCTGTTTGTCCAGGGTCAGCTTCGTGCCCTGCCCGTACAGGTTGCGGGCGTCGGCCCCTGCCAGGCCCTTGATCCGGTACTGGGCGGGGGCGTCGGTGACGTAGTCGGCGCCCTCGCCGACCGCCTCGACGAACACGTGCTGCTCGCCGGCGGTGACGACGGTCTGCTTGCCGGCGCCGGTCTTCACCGCGGCCGGGACGGTCACCGGCACGGTGGAGGCGTACTCCCGCCCGTTCGGGCCGACGAAGACGGTGCCCTTGGGGAACGTCCTGGCGCGCTCGGGGCTCTCGTTGCGCACCCGCATGACGCCGGCCGCCCTCTTCACCACGCCCGCCAGCTTCTCGTACCGCTGGGTGCCGCCGGCCACCAGGACGCGGCCGTCCGGCAGCGAGGCGTGGCCGCCGCAGAACATGTCGGCCGGGGTGGGTATCAGCTTGTAGGTGTTCGCGGCCGGGTCCCAGAGCAGGCTGCGGAAGCTGCCCGCGTCGAAGCGCTTCTCGTCGTTGCCGGAGCCGGCCACGATGAGGACCTTGCCGGTGCGCAGCAGCGTGGCGTGGACGGCGTTGACCCGGAACTCGGCGGGGAGCGTGAGGGTCTGCCAGTGGCCGTACTCCGCCTTGTAATCGGGGCGGTTGATCACGTACTGGTGGTACTGCTGGCTGGCGAAGCCGAGGACGGCGGGCGCGTTCATCCCGGCGACGGTCAGCGCGACGGTGCTGCCGAGGGCGAAGCGCTTGGTCCGGCCGGTCTTGTGGATCTTCACGGTGGTTGGTCCCCTCGTGAGGTTCGGGAGCTCGTGAGGTTCGGGGGTGCTGGCGGTTCGGGGGTGCTGGCGGGGCGGCTTCAGCGGGTGGTGGTGCGCTCCGCCCGGTCGGGCACTGCGGGGGCGCCCGGCGGCGCGGCCGGTGTGATCGGTGCGACCGGTGCGGTCGCACCGCGCCGGGGGTCGCGGGCGTGCCGGGGACGGCGCTTCTCCAGGACGACCCTCGGGGTCGCCGCCGGACCGCCGGTGACGGTGAGCGTGGCCGTGGGCCGGGCGCGTCGGCGGCGGACGGCGTCGCCGGCCAGCACCAGGATCGGCAGCACGGTCAGGACCAGGGCGATCCAGGCCCAGGTGCGCATCGCGACGTGGTCGTAGCCGGTGAAGAAGGAAGCCGCTATCGCGCCGCCGAACACCAGCGTCCAGAACAGGTGGAAGCGGAACGTGCTCACCCGGTCCGCGCTGGCCGAACGGCCCTTCGGCGTCACCACGAAGCGGCTGCGCCGCCGAAACAGCGCCTGCACGAGCGAGGCCGCGTAGACCGGGCCGCAGAGCGCGGACATCAGCATGCCCGCGACCCCGGAGGAGCCGGCCGGCTCGTGCGGGCTGACGTTGTGCTTGCGGTTCCAGGTGTAGAGCAGCAGTTGGAGCGCGGCGGCGTCGCTGTACAGCATCATCCAGATCTCGGAGGACACATGGACCCCCGAGGCGCCGAACACCAGGTAGAGCACGCTGGACAGACCGCCGAGCAGCCAGGTGAGCGCCGCCATCGGGTAGAAGCCCACCATCAGCGAGTAGTTGAGCAGCCGCCCGGGCGACAGCCGCCAGAGCACCCGCCAGTACTGGGTGAGCAGGGTCTCGTAGGTGCCGCGGCTCCAGCGCAGCTGCTGGGAGAAGAAGTCGGTCCAGGAGGACGGGCCCTCGCCGACCGCGAGCACGTCCGGGGTGTACACGGATTTCCAGCGTTCACCGGTCTCGGCGTTCCGGCTCCGGTGGAACTCCAGGCCGGTCGCCATGTCCTCCGTGATGGAGTCGTACAACCCGCCGATCGACTGGAGTGCACGGATTCTGACGGCGTTGTTGGTGCCGACGAACATGGGCGCGCCGTAACGGTTTCCGGCGCGCTGGATGAGTGCGTGGAAGAGGTACTGCTGGCTCTCGGAGAATTTGGTGACGGCCGATCCCGAGCTGCGGTAGTTCCCGTACACCTGGGGCCCGACCACGAATGCCACGTCGGGGTCACGGAAGTAGCCGAGCATCCGCTCGCAGAAGTCCGGCAGCGGGGCGTGGTCGGTGTCCACCGAGACCCAGAAGTCGTAGTCGTCGCCGTGCGCCTGCAACCAGGCGTTGTAGTTGCCGTGCTTGGTGCCGGTGCGGAACCGGCCCTTGGGCTGGTTCCAGTACGGGCGGCCGAAGCGGCTGAAGTGGCGGACGCCCAGCTCGGTGCAGAGCGCCTGCATCGCAGGATCGTTTCCCTCGTCCAGCAGCCAGACGTCGTACGGGCCGTCGTGCCGGACGGCGCGCGCCGCGACCAGCGTGGCCCGCACCATCTCCGCCGGCTCCTTGCCCGGCACGCAGGCGGTGACGAACGCGACCCGGGTGCCGGACTCCGGCGTCACCGGTATCGGATCGCGGGCGACGAGCGTGGCGTGGGTGTTGGACACGACGTTGACCAGCCGGAACACCTCGACCACGGCGACGATCCCGATCATCACCTTGTCGCCCAGCAGCACCAGGGTGTGCGTCTCGCCGGGGCGCTCCGGCCAGTGCTCCGGCAGCAGCAGCCAGACCAGCAGCACCACCTCCACCAGGGGGGCCGCCACCATCAGCAGGGCGGCGCGGATCCGGTGCGGCTCGCGGCGCAGCAGGCTGCGGTACTGGACGCGGTAGGGGGCGGTGGGGTCGGACTCTTGGGCGGCCTCGTGCGCGTGCCACGGTGTGGGCGCGGCTCCGTGGTGGTGGGCGGGCTCGGGCCGGTAGACGCCGCCGCCGAGGTCGTCCTCCTCGTCCGGGTCGTGTGCCGGGCCTGCCAGCCGACTGAAGTGACCGTAGTCGTACGGGGCTTCGGGTGCGGCAACGGTGGCCAGGTCGTCGTCGAGCCGCCGTCCGGCGCCTCGCCCGCCGGCCGTCCCGGCGTCCTTCTGTCGCGCGAACGGCATGGTCATCGTCTGCTCCCCCCGGCCGGGGCCCGGCCGTGGCGGCGGGCCCGTTGGTGCGTGTTCAGACCGGGGGTATGCGATCCGCCGTCCCGCGGTGCGCCTGGCCGGCCGCGTTCGGCGGGGCTGGTCCGCTCCCCCCGGAGCCTTGCTTCGCCTTGCCTCGTGCCTCGAAAGCCTCCCCCGTGAAACACCACCCGGTGGACCGCCGTTGTTTCCAAGCGGTTTTCGGGCTGTCATTCGCGTCATGCGTCCGCTTGTGCCGGTGGGCGTTTGCGAGCGGAATTCATTGCGCGCCTGCGGGGACTTCGAATGCGGATCCCGGTGCGCTCCCGGCTTCCCCTCCGGACACGCGGGATCCACAGCGCCCCCAACTCTCCCGGAGGGCAACCGTGATCGCAAGCTGTCCGGGAAATGATCACCGCGCAAGCATGAAGATCCTGCGGTTCCCGGCCAATCCGCACCGCGGTGGTGCTAATGCGGCGAATTCGGCGGGCGAGGTGGCGGTAGCGGCGCCGCGGGGGCAACGCGAACGGCCGGACCTCCCCGACGGGAGGCCCGGCCGCTGCTGCGGGGCGGGTTCGGTGCGTCCGGTCCAGCCCGGTCCAGCCCGGTCCAGCCCGGTCCAGCCCGGTCCAGCCCAGTCCGGTCCGGTCAGAGCGGTGGAAGGAGGGCGGCGCCCGTCGCGGCCTGGACGTCCGCGAACCCCGCGCCAGGGGCCGTCTCCACCACCCGCAGTCCGTCCGGCGTCACGTCGATCACGGCCAGATCGGTCACGATCCGGTTGACAACTCCCCTGCCGGTGGCGGGAAGTGAGAGCTCCTCGACGATCTTCGGGGAGCCGTCCCGGGCGGTGTGCTCCATGACCACGATCAGTCGGCGGGCCCCGTGCACGAGGTCCATCGCGCCGCCCATGCCCTTGACCATCTTGCCGGGGATCATCCAGTTGGCGAGGTCGCCGGCCGCCGAGACCTGCATGGCGCCGAGCACCGAGACGTCGATCCGGCCGGCCCGGATCATGCCGAAGGAGAAGGCCGAGTCGAAGTACGAGGCGCCGGGGGCGACCGTCACCGTCTCCTTCCCGGCGTTGATCAGATCGGCGTGCTCCGCGCCCTCGACCGGGTACGGGCCGACGCCCAGGATGCCGTTCTCCGAGTGCAGCACCACCTCGACGCCCGGCGGGAGATGATTGGGGATCAGGGTGGGCAGGCCGATGCCCAGGTTCACGTACTGGCCGTCGCGCAGTTCGCGGGCGGCCCGGGCGGCCAGGGCGTTGCGCGGGTCGAGGCCGGGCCGCGAGGTGGGCGCGGGGGGGCGGGTGCTGGTCGGGGTGGACATCGGTTCAGGCCTCCTGGAGTGTGGGGCGGACGGTCCGGCGCTCGATGCGGCGGTCCGCGGGATCGGCGGCCACCACCCGGTCCACGTACACGCCGGGCAGGTGCACGGCGTCCGGGGCGAGCTCGCCCGCCTCGACGATCCGGTCCGCCTCGACCAGGGTGATCCGGCCCGCCGTCGCGCAGAGCGGATTGAAGTTGCGGGCGGCGGCGTGGAACACGCAGTTACCGTGCCGGTCCGCCACCTCGGCCCGGACCAGCGCGAAGTCCGCCGTGATGGCCTCCTCCAGTAGGTACCGGCGGCCGCCGAACTCCCGGACCTCCTTGGCCGGTGAGGCCAGCGCCACCGAGCCGTCCGCCGCGTAGCGCCAGGGCAGCCCTCCCTCCTCGACCTGGGTGCCGACCCCGGCCGGGGTGTAGAACGCGGGGACGCCGGCGCCGCCGGCCCGCAGCCGCTCGGCCAGCGTGCCCTGCGGGGTGAGCTCCACCTCCAGCTCGCCGGAGAGGTACTGCCGGGCGAACTCCTTGTTCTCGCCTACGTACGAGGACGTCATCCGGGCGATCCGGCCCGCCCGCAGCAGCAGGCCGAGCCCCCAGTCGTCCACCCCGCAGTTGTTCGAGACCACCTGGAGTCCGGTGGTGCCGGTGTCCGCCAGGGCGCCGATCAGGGTGCTCGGGATGCCGCAGAGGCCGAAGCCGCCGACGGCCAGCACCGCGCCGTCGGGGATGTCCCCGACCGCGTCGGCGGGGGAGTCCAGGACCTTGTCCAAGGGATCACCTCGTGAGGAGTGGGATACGGGAGAGGGCACGCCCGGGCCGGGCCCGGCGGGAAGACCCGGCGGGAGGGTTCGGCGGGAAGACCCGGCGGCCGCCGCCGGACGGCTGCCGAGCCCCTCCACCGTCACCGGACGCGGGCCGCCGCAGCCATGGCGGCTCCCGCCATGGGTGGGTACGAGCCCGTGTCGGCCGGCCACACCCGGACGTCCGGGTGACGGCGCCGCCCGGGTGGTATGTCGGCCGGAGCCACATCACGGTGGGCCGATGCGTCGCCCGGGCACATGTCGCCAGTCCCACCGCACACCTACGGTTCCGGCATCCACCCCGCCGCACCCTCAGGAGTCGGTCACCATGCGCAGCTCGACAGCCCCCACTCGGCCCGCCTCCGGCGCCCGCCCGGGCGAGACCCTGACCGGCGGTCCGGCCCGGAAGCTCGCCGCCGTCGCGGCGTGCGTCCTGCTCGCCGCGGGCTGCGCCAAGGCCGGCACCGCCGGGACGGCCTCGGCGGGCGGCGGTGGCGCGAAGAGCCCGGTCAAGGTCGGCCTGGTGTACTCCAAGACCGGACCGCTGGCCGCCTACGGCAAGCAGTACCTGGAGGGCTTCAAGGCGGGGCTGAGCTACGCGACCAAGGGCACCGGCGCGGTCGACGGACACAAGGTCGATTTCGAGGAGCAGGACGACGCGGGCGACCCGGCCAAGGCGGTGTCCGCCGCCAAGGACCTGATCGGCAAGGGCTACAAGGTCCTGGCCGGCTCCACCGCCTCGGGCGTCGCCCTCCAGGTCGGCCCGATCGCCGCCCAGAACAAGGTGCTCTTCATCAGCGGCCCGGCCGCCGCCGACAAGGTCACCGGCTTGAACAAGTACACCTTCCGTTCCGGCCGCCAGTCCTTCCAGGACATCCGTACCGCGGCCTCGTTCATCGGTGACGCCAAGGGCAAGAAGGTCACCGTGCTCGCTCAGGACAACGCCTTCGGGCAGGCCAACGTGGCTGCCGTCAAGGCCGTGCTCGGCGCCCAGGGCGCGACGGTCGACCAGGTGCTCGCCCCGCCGAGCGCCACCGACCTCACCCCGTTCGCCACCCAGGCCAAGACCGCCAAGCCCGACCTGCTGTTCGTCGCCTGGGCCGGCGACTCCTCCTCGGCCCTGTGGACGGCGCTCAACCAGCAGGACGTGTTCGCCGACACCAAGGTCGTCACCGGCCTGGACCTGGCCGCCTCCTACCCGCTGTTCGGTCCGGCGGCCGAGAAGATCTCCTTCCTGAACCACTACTTCGGCGGAGCCGCCGGCACTCCGGTGGAGAAGGCCATGGACGAGGCCGTCACCGCGTCCGGCGGGAAGACCGACATCTTCACGCCCGACGGCTTCACCGCCGCCCAGATGATCGTGCACGCCGTCGAGGCCAACCACGGTTCCGCCGATGACACGTCGGCCCTGGTCAAGGCGCTGGAGGGCTGGAGCTTCGACGGCGTGAAGGGGCGCACCACGGTGCGCGCCGAGGACCACGCCCTGCTCCAGCCGATGTTCCAGGCTCGGCTGACCGGCACCGGGGCCGCCGCCAAGCCCTCGGTGGAGAAGGCCCTGACCGCGGACGAGGTGGCGCCCCCGGTCACCCCGATGGCGGGCTGATCCCGATGCCCGCTTCCACCGCCCCCACTCCTTCCCCGGCCGCTTTCCCGGCCTCGGCCACGGCCTCGCCCGCCCCGGTGCTGCGGCTGGACGGACTCGGCTGGTCCGTCCGCGGGGTGCCGATCGTCGAGGACGTCTCCTTCTCGGTCGGCGAAGGCGAGTTCATCGCCTTCATCGGCCCCAACGGCGCCGGCAAGACGTCCCTTTTCAACCTGATCTCCGGCATCTACCCGGCGAGCCACGGCAGTCTCCACCTCGACGGTGCGGACGTCACCGCCGAGGCTGTGCACGCCCGGGCGCGCCGCGGTCTCGGCCGCACCTTCCAGACCTCCTCCCTCTGGCCGGGGATGACGGTCGCCGACCACGTCCGACTGGCAGCCCAGGCAGCGGCGGGACCGCGCGCCTCGTACCGGCTCTGGCGCCGTGCCGACCGGTACCAGGAGCAGCTGGCCGAGACCCTCCACCGCACCGAACTCAGCCACCGCGCGGACACCTTGGCGGGCGCGCTCTCGCACGGCGAGAAGCGCAAACTGGAACTGGCCGTCCTCCTCGTCTCCGATCCGCGTCTGATCCTGCTGGACGAGCCGATGGCCGGGGTCAGCGCGGAGGAGGTACCGGCCCTCACCGAGCTGATCCGGTCCGTGCACCGAGACCTGGGCCGGACCGTCCTGATGGTCGAGCACCACATGGACGTCCTGCTCGGGCTGGCCGACCGCCTCGCGGTGATGCACCACGGCACGCTGCTCGCGCTGGACACCCCCGAGGCCGTGATGGCCGACCCGACCGTGCAACAGGCCTACCTGGGCGAGGCGCTGTGACCTCCTCTCCGCTCCCCTCGCCCGTTTCTGCCTCTGCCTCTGCGGCCGTGCCTACGTCTCCTGTCGCCCCTCTCCTCTCCGTTCGCGATCTGCGGGTGGTCATCGGCGGGCTGCACATCCTGCACGGTGTCGACCTCGATGTGGCCCCCGCCGGGGTCACCGCGCTCCTCGGCCGCAACGGCGCCGGCAAGACCACCACGGTCAAGGCCGTGATGGGCCTGGTGCCGCGCACCGGAAGCGTCCGCTTCTCCGGTGCCGAACTGGCCTCCCTTCCCACACACCTGGTAGTCCGTCATGGCATCGGCTACGCGCCCGAGGACCGAGGGATCTTCGCCGGCCTGACGGTCGCCGAGAACCTCCGCCTTGCAGAGCGTGCCGTCCGGGGCGAGGGTGAGACGGGCGAGCCGAACTATCCACTCGTCCACGAGCTCTTTCCCGAACTCAAGCAGCGGGCCGGCCAGTTGGCCGGGACGCTCTCCGGCGGCCAGCAGCAGATGGTGGCGATAGGCCGGACGCTGCTCAACCGCAACCGGTTGATCATCGCCGACGAGCCCACCAAGGGCCTGGCTCCGAAGATCGTCGCCGAGGTGGCCGAGGTGCTGGCGCGAGCGGCCGAGGCCGTGCCCGTTCTCCTGGTCGAGCAGAACCTCGCCCTCGTCCGACGGCTGGCCGGCACCTGCGCCGTCCTGGCCGACGGCCGTACCGCTCACCGGGGTGACACCGCCGAGCTGTTGGCCGACGAGGAGGCCGCCCGCCGCCTGCTCGGCGTCGGCTCCCGTCACCCGCTCGCCGGCGGACCCCGGCCCGCCGCTTCTCCGGCCACCCCTGTCGTCACCGCGGAGGTGAAGCCCTGATGGACACCGTCGTCCTCCTCTCCTGTACCGGACTCGGTCTTGGTGCGCTGTACTTCCTGGTCGCCTCCGGCCTGTCGTTGATCTTCGGTCTGATGGACGTGCTCAACTTCGCGCACGGCGCCCTGCTCTCCATCGGCGCCTATGCCACCTGGTGGGCCGGCACCGAGGCCGGCCTCTCCTTCTGGCTCGCGGTGCCGTTCGGCACCCTGGTCGGAACGGCCGCCGCCGTCCTGCTGGAGCTCTTCCTGATCCGCCCGCTCTACAGCCGGCCGCGCGATCAGATCCTCGCCACCGTCGGGGTCGGGCTCGCCGTGCCCGCCCTCCTGATGGGGATCTGGGGCGCGGACGCCCGCCCCTTCCCCCAGCCCGCCGTGCTCTCCGGCACCTGGCACGTGCTCGGTGCGACCGTCCCGGTCAACCGCTTCGTGCTCGTGGCCGCGGCCGCGCTGCTGCTGCTCGCTCTTCGGTTGTTCCTCGCCCGTACCCGCTACGGGCTGATCGTCCGGGCCGGGGTCGAGGACCGGGCGATGGTCACTGCGCTCGGCATCGACGTCCGGAAGGCGTTCACCCTCGTCTTCGCCATCGGCGGGGCGGCCGCCGCGCTCGGCGGTGCCCTCGGTGGCCTCTACTTCGGTTCGGTCAATCCCGGCCAGGGGACCGGGCTGCTCATCTTCGCCTTCGTCGTCGTGGTGATGGGCGGCATGGGCTCCGTCACCGGGGCCGCCGTCGCCTCCGTGGGCGTTGGTCTCGTCCAGCAGTTCGCCAACTACTACACCGGCGCCGGGCTCGGCGACCTCTCGGTCGTCGTCCTGCTCGCCGTCCTGCTTCTCGTCCGACCCCGTGGACTCACCGGGAGGCTCGCGTGAGCGCCGAAACTCCGATCACGAGCACCGGTGGCCCCGCGGCCGACCGCAGCGCCGCCACCATGGCAGGGGGGACTGACACCAGCCCTGCCATGACCGCCATGCTGGCAGAGGGGACTGACACCGGCTCCGCCAACACCGTCACTGTGGCAAGGGGGACTGACACCAGCCTTGCCGGGACCCATTGTGAACACACGACCGACCTCGGCGCCATCTCTCGAACAGGTGACTCAGTCACTAATCGCTGGACACCGGTGCACAGAGCGCTACGCTGGTGGCCGATCGCCCTGCTGATCACGCTCCTTGTCGCCCCATATAGTGCGCTTCCCGTCCCGGGACTGCTCGACGGCCCGCTCGGCAGCCCCGGAAGCCTGCAACTGCTCGCCCTGTGCCTGCTCTACGGGGCCCTCGCCTCCGGCTACGACCTCCTGCTCGGCCGTACCGGACTGCTCTCCTTCGGCCACGCTCTCTACTTCGCGACCGGCCTCTACGCCACCGACCTCGGCATGCTGGAACTGCGACTGCCGTTCGCCGCCGCGGCGGTCTTCGGCGTCGCCTGCACCGTCGCGCTGGCCCTGCTGCTCGGCTCGGTCAGCCTCCGCGTCACCGGCATCGGCTTCTCCATGGTCACCCTCGCCTTCGCCCAGGCCGGCTCGATCCTCGTCCAGCGCAACCCCGGTGGCGTCACCGGCGGTGAGGAGGGCCGCTCCGCCCCGGCCGACCTGCTGCCCCCCGGCCTGCTCGGGATCGAGAACACCGCCAACCTCTACTGGATCGCCGTCGGCTACCTGGTGCTGACGGTCGCCGTGGTCCACTGGGCCGTCAACTCGCCGGCCGGCCGGGTCTGGGAGGGGATCAAGGAGAACGAGCGCCGGGTGGAGGTGCTCGGACTGCGGCCCTACGGCTACAAGTTGGTCGCCTTCGTCCTCGCCGGCGGTCTCGCCGGGCTGGGCGGAGTGGTCTACCTGCTGCTGACCGGCGGCGCCACCCCGCAGGCCGCCGGCTCCGACGCCACGCTCGCCCTGCTGGTGATGGTCGTGCTCGGAGGCTCGGGGACACGCTGGGGTCCGCTGCTCGGCGGTGTCCTCTACACCTGGGCCAGCCACCGGCTCGGCGACCTCGCCAACTCGACGACGATCGCGGACCTGCCCGCGGTCCTGCGGGTGCCGCTCTCCCAACCCCTGTTCCTGCTGGGCTCCCTGTTCGTCGCGGTGGTCTACCTGCTGCCCGGTGGCCTGGCTAGACTGCCTGCCCGCATCCGCGCCGCCCGATCCGCCCGTGCGGTCCGCACTCCGGCCGCCGCTCGGACCGCCCGTCCCACCGGAGGTACCCCCGCGTGAGCCAGTCGCCCCTGAAGCCCGAGGAGTTGACCGTCGCCGTGCCCGGAGGGGAGCTGGCGGTCCTGCGCTGGCCCGCCGCCGAGCCGGGCGCCCCGACGGTCGTGGCGGTGCACGGCATCACCGCCAACGGCCTCGCCTGGTACGAGGTCGCCCGCCAACTCGCCGGGCGGGTCACCCTGCTCGCGCCCGACCTGCGGGGGCGCGGCGGGAGCCGTGCGGTCGCCGGGCCGTACGGGCTGGCCCGGCACGCCGACGACGTGGCCGTATTGATCGCGGCTCTCGGCACGGGCCCGACCACCGTGGTCGGCCACTCGATGGGCGCCTGGGTCACCGCCCTGGCCGCCGTCCGATACCCGGAACTCGTCCGCCGGGTGCTGCTGGTGGACGGCGCGCTGACTTTCCCGCTGCCGGAGGGCATCCGCGAGGAGGACGCGCTGGCCGCGGTGCTCGGCCCCGCGCTGGCCCGGCTGTCGATGACCTTCCCGGACCGGGACGCCTACCGGGAGTTCTGGCAGCGGCACCCGGCCTTCGGGACGGCCTGGTCGGCGGAGATCGACGCCTACACCCAGCGGGACCTGGTCGGCGTCGAGCCCGAACTGCGCTCCTCCTGCGTGCTGGAAGCCGTTCAGGCCGACGGCGCCCAGGTCCTGCTGGACCGGGACGCGGCCACCGCCGTGCACCGGCTGCCCTGCCCGGCCGAACTGCTCTGGGCCGAGCGCGGTCTGCTCGACGAGCCCCAGGGCCTCTACGACCACCAGCGGATCGGACTGGCCGGGCTGGACCAGGAGCGGGTGCCGGCCTCGCTGGTGCCGGACACCAACCACTACTCGATCCTCTGGGGAGAGCCGGGGGCCGAGCGCATCGTTCGCGGCCTGCTCGCGGACGTCACCGCCGGGGGGTAGCTGGCCCGGCCCCGACGACGGCGGCCGGTGGGGTCCGTCCACCCCGCCGGCCGCACCTGTCTCCTTCTGCCCTGCTCGGTCCGCCCCTGTTCGGTCGGCCCGTCTCAGCCCGCGGCGCCGAGGAAGGTCTCCCAACCGCCGCTCGGCGCCTGGCCGACGTTGAGCGTGCGCAGCTTGCGCAGGGTGGACTGGTCCTGCACCTCCAGCCACTCGACCAGCTGCCTGAACGAGACCAGCCGGACGTCCGGCTTGCCCGCGATGGTCTTGAGGGTCTCCTCGACGGCGTCCATGTAGATGCCGCCGTTCCACTGCTCGAAGTGGTTGCCGATGAAGAACGGCGCACGGTTGCTGTTGTAGGCGCGGTCGAAGCCGGCCAGGTAGGAGTCCTTGGCCTGGGTGCGCCAGTCGTTGTACTTGGACGGGTCACCCTTGGTGCTGCCCGCGGACTGGTTGGCCAGGATGTTGTAGTCCATCGACAGCACCTGGAAGGTGTGCCCGGGGAACGGGATGGACTGCAGCGGGAAGTCCCAGACCTTGCCGTCCTGCACCTTCTGCGGCCATATCTGCAGGCCGCCGGAGGAACTGGCGTCGTACTTCCAGCCCAACTTCGCGACGGTCGGCAGGAGCGCCTTCTGACCTTCCAGACAGGGGGTGCGGCCGCCGATGAGCTCCTTCTTGTAGTCGAAGGGCAGCGGGTCGACGTCGGTGAAGCCCGTGTTGGTCCGCCACTGGGTCACGAAGCCGATCGCCTGGTCGATCTCGCTCTGCCAGTCCTCCGGGGTCCACATGTTGACCCCGTTCTTGTCCGGGCGGCTGGAGCAGAAGTGCCCGTTGAAGTGGGTGCCGATCTCGTGCCCGGCCAGCCACGCCTGGCTGACGAGCTTGAGCGTGCTCTTGACCGCGCCGTCCGACAGGTACGGGATGTCGGAGGCGCCAACCGAGTGCTTCGGCGGGTGGTACAGGTCGGCCTTGCCCTTGGGCAGGGCGTAGATCCCGGAGAGGAAGAAGGTCATCGTGGCCTTGTACTGCTCCGCCAGCTTGAGGAAGCGGGGGAACTGGCCGTCGTCGGTGCCACCCGCGCCGTCCCAGGAGAACACCACGAACTGCGGCGGCCGCTCACCGGGCTTGAGCTTCTCGGGCTTCGGCTGGTTCGGCTGCGGGCCGGTGTCGGCGTTGGAGCCGTCGCCGATCGGAGTGCCCTTGGGCACCCCCGTCTTGGTCGGGTCGGTCGTGCCCGCCGGGGTGGTGCCGGGGCTGTCGCCGGTCGTGGGGGAGGAGGAGTTCTGGCTCGAACCGGATCCGCTGCTGGAACAGGCCGCGACCGCGCCGAGGGCCGCGGTCGCAGCGGTCGCACTGAGCACCGTCCTGCGCGAGATGCTGGTCATGGTCTCCCCTGGGTGCCGATGCCGGTGGTGAGGGCGGCCCGGGGCCGCACCGGTCAAATCGGGCAATTGATGAATTTTCCGCCGTTAGCATGCCATGTGGCCGCAGCGGCCACCAAGGCCGTCGACCCTCTACGAGAGTCAACACGTCAGCAGGGCCGGCCTGGGCTGCAAGGATTCGTCGTCTGTTGCCGTCCTGTGACGCTTCGCTCCTCGCGCCGCCAGGGGAGTACGGTACCGCCGGTCCGGCGGGGTGGGTCAGAGTTCGTCATCGCTCGGTACGGCTCGTCGCCCGTCCGGGCAGATCGCGCCCATGGTGGGGGTGCGGCGAGGGGTGGCCGGGGTGCCCGGGGCCGGAGGTGCAGGCCGAGGTGCAGCGGTCAGAGCGCGGCGAGTCGCCGGTTGCGGCGCACTATTCGCGCGATCGCGGTGCTGACGATGGTGGCGGCGGTGCAGGACACCGCGAGGCTCAGCCAGGCGGTGTCGAACCAGTGGCTGTTCAGCCAGCCCAGCGTCACGATGTAGGCGGCCCAGACCAGCGCCGCCAGTGCCGACCAGTGCAGGAAGCGGTGCGGGTGTGCGGGGGAGTGGCCGATGGCCACGTCCAGGACGGTCCGCCCGGCCGGGACGAACCGGGCGACCACCACCATGGCCGCGGCCGCCCCGTGGGGGCGTTCGACCAGGGCCTGTTGGACCCTGGTCACGCTGGCCGCCAGTTCCGGGCGCTGGGCGAGCCGGCGCTGGAGCAGCGGGGCGCCGCGCCGGGCGAGGTGCAGGAGGAGGAGGTCGCCGAGGAACGAGGCCACTGCCACGCCCAGGCCGAGCAGCACCGGGGCGCCGTCGATCCGCGCCGTCTTGAGCACCGCCAGGATGACCAGTGTCCCGCTGGGGATGAAGGGGAGGAGGGCGTCTCCGAGCACGGCGAAGAGCGCCAGGGCGCAGATCCACGAGGATCCGATCGCCGCCACGAAGTTCAAGGCCTGTACTCCCTCCACGCCGCCCGGGGGAGCAGGTGGCTGCTGAGGTCAACGCTAGCGCCTCGACTTTTCATGCCATGAAGCACCCCGGTATGCCATGGGTCACAGGCCCCGGCCCCGACCTGCGCAAAGGCGCGCGCCCCCGGAGCGGGGTGCCGCTCCGGGGGCGCGCGGGGATCGATCGGCGCTGGTCCAGCCCGACGATCTTGCTGGCGGAGCGCGGATCCTGTTTGGGCGATCCGGTCCTGTCGACCAGCCTGCCGGACGCCGACCGCCGGCCGCGAGCCCTCCGCCTGGCGACTTCCGGCGCTGGCGTGAAGTCGCCAGGCGTGTCCGCGTGCTGGCTCTCCGTCATCCGAATGGTCGGTCGGCGGCACCGTACCGGGCCGTGCCCGCCGGCGCCGAGCAGAGCCCGAGCGAGGCCGGCGTGCAGGCCGGAACGTGGCCGGATGCGGGAACAGCCGGCCCGGCGCGGTGGTTGACCCCGGTCGGCAGCAGCGACCGCCGGGCCACCCGAGACCCGCGGTCGCCCACCAGGGCCGGCTCACGAAAGCCAGAAGGGCGGACGGCATGACCACCGAGGACCAGCAGGAGCACCCGACCGAACCGCGGACCGGCGCGGCGATCCGGGGCACGGCCCGCGGCACGGCGCCCGCCCCGCTCTCCATCCTCGACCTGGCCACCGTGGGCGTCGGTTACACGCCCGCCGAGGCCCTGGCCGCGACCACCACGCTGGCCCGCAACGCCGAGCAGTGGGGCTACCACCGCTTCTGGGTGGCCGAGCACCACGGCATGCCGGGAGTGGCCAGCTCCACCCCGGCCGTCCTGCTCGCCCACCTCGGCGCCAACACCACGACCCTGCGGCTGGGCTCGGGCGGGGTGATGCTCCCCAACCACGCCCCGCTGGCCATCGCCGAGCAGTTCGGCCTGCTGGAGGCCCTGCACCCGGGCCGGATCGACCTGGGGCTCGGCCGCGCCCCCGGCACCGACCCGGCCACCGCTCGGGCGCTGCGCCGCGGTCGTGCCGAGGGCGCCGACGACTTCCCGCAGCAGCTCGCCGAGCTGACCCACTTCCTCGACGGCGACTTCCCCTCCGGCCACCCCTACGCCCAGCTGACCGCCGTTCCCCAGGGCGACGGGCGCCCGCCGGTCTGGCTGCTCGGGTCCTCCGGCTTCAGCGCCCAGCTGGCCGGCCGCCTCGGCCTGCCGTTCGCCTTCGCCCACCACTTCAGCAGCGTCAACACCATCCCGGCGCTCGACCTCTACCGGGAGTCCTTCCGGCCCTCCGCGGTGCTCGCCGAGCCCTACGCGCTGATCGGTGTGAGCGCGGTCGCCGCCGAGGACGAGGGCGCGGCCCGTCGCCTCGCCCGCTCCGCGGCCCTCGGCATGCTCCGGCTGCGGCGCGGCAACCCCGGCCCGATCCCCACCCCGGAGGAGGCCGAGGCCTACCCGTACAGCCCGGCCGAGGCGGAGTTCATCGACAGCTGGCTCGACAACGTGGTGCTCGGCGCCCCGGGCGAGGTCGCGGACGGGCTGGAGGCCCTGCGCAAGCGGACGGGCGTGGACGAGCTGATGGTCACCTCGCACATCCACGGCCACGAGGCCCGGCTCCGCTCCTACGGCCTGATCGCCGAGGCGTACGGCCTGACGGCGGAAGTCTGACGGCCGAGGCCCGAGCACGGGAGGTCTGGACGCGGGAGGCCGGACCGGTCCCGGGTTACCGGCTGGTGTCCGGGCCGGGGCGGCCCTCGCGGAGTATGGCGGCGACGAGCTCGGCCTCCCCCGGCCGGGCGAAGTACCAGCCCTGGGCGGTGTCGCAGCCGGTCAGTCGTAGCCGTTCGGCCTGCGCGGCGCTCTCGATGCCCTCGGCGGTGACGGTCAGGCCGAGGGTGTGGGCCAGCTGCACCATCGCGCCCACGATCTGCTCGTCGGCGTCGCTGCGGCGGGAGCCGAGCTCGGGGAGCTCCGAAGGGTTCGTCGCCGGGGCCGGGTCGCGGAACCCCTCGATGAAGGTGCCGTCGAGCTTCAGGACGTGCACCGGCAGCCGGGAGAGGTAGGCCAGGTTGGAGTAGCCGGTGCCGAAGTCGTCGATCGCGATCCGCACGCCCATGTCCGCGAGCGCCTGGAGCGCCTGCAACGGCCGTCCGCCGGGGCCGAGCAGGGCGCTCTCGGTGATCTCCAGCTGGAGCAGCCGGGCCGGCAGTCCGGTGCGTTCGAGGGCGCGGGCGACGTCGGCGACCACGTCCGAGTCCCAGATCTGGCGGGCGGCCAGATTGACGCTCACGAAGGTCTCGGTCTCGGGGAACTCGGTGAGCCACTGCCGGGCCTGACGGCAGGACTCCTCCAGTACCCAGGTGCCGAGGGGCACGATCGCGCCGGTCTCCTCGGCGAGCGGGATGAAGCGGTCCGGCGAGAGCGTCCCGTAGCGGGGGTGGCGCCAGCGGACGAGGGCCTCCGCGCCGTGGACGGCTCCGTCGGCCAGGCCGACCAGCGGCTGGTACTCGATGGTGAACTCGCCGCGCTCCAGGGCGGGCCGCAGTGCGGTGGCGAGGAGCTGGCGGGTCAGCTGGTGGGCGCCGCGGTCCGGGTCGTAGAGGGTCCAGCGGGCGCGGCCGTCGGCCTTGGACCAGTAGAGCGTGGCGTCGGCGTCCTTGACCAGGTCGGTGGGGGTGGTCTCGTGCACGGACCGTTCGACGACGCCGACGCTGGCCGTGATGACCAGCCGGTGTCCGGCGACGTCGAAGGGGTGTTCCAGTTCCTGGAGGATTCGGGCGGCCAGGTCGGTCAGTTGGTCGCTGCCCCGGCTGTCGGTGACCAGGACGGCGAACTCGTCACCGCCCATCCGGGCCACCAGGTGGGCGTCGTGCCCGGAGAACCCGCCGCGCAGCCGGGCGGCGACGGCGATCAGCAACTGGTCGCCGATGTGGTGGCCGAGCGTCTCGTTGATCGCCGCGAAGCCGTCGAGGTCCAGGTAGCAGACGCCGACCCGGCGCCCGTCCGCCGCTGCGAGGACGGTGTCGCTGGTGTCGGTGGTGTCGGTGGCGCCAGTAGTGCCGGCGGTGTCGGGAGCCTCGGCGGGTTCGGCAGTTCCGGTGGCCCCGGTGGCCGTGACGCAGGCGGCGTCGAGCCGTTCGAAGAAGGACGTCCGGTTGGGCAGCCGGGTGAGCGGGTCGTGCAGGGCCTGGTACTCCAGACGGTCACCGAGGCGGCGCTGCTCGGTGATGTCCTCCACCAGCGCGAGGGTGTAGAGCGGCTGGCCGGCGCCGTCCCGGATCAGCGAGACCGTGACCTTGCTCCAGACGGTGCGGCCCTCGCGGTGCTTGAGCTGCTTCTCCACGCGGAACCGCTCCCGCCCGCCGTGGACGAGTTCGGGGAAGAGCCGGTGTGGCATGCCCTCCGGATCGATGATCTCGTGCAGGTGGGTGCGGACCAGTTCGCCGACGCCGCGTCCGATCAGGGCGGCGAAGGCGGGGTTGACCTCGATGATCCGGTCCTCCGGGTCGATCAGGGCCATCCCGATGACCGCGTCGCAGAAGGCGGCCCGGAATCGGGATTCGCTGGCCCGCAGCGCGGCCAGCAGCCGGTCGTTCCCGCCGTTCTCCTGGCCGGGGCCGTCGACGGCGCTCCGGTGGGGGCCGTCGGTCAGCGGTGCCGAGCAGGTGGGGCAGAGCAGCATCCCGGGGTCGTCCAGCACGGTTCTCGTCGCACCCGCCGTGCCGACGGCCCGGCCGCCGGTCGCGGCAGCACCGACGGCCGTGACGGAACCGGCGACGCCGATCGGACCGACCGGACTGGCCGAACCAACCGGACTGGCCGGACCGACGGTGCCGATGTTCGGGCCCAGGAGGGGTGTTGTGAGGTGTCGGTGGTGCGGTGTTTCCTCGTGCCGCACGCCCGGGTGGTGTGCGTCGGCCCCCTCGTTCTGGCCCGGCACGGCATGCTCCCGTCCGCTGCTGACGCTGGATGCTGGTCCGGCCGGCCAATCGGGACTCCGGCGGCCGGCTCCGCACTCTGTCGAGGTCCTCGGAGTCGGTCCGGTGCGGGGCGCCCGCCGTGGGGCGCTGTCGCGCGGAGACCCGCGTGAAGAACAGGGCGCTGCGGCCGATCATAGGCCGCGGCGGCAACGCGCGGTGACCGCCGCCAGGGTGATTCGCCCGCTTTGTGATCATGTGCGGCGGTACGTGCAGACGCCCCCGGTGCACATCACATGATGTGCGCCAGGGGCGCGTGCGCCGAGATCGCGCCCCCGGGCGCCGACCGCGCGCCCGGAGCGGCCGGAGCGCGCTGGGATCCACCGGGATCCGTCGGGACCCGTCGGGGCGTCAGGCCAGCTTGGCGGTGAGGGTGATGGTGGTGCCGGTGAGCGCCTTGCTGACCGGGCAGTTGGCCTTGGCGTCCTCGGCGGCCTTGGTGAAGTCGGCCTCGTCCAGTCCGGGCACCTCGCCGGTGACGGTCAGGTGGATGCCGGTGATGCCGGTGCCGGGCTGGAAGGTGACGTCGGCCTGGGTGTCCAGCTTGACGGGCGGGGTGCCGGCGCCGGTCAGGCCGTGCGAGAGGGCCATCGAGAAGCACGCGGAGTGAGCGGCGGCGATCAGCTCCTCCGGGCTGGTCTTGCCGTTGGGCTGTTCGGCCCGGGCCGGCCAGGAGACGGGGTACTCGCCGATCCCGGACGAGGCGAAGGTCACCTGCCCCTTGCCGTCGAGCAGGTTGCCTTCCCAAGCGGTGCGGGCGGTGCGGGTGGTTGCCACGATCGGTACCTCCATTACTGAGGGACTGCTGAGTCGTCACTTCCGGTCATGCGCGCACCAGCCTACGGGGCGGCCCTGGTTCGGCCCGGGGCGGCACGGGCCCGGATCGGCGAGGCGCGGGGCGCCGGGCGGGGCGGGGCGGGCAATGTCCGGATTGTGGACGGATCCGCCAAAAGGTGAGGCTCCACCACGGGGGCCCTGTTAGATTTGCCCGGGCCCGAGCCCGGCCGCCGTACGGCCGGGTGCCCATTTCAGACACCGGGAGCCGCCCCGATGACGGACCACCCCACGACCCCCGACGCAGGCCCGACCGACGGGGTCGACGCCGCCGTGCGGGCGGAGCTGACCAGCCTGCGCGAGAGCATCGACAACATCGATGCCGCGGTGGTCCACATGCTGGCCGAGCGCTTCAAGGCGACCCAGCGGGTCGGCCGGCTCAAGGCCGAGCACAAGCTGCCGCCGGCCGATCCGGCGCGTGAGCGCGACCAGATCAAGCGGCTGCGGGAGCTGGCCGCCGGGGCCAAGCTGGACCCGGTCTTCGCCGAGAAGTTCCTGACTTTCATCATCGCCGAGGTCATCCGGCACCACGAGGCCATCGCCCGCGCTTGAGAGCACCTCTGAGGGGGCCGGTGGTGAGCCGTCGAGGACGGCCCCGGCGTCGCCCGGTCCGGACTTGTCGGGGGCGGCTAAACGCCGGATTTCGTGAGGCTCCGGGGTTGGCGTAGCGTGCAGGTTCCCCCAGCCGGAGAGGTGGAGCAGCGACGATGGCGGTGAACCTGCCCGAAACGCCGAGCGATGCCGGGTCCGGTCCGGCCCCCGCCGCCGGACGCGGCCCCGGTGCTTCCGACGCCCCTGACGCGCCCGGAGGCCGCGCCGAGGCCCGCCGCCGTGCGCGCGGTTCGCGCGGGCGCAAGGCCCGGCGGACCGGGCGCAGGCCCCGGCCCTGGTGGATCGAGATCCCGGCGATGGCGGCGGTGGGCCTGGTGGTCGCGCTGCTGATCAAGACCTGCCTGTTCCAGGTGTTCACCATCCCGTCCGGCTCGATGGAGAACACGCTGCGGATCGGTGACCGGGTGGGCGTGAACAAGCTGGCGCCGCTGACCGGCTGGAAGCCGGAACCCGGGCAGCCGGTGGTGTTCAAGGATCCGGGTGGCTGGCTCCCGCCGCAGCCCGTCGACTCGAACCCGTTCACCAACACGGTCAGCTCGGTGCTGAGCTTCGTCGGCCTGGTGCCGCCGAAGGACGACAACTACCTGGTCAAGCGGGTCATCGCGACCGGCGGCCAGACCGTGCAGTGCACGGGCACCACGCTGACCGTCGACGGGAAGAAGGTCGACGAGCCGTACCTGCACCCCGGTGACGACTCCTGCGCGGGCCTGGACTTCGGGCCGGTGACGGTGCCCTCGGGCCACGTCTGGGTCGAGGGCGACCACCGGAGCGACTCGGCGGACTCCCGCTACCACCAGCGCGGTCCGGGGGGCGGGGCCGTGCCGGTGGACAACGTGGTCGGGCCGGTATCGGCCGTGGTGTGGCCGCTCAATCACCTCGACTGGTTCGGCTGGGTCGGCCGCTGACCTGCCGTTCGGCGGCGACCCGCTCCGGAGTGCCCGGAGCATCCGGGGCGTCCCGGGTGTCCGGAGCGTTCCGAGGATCCCGAGCACCCCGGGCGTCCGCGGCCTCCACGGCCGCCGGCTTGCCGGTCTGCGCCGCGAAGGCGCCGGTCAGCACGAGCAGGCCGCCCGCGATCTGCGGCAAACCGAGGTGCTCGCCGAGCAGCACCCAGGCCAGCACGGTGGCGACGACCGCCTCCAGGTTGGCCACCACCCCGGCGACCGGGGGCGAGAGGTGCCCGACGGCGATCACGCCGGTCAGGTAGGCGAGCACGGTCGCGATCAGGATCATCCAGGCGGCCGGGAGCAGCGCGGGCAGGGTGTGCCCGTTCATCACCACGGATCCGCCGAGCGTGCTCCAGTCGGCCTGCCAGGGCCGGGTGAAGACGGTGAGCAGGACGGCGCCGATCAGCAGTCCGAACGCGCTGACCGCCAGCGGGTCGACCGGGCGCTCGCCCCGGCGTCCGGCGTCGGCGAGCACGAAGTAGCCGACCTGGCAGCAGGCCGCGCCGAGGGCGAAGAGCACGCCCAGCGCGTCGAAGCTCAGGCCGTTCCAGACCTCCACCACGCAGGCCAGCCCGGCGACCGCGACGCCGGCGCCGATCGCGGCGCCCCGGCTGATCGGCTTGCGCTGGACGAGCTTGACGTAGCCGATGAGCAGTGGCGGTCCGAGGTACTCGATGAGCAGGGCGACGCCGACCGGGATGCGGGAGATCGCCGCGAAGTAACAGGCCTGGACGCCGGCCACGGCGAGCAGGCCGAACCCGATCAGCAGGCCGGGGCGGCGCAGGACGGCGTCCCGGTGGCGGTAGGCGATGGGGAGCAGGGCCACGGCGGCGCCGGTGACCCGGAGCCACACCACGTGCAGCGGTGAGAGGCCGGCCTCGATCAGCGGTTTCGCGGCGGTGCCGGAGCCGCCGAAGGCGAACGCGGAGACCAGCGCGAGGCTGAGGCCGAGGGTTCTGCCCGTGGGGAGGGTGGGCGAGGCCGTTGATCTGTGCACCGACGCATTGTGACAGTCATACCGGGCGTTCAGTAAGGTGCCATTCCGTCATTTGGTCCTGCACGGAACTGTGCGCAGCGGCGCACTCACCCGGGCCGCGCACGACCCCGCGCCGCCCGGGCGCCCCCTCGCTTCGCCCGGGCGCCCCCGCCGCCGCTACCCGGCGTTCGCCCCCGCCCCGGTGAGCGTGTCCGACCCGCCCGTGGGCTGGGTGGTCGGCTGCGTGGTCGGCGCCGTGGTCGGGCCGGTGGAGGAGGTCGGCCTTCCGGTGGGCCGCCCGGTGGGCCGCGTCGGCGGCGGGGTGGTCGGCTGCTGGGTGGCCGGGGGCGCGGTCGGCGGGCTGGTCACACCGCCGCCGCCGGAGTTCGAGCCGCCGGTCGGCGTGGTCGGGCCCGAGCCGGCCCCGGGGCCGGCGCCGTCGCTCGGCGGGGTGGTCGGCGCCGCGGGGGCGGTCGAGGCGCCGTTCGAGCCGGTCCCGGTCGACGGGGTGCTGCTCGGCGAGGACGGGGCCGTCGGCAGATCGGCGGCGCCGGAGGAGTCGCCGCCGTCGGCCGGGGTCTGGAAGTCGCTGACCGGCACGCCCTTGAGCGCCGCCTTCATGTAGCTGGTCCAGATCTGCGCCGGGAACTGGCCGCCCGCCGCGCCGTCGATCCCGCCGACGCCGCTCAGGCTGACCTGGGCCCCGCTGCCCGGGTCCTGGCCGAACAGGGCCACCGAGGTGACCAGCTCGGGGGTGTAGCCGACGAACCAGACCGACTTCTGGTCGTCGGTGGTGCCGGTCTTGCCGGCCACCGGGCGGCCCAGTGCCTTGGCCCGCCAGCCGGTGCCGCCCGGGTCGGTCACCACACCCTGGAGCATCGAGGTGACCTGGTTCGCGGTGTCCGTGCTGATCGCCTGCGTGGTCTTGTGCGCGGGCAGCGGGACGGCCTCGCCCTCGCGGTCCACGGACTGCACCAGCCACGGGGTGATCTGCTTGCCGCCGTTGTCCAGCGCCGCGTACACGCCGGCCATGTCGAGCACGCTCGGGGTGGCCGCGCCGAGCGGGATGGACGGCACCGGGTCGAGGCCCGGGGTGCTGCCGGGCAGGCCCAGCGCGATGCCGGTGTCCTTGACCTTCTGGAGCCCGGTGTCCTGGGCCAGCTGGGCGAACGCCGAGTTGACCGACCAGTCGGTGGCCTGCTGGAGGGAGATCTGGCCGTAGCTCCGGTCGCCCTCGTTCGGCGGCGCGTACGGAGTGCCCTTGCCGCCGCGGACCTTGCGGCCGCTGGTGCCGTCGTAGACGGTGCGCGGGGTGACGGTCCGGCCGTCCTGGGTCTTGGCGTTGTTCTCGAACGCGGCCGCCAGGGCGATCGCCTTGAAGGTCGAGCCGGCCTGGTAGTCCCGCCGGGTCGCGTTGTCGACGTAGTGCTTGACGTAGTCGACGCCGCCGTAGAGGGCGACGACCGCGCCGGTCTTCGGGTCCACGGAGACGGCGCCGGCCTGGGCGGCCGCGTCCTTCTTCCGCTTCTCCGGGTTCAGGGTGTCGCGCAGCTGCGCCTGGACGGAGTCCTGGAGGGCCTGCTGGCGGGCCGGGTCGATGCTCAGCTTGATCGTGTAGCCGCCCTTGGCCAGCTCGGTCTCGCTGATGACCTGGTTCGAGGTGAGGTACTGGGTGGCCTCGTTCACCAGGTAGCCGGTCTGGCCGGACAGGCCCGGGTTGGGCTGCGGGTCCTTGACGTCCGGGAAGGTGGTGGCGGACCGTTCCTCGGCGGAGAGCCAGCCCTCCTTGACCATGCCGTCCAGCACGTAGTTCCAGCGGTTGACGGCGTTCTGCTTGCCGGCCGGGGTCGCGGTGGCCACGTCGTAGGCGCTCGGGGCGTTCAGCAGGGTGGCCAGGTAGGCGCCCTGGGCGGGGGTGAGCGCGGAGGCGTCGACGCCGAAGTACGCGTGGGCGGCGGCCTGGATGCCGTAGGCGCCGCGGCCGTAGTAGGAGGTGTTCAGGTAGCCGGAGAGGACGTCGTCCTTGCTCTCGGTGGCGTCCACCTTGATGGCTATGAAGAGTTCCTTCACCTTGCGGGTGACCGACTGCTTCTGGTTCAGGTACGTGTTCTTCACGTACTGCTGGGTGATCGTGGAGCCGCCCTGGGTGCCCGCGCCCTTGGCGGTGTTGACCGCGGCCCGGAGCAGGCCCTGCACGTTGACGGCGCCCTCGTGGTAGAAGTTGCGGTCCTCGGCGGCCAGTGCGGCGTGCTGGGCGGCGGGGGAGACCTTGTCCAGGCTGACGTTCTGCCGGTTGGTCTGGCCGGTGCGGGTGATCACGGAGCCGTCGGCGTAGAGCCAGGTGTTGCTCTGCGCGGTCGCGGCGGCGTGCGCGTCGGGGACCTTCACCAGCGTGACCCCGAGCACGAACAGGCCGACACCGAGCAGCAGGGCCGCGGCGAGGCCGAGCAGGCTCATCCGCCAGGTGGGGATCAGCCGGCGCCAGCCGGTGCGCTTCGGGCGGCGGGGCTTCCTGCCGCCGGTCACGGGGGCGGCGCGCTTGAAGCGTTTGACCGGTCGGAGGCCTGTCGACGGCGTGCGACGGCCGCTCTGGGCGTTCTCGGACAAGGCGCGGCCTTTCCTGCGGGCGGACCGGGTCAGCCTGCACGGACGGGGACATCGGCGGTTAGGGACCTTTGTCCCGATTCCGGTTTACTGCCCTGGACGAGCGGGGCGGGCCGATTGGCTCCACCGGAACGGCAATCGAGACCGACATCACACGCAAAACGGACGTCGAGGGCCAAAAAATTGAGGAGCCCCTCGCTGCTGCGAGAGGCTCCCCAAATGTCTGTGCGCCGCCAGGGACTCGAACCCCGGACCCGCTGATTAAGAGTCAGCTGCTCTAACCAACTGAGCTAGCGGCGCTTGCTGACCTGGAAAACAATACACGGTCCCGGCGGGTGCCTCGAACCGCCCGGAACCGCCCGCGGCCGCGCGGGAACCGACCCGCCGCCGAGGTGTCCGTTTCCGCCCGGTTGGGGTGCAGTTCGCCGCCGGTTAGGGTGGAACGGTGCCCAGCCCCAAGCCCGGACACCCGAACGCGCGGAAGGCGGTCGCCGCGCTGCTGATGCTGAGCGCCACGGCGTACACCGCGTGGGTGCTGGAGGTCGTGCTGAGCACCGGACTCGACCCGGTGCAGGCGTACATCAGCGAACTCGCGGCCGAGGACCAGCCGCTGGGCGGCCTGTTCCGGGCCACCGACCTGGTCGCCGGGCTCTGCGTGCTCGCCGCCGCCGTCACCGCCCTCGCCGGCGGGCAGGCCGGGCCGCGCGGTGCCCGGCGCGGGTGGGCGGTGGTCGGCTGGTCCGCCCTCGCCCTGTTCGGTGCGGCGACCGCCGCCGACTCCCGGCTGCCGCTCAGCTGCGCCCCCACCAGCGACGAGATGTGCGCCGCCCGTGAGACCTCCGGGCTCGTCCCCGCCACCCACACCGCGCACGCCGTCACCAGCAGCCTCGCCATGCTCGGTGCGCTCACCGGGCTGGCCGCGCTCACCGTCGCCGCCCGCCGCTACGGCTGGTGGCCGCCGGTGCGCCGGATCGGGCCCTGGCTGCTCGGCGCCGAACTGCTGGCCACCGGCTGGAGCCTGGCCGCGATCGCCGCCTTCGAGGCCGGGCGCGGCACCTGGGCGCTCGGGGCCGGCCAGCGGCTCCAGGTGCTGCTGGTGGCGCTCTGGCTGGCTGTCCTGGCACTGAGCCTGGCCCTCCCCGCGGGGGTGCCGTCCGACGAATCCACCTGGTCCGACGCTTCTCCGCCGCACCGGGGGGCCCGGCCGGCCGGGCGGCCCCCGGGCCGGGAGCCGGCATGACCGCACCCGACGACCCCCGCACCCGGGCGCGCTTCCTGCGCGTGGACGGCGTCCCGCTGCACGTCCGCACCGAGGGCAGCGGCCCGGTCTGCCTGCTCACCGGGGGCCTCGGCAGCAGCTGGTTCGACTGGGACCTGGTCGTCCCCTTCCTCACGCCCTACCGCACCGTGGTCCGCTTCGACCGGCCCGGCTACGGGCTCAGCGCCCCCGAGCCCGCCACCGGGCGGCCCGCCCCGACGGCCGCCGGCGAGGCCGAGCGGATCCGCGCGGTGCTGGACGGCCTCGGGCTGCGCGGGGCCTGCACCGTCGTCGGCCACTCGCTGGCCGGCTTCCACGTCGAGGCCTTCGCCCGGCTGCACCCCGACCGGGCCGCCGGGCTGGTCCTGGTGGACGGCAGCGTCGAACCGGCGGCCCGGCCGTACCCGGCGCCCGGCGCGCGCGACCTGGCGGCCCGGGCGCTCGCGGGCGCCGCCACCGCCGTCGCCGTGCCGTACCTGCTCGGTCCGGCCGCCCGCCGGCTGACGGCCCGGCTGTCCACGGTCTGCCGCGAGGACCTCGCCCCGGCGCCGTTGGTGCGGCACTGCTACCGCACCGGCCGGGCCCTGCGAGCCCTGTTGCGGGAGAACGCGCGCTACCTCGACCTGGCCGCCGAGGTGGACGGGCTGCGGCGCACCCGGCCGCTGCCCGAGGGCCTGCCGGTCACCGTGCTCGCCGCCGACGACGGCTGCCGCAGCCGCCGTACCGAGGAGTGGCTGGCCGGCCAGCGGGAGCTCGCGGCGCTGCTCGGGGCCGACTACCGGACCACCGCCCCGGCCGGGCACCTGGTGATGTTCGACCGCCCGGACGCGGTGGCCTCCGCCGTCCTGGACACCGGCTGAGGCCGGACACCCGCCCCGGCCGGGCACCTCCTGAGGCCGGACACCCGCTGCGAAGCCCGCTGAAACGCCCGCTGAAACGCCTCAGGCCGCCCACCGAAGTGAGCGGCCTGAGACCTTGCCATGTGCGCCGCCAGGGACTCGAACCCCGGACCCGCTGATTAAGAGTCAGCTGCTCTAACCAACTGAGCTAGCGGCGCCTGCTGACTCGGAGAACTTTACACGGCACCCGGTCGATCCGCCGAATCGCTTTCGAGTGGTCACCCGCAGTGATCACCCGTGGTGACCGCCCGTAGTGATCGCAGACGGCGATCGCGGGCGGCCGGCTACGACTCCGGGTAGTGGCAGGCCGCCTGGTGGTCCTGTGCCGGGGTGTCGCCGAGGAGCGCCGGCCGTTCCTGTTCGCACCGCGTGCGGGCGTCCGGGTCGGCGAGGCGGGCGTACACCGGGCAGCGGGTGCGGAAGGAGCAGCCGGTGCGGCGCTCGGTGGGGGAGGGCGGGTCGCCGGCGAGCAGGATGCGGTCGCGGGCGCGCTCGGCGGCGGGGTCGGGCAGCGGGACGGCGGAGAGCAGGGCGCGGGTGTACGGGTGCCGGGGGCGGTCGAAGACGGCGGAGACCTCGCCCTGTTCGACCGTCCGCCCGAGGTACATGACGCTGACCCGGTCGGCGAGGTGCCGGATCACCGAGAGGTCGTGCGAGACGAACAGGTAGGAGAGGCCGAGTTCGGCCTTGAGGGTTTGCAGCAGGTTGAGCACCCCGGCCTGGATGGAGACGTCCAGGGCGGAGACCGGTTCGTCCAGGACCAGCAGTTTCGGCCGGACGGCCAGGGCCCGGGCGATGGAGACGCGCTGGCGCTGCCCGCCGGAGAACTGGTGCGGGTAGCGGGCGGCGTGGTCCGGGTCGAGGCCGACCTGGTGCAGCAGTTCGGGCACCCGGCGGGCGATCTCCTCGCGGGCGGCGTGCTGGGCGCGCAGTGGTTCGGCGATGATGTCGCCGATCGGCATCCGCGGGTCGAGGCTGGCCATCGGGTCCTGGAAGACGATCTGCAGTCGGGAGCGCAGCCGGTGGGCCTCGGCGCGGGAGAGTTCGGCGGTGTCGTGGCCGAGCAGTTCGATCCGGCCGGTCTCGGGGGCGGTGAGGTTCAGCAGTTCGAACAGCGTGGTGGACTTGCCGGAGCCGGACTCCCCGACCAGGCCGAGGGTTTCGCCCTCCCGGAGGTCCAGGTCGACGCCGTCCACGGCGTAGACCTCGCCGACCCGGCGCTTGAACACCGTGCCCTTGAGGAGCGGAAACGTTTTGCCAAGGCCGCTCACCGCCAGCACCGGCGCCCGCGAGCTCCGGTCCCCCAGCTCCCCCCGCGCCCCCGGAGCGGCCGACGGGGCGGGAAGCGCCGGCACCGGGTAGACGTCGGCCGGTGCGGGCCGCCGCTCGGCCAGCTCCGCCGACCGGACGCAGGCCGCCAGGTGACCGTCGCCCCCGGCCAGTTCCGGCTCCGCCGCCGAGCAGCGCTCCTCCGCCAGCGGGCAGCGGGCGGCGAACGGGCAGCCCGGCGGCAGGTCGGCCATCGGGGCGGGTGCGCCGGGGATCGGGACGAGCGGGCCGCCGAGCCCGTCCAGCCGGGGCACCGCGCCGATCAGGCCGAGCGTGTACGGGTGGCGCGGGGCCGCGAACAGCTCGTCCACTCCGGCGGTCTCGACCACCCGCCCCGCGTACATCACCGCGACCCGGTCGGCCATCCCGGCGATCACCCCGAGGTCGTGGCTGACCAGGACGAGGGCGGCGCCGGTCTCCCGCTGCGCGGTGCGCAGCACGTCCAGCACCTGGGCCTGGATGGTGACGTCCAGCGCGGTGGTCGGTTCGTCGGCGAGCAGGATGTCAGGGTCGTTGGCGATCGCCATGGCGATCATCGCGCGCTGGCGCATGCCGCCGGAGAACTCGTGCGGGAAGCTGTCCAGGGCCCGTTCGGGGGCCGGGATGCCCACCAGGTCGAGGAGTTCGGCGGCCCGGCGGCGGGCGGCGGCCCGGTCGACCCGCTGGTGGATGCGGACGGCCTCGGCGATCTGGTCGCCGATCCGGTAGACCGGGGTGAAGGCGGACAGCGGGTCCTGGAAGACCATGGCGATCCGGCGGCCGCGGATCGCGGCGAGTTCCTTGCCGGGCAGCCCGACCAGTTCCCGCCCGTCCAGTCGCACCGAGCCCTGGACGCCGGCCGTCCTCGGCAGCAGTCCGAGCACGGACAGCGCGGTGACGGACTTGCCGGAGCCGGACTCGCCGACGATGCCGAGGGTCTCGCCGCGCCGCAGGGTGAGGTCCACCCCGCGGACGGCGGGGACGGGGCCGTGCGGCCCGGCGAAGTCCACCCGCAGGTCGCTGACGGCGAGCAGCGGGGTGTCGACGGTGGTGGTCACGGCTTCTTCCTCCGGGCGGAGCGGCGGCGGGGCGCGCCCCCGGCGGTGGGGTCGAGGGCGTCGCGCAGCCCGTCGCCGATCAGGTTGACGGCGAGGACGAAGAGCACCAGCAGTCCGGCGGCGAAGTAGAACAGCCAGGGGAACACCGGGGCTTCGCTGGTCCCGGCGGCGAGCAGGGTGCCGAGCGAGACGTCCGGCGGTTTGACGCCGAAGCCGAAGTAGGAGAGCGCGGTCTCGCTCATCACGGCGCCGCCGACCGCGATGGTGGCGTCGATGATGAGGAAGGAGGCGACGTTCGGCAGGATGTGGCGGGTGATGATCCGCAGCGGCCGCACTCCCATGAACCGTGCGGCGCGGACGAATTCGCGCTCGCGCAGCGAGATGGTCATCGAGCGGACCACCCGGGCGGTGATCATCCAGTTGAACAGGGCGAGCAGCAGCACGAAGGCGATCCAGCCGGCGCTCTTCAGCCGGGGCGAGACGATGGTGATGATCAGGAAGCTGGGGAAGACCAGCAGCAGGTCCACCGCGAACATCAGCGCGCGGTCGGCCCAGCCGCCGAAGTAGCCGGCGCAGGCGCCGACCAGGGAGGCCAGCACGGTGGAGAACAGGGCTACCAGCAGGCCGATGACCAGCGACTTCTGCAGGCCGCGGACGGTCTGCGCGAAGACGTCCTGGCCGATCCCGTTGGTGCCGAACCAGTGTTCGGCGGACGGCGGTTGGTGCAGCGCGCCGAAGTCGGGGGCGGCGTAGTCCCAGGGCGTGAGGTACGGCCCGCCGAAGGCGAGCGCGAACAGCAGCAGGACGATCACGGCTCCGGCGACGGCCCCGCGGGCGGCCAGCAGCCGGGCGAGGACGAGCCGGGCCCGGCCGGTGGTGCGGGGGGCGGCGGCCGGGGCGGCCGGTTCCACGGCGACGGTGGTCACGTCAGTTCACCTCCGGTCAGGACCGCACGCGCGGATCGAGGGCGGCGTGCAGGGTGTCGGCGAGGAAGCCGGAGGCGAGGACGACGACGGCGGTGAACAGGTTGACGGCGACGACCGAGTTGACGTCCTGTTCGTTGATCGACTGGATCAGCCACTCGCCCATGCCGTGCCAGCCGAAGATCGTCTCGGTGAAGATCGCGCCGGTGAAGATGCCCAGGAAGCTGTAGGCGAACATGGTCGACATCGGGATCACCGCGGTCCGCAGCCCGTGCTTGACCAGCGCCCGGCGGCGGGTGAGCCCCTTGGCCTCGGCGGTGCGCAGGTAGTCGGAGCCGAGCACGTCGAGCATGGTGCCGCGCTGGTAGCGGCTGTAGGTGGCGAGGCCGCCGAGCGCGAGCGAGATGGTGGGCAGCAGCAGGTGCAGCGCCCAGTCGGCGAGGTGGGCGCCGAGGCCGCCGGTCAGTCCGGGGGTCTCGTAGCCGGTGAACGGGATGACGTCGTGGCCGGCCGCGTCCTTGGCGGCGATGGCGCCGTTCTTGAGGAACAGCGCGACCAGGAAGACCGGGGTGGAGAGCAGGACGAAGGAGAGCACGGTGAGCAGCCGGTCGGAGATCCGGTACTGGCGGACGGCGCTCCAGGCCCCGGCGGCGATGCCGAGGACGATGCCGAGCAGGCTGCCGAGCAGCAGCAGCCGCAGCGAGACCCAGACCCGGCGGCCGAAGTCGTCGGTGACCGGGGTGTCGTGGATGGTCCGGCCGAGGTCGCCGTGGAGCAGCCCGTCGGCCCAGTGGCCGAAGCGTTCGACGACCGGGGTGCGGTCGTTCAGGTTGAGCGCGGTGAGCTGGCGCTCGACCGACTCGGCGGCCGGGCGGGGCACCTTGGCGTCGAAGTAGGTGCGCGGCTGGAGGGCGGTCGCGGAGATCGCGTACGCCAGGAAGACGGCGGCGATCAGCAGCACCGCGTAGTAGCTCAGGCGCTTCGCCAGGTAACGGAGCATCAACGGCCGCCCGGGGTGGGGGAGGGGCCGACGCGTCTGGTGGGCATCGGGTGGTGGCCTTCGGTCGGGGCCCGTTCAGGCCTTCGGACGGCAGGAGGACGAGGCGGTACGGGGAAAGCGCAGGTCAGAGTCTGGCAGCGGTGCGCGGCCGGGGTGTTGCGGCAGTGTTGCCGCGGATGACTTCTGGATCAGGTGTGCGGTCCTCCCCCTGGTGACGGAACTGATCGGCTGTTACGTTCTGCTGGCCCGGTGCCGACTTGGCTGCCCACGCTCAAGCCCCGCCACACCTCGCGCGGCACAACTGCCCGTTACCGCCCGTTTCGAAGACCACACCAGGGGGATTCCATGGACGCTTCCACCACGGCCCGCCGCCTCGGCCGGGCGACGGCCCTCGCCGTCGCCGTCGCGCTGGCGGTCACCGCGTGCACCTCGGGCGGGGGCGGTTCGGCCGACAAGGTGGCGAAGAGCGAGCCGCCCCGGCAGGACTCCCAGGACATCAACGCCAGACCGCTGGACCAGGTCAAGGACGGCGGCGAGGTGCGGTTCCCGCTGTACCAGTGGATCACCCAGTGGAACCCGTTCCAGGTGGACGGTACCTACGGCGACGCGGTCTCGATCATGCGCGCCCTGGAACCGTCGCTCTTCAACACGGACGCCTCCGGCACCTTCCAGCCCGACACCGACTACCTGCTGGACGCCAAGGTCACCTCGACCTCGCCCGAGGTGATCACCTACAAGCTCAACCCCAAGGCCAAGTGGTCGGACGGCAAGCCGCTCAGCTACCTGGACTTCAAGGCCGACTGGCAGGCCAGCAACGGCAAGGACCCGGCGTACAACATCGCCGACCCGTCCGGCTACGAGCAGATCTCCGCCGTCGAGCAGGGGGCCGACCCGAGCGAGGTGAAGGTCACCTTCTCCGAGCCGTACGCGGACTGGCAGAACCTGTTCCGCCCGCTGATCCCGGCGGCCGGCATCGCCACCCCGGACGACTTCAACAAGGGCTGGGTGGAGAAGATCCCGATCACCGCGGGCGCGCTGAAGATCGGCGTGGCGGACAAGACCGCGCAGACCCTCACGCTCGTCCCGGACCCGGCCTGGTGGGGCACCAAGGCCAAGGCGGACAAGATCACCTTCCGGGTGATGACCCAGTCCGCGACCACCCAGTCGTACCTCAACAACGAGATCGACCTCGCCACGGCCGGCACCGCCGCCGCGTACGGGCAGCTCAAGGATGCCAAGGACACCGCGATCCGGGCCGCCAGCCCGTGGGACGAGGTGCACATCTCCTTCGGCTCCGGCGGGGCGCTGGCCGACCAGAAGGTCCGCCAGGCGCTCGGCAAGGCGCTCGACCGGTCCGCGCTGATCAAGATCGCCAACAACGGCGTGCCGGTGGAGTTCAAGCCGCTCGGCAACCACATCTTCATGCCCAACCAGACCGGTTACCAGGACAACTCGGGCGAGTGGGCGAAGTTCGACGTGCCCGCCGCCAAGAAGCTGCTGGACGACGCCGGTTGGAAGGAGACGGGCGCCGGCCAGCCGCGCACCAAGGACGGCCAGTCGCTGCAACTGCACTGGACGGTCAACGAGTCCACCCCGCAGGCCCAGATCGACCTGGCCACCGCCGCCGCCGCGATGTGGCTGCAGGCCGGGGTCAAGGTGAGCCTGGACAAGGTGCCCGCCAACGACTTCTTCACCAAGTACGTGAACCCGGGCAAGTTCGAGATCGCGAGCTGGCGCAACACCGACTCGTTCCCGCTCTCCAAGAGCCTGGGCAACTTCCGCCTGCCGGTGGGGGACAACACCTTCAACAACCCCTCGCGGATCGGCAGCCCGGAGGTCGACGACCTGCTCAAGAAGGCGGCCGGGACGGTCGACCCGGTGGAGGCCGCGAAGCTCTACAACCAGGCCGACGCGAAGATCTGGGAGCTCGGCCACACCGTCGAGCTCTACCAGCGGCCGACCGTGGTGGCGACGCGCAAGGGCCTCGCCAACTACGGCGCCTTCGGCCTGGCCGGGGAGGACTACGCCAAGGTCGGCTGGGAGAAGTAGCCCCCGCCGCGCACGCGGCGAGAGCGACCGGGCGGCAGGCGCTGGCGAGCAGCGCGGTGATCACGAGGCCGGTGGTACGGACACGGGAAGGTCGGCTCCGCCGCCCCCGCTCTCCTGCCACCGGCCTTGACCTTCCGCGTTGCCCGCAGGCCGCCCGTGTCGTGGGGCCCCGCAAGGCCCGCGCTCGCTTCCAACCGGGGACGAATCTAGCGGGGCCGTCCGGCCGGCCGCGGCGCAGCGCGCGGGGCGCGCCCGGAAACCCGCCGCGCTGTCACCCGGTTCGCGCACCGGGGCGTCAACTACGGCTGACGGCAAGGAAAAAAGGGGACGAAAGGCGCAATCGATCCCGGGATCGCGAACCGCTGCGCCCGTCGCGGCGGTGCGTGCGCGGGGCCCGGACCACTGCCAGGATGCGCGGGACAGCCAGCCCTCCCGACCCCGGAGCAGCGCCGATGGCCAGCGAATCCGCCGCCGACCCCCACCCGCGCCCCGTCGACCCGCCCCCGGTGCGCCGGATGGTCCCGCGCGAGCGGGACGAGCCGCACCGGGTCGCCACCCCGCTGGAACTCTTCTTCGACCTCTGCTTCGTGGTCGCCGTCGGCCAGGCCGGGCGCGAACTCGCCCACTCCCTGGCGGCCGGGCACTACGGCGACGGTCTGCGCGGCTACTCGATCGCCTTCTTCGCGATCTGGTGGGCGTGAACCAACGCAACAACACCTTATCGCGGGGCGTTGACCAGATCAGATGAACGCAGAAGGCCCCGCCCATCTGCCGCGAGGGGGGCAGACGAGCGGGGCCGGTTCTGGGTGCCTCAGTGGGGGATGCCCGCGATGATCGAACGGGCTCCCTGCCGGAGGAGTTCGGCGGCGACGCGTGCGCCGAGGACGGCCGGGTCTCCCTGGTGTTCGTCCCACATCATCGCGTTGGCGAACTTGCTGCCCTCGCGGTCGAACACCATGCCGCGCAGCACGAGCTGCCCGTCCGCCTCCGTCGTGCAGTACCCGGCGATCGGGCTGTTGCAGTGCCCGCGCAGGTTGTGCAGCAGCACGCGTTCAGCGGTCACCTCTTTCTGCGTCTTCGGGTGGTTGACCTTCTCCAGCAGCGCGGCCACCGAGTGATCGTCCTGTCGGCATTCCAGGCCGAGCACACCCGCGCCTACGGCGGGAAGCATCTCGTCCATGCCGAGCACATAGCCGGGACGGTCGATCCCGAGACGGGCCAGACCAGCGACGGCCAGGATCATTCCGTCCGGCTTCACGCCGTCGAGCTTCCTCTTCCCGTCCAGCTTTTCGAGCCGACTGCCGACCGCGCCGCGCACCCGTACCACCTTGAGATCCGGGCGGGCACGGAGAACCTGGGCCTTGCGGCGAACAGCGGACGACAGGATGTTCGCACCGGACGGCAGGTCGGCCAGCGACGTGTACTCAGAGCCTTCCGGGAACAGTAGAACGTCCCGCACGTCCGGCCGCTCCATGTACGCGGCGAAGACGAGTCCGACCGGGAGCGGCACATCCCCCGGCACGTCCTTGACGCAGTGCACGGCCATGTCGACGTCCCCGCGCTGCAACATGGTGTCGATCTGCTTCGTGTAAAGCCCCTTACCGCCGAGCTGGGCCAAGTCGCCCTGCCACAGGTCGGCTTCGGTGGTCACCGGTACCACTTCGGTCTGAAGCGCCGGCTCGTGCTCCTTCAGGGCGGCAATCACCATGTCCGTCTGGGCAAGCGCCAGCGGGGAACTACGTGTGCCGATTCGGAGGAGTCGGTCCGGGAAGTCGACGTTCACCATCAGGTGGTCCTTTCATGTCGGGTCTCTCGATATGTAACGGGCCCGGGTAGCTGGAGAGGCGCCCTGATTCGTGCAGCGACGGCGGGGTGAAGCAGTTCCTTCGCCTCCTCAGCGGTCGCCCACCGCCAGGCGCACAACTCCCGTGCTTGCAACGAGATCCGGTCGGTGTCGGCCGTGCTGAGTATCGGCCCGGCCCACAGGAACACCAGCCGATCACGAGCGCCAGAGCGACGAGCCTGCGCCCACTCCACGGCGAACAGGTCGTCGTCCCGGAGATCGATGGCAAGCCCCAGTTCCTCGCGGACCTCCCGCAGGGCAGCGTCAAGCGGCGATTCGCCCGCTTCCACAACTCCCCCGGGAAGATGCCAAGTTCCGTGCCCGGTGGCCTGGACGACCAGCAACCGGGACGCAGGGTCGGTGCACAGGACGTAGGTCGTCACCGGATGGCCCGGGGCGGGTGTCGGCACAACGGTTCCCCTCTGGGATGGACCCGTCCCGGCCGAACCTTCCCCAGGCGGCCGGGACGGGGGTCTGTAGGGCGCGTCAGCCCCTCGGGTGGTTGGCTTCGCGCACCCGGGCCAGCAGCACAGCCCGGCGCTGCCGCTCCTCGGGCGTCAGGGGCACTTCGGCGTGCTCCTCGGGGGTCAGGACCGGCCGGGGTCCGGCGGGGCGCTCACGGGGCCGCCGACGCGCCTTCGCCCACTCGAACAGGTTCACCGGTGCGGGGCCTTCCACGGCAGCCTGGAGGTCTTCCCGGGGGTCATCCGCCATTGCGAATCACCGGGTCCGTGTCGTTGCGCTCGTGGTACTCCCACATCAGCGGTGCGTACTTAAAGGGGTCCGGGAGACGCTTGGCTTCGTCGGCCCTGGCCTGCTGGAAGTCGGCACGGCAGGCGTCCACCAGGGCCTTGCTGGCGCGCTTGCGGGGCGGGCGCTGGGACTGGCGGGCCTTGCCCCTGGTCACCGCCTGCCGGTCACCCTCGTCCGCCATAGTTGCTGGCCCTCCACATGCTGAATGCCCGTCACGTCCGGGAGACGGTACGGGCACCCGCATGTTGCAACGGGGACAAACTGTCCCCCTACCTAAACGATCTACGCGGCGACTCCGATTGACTCGGCCAGCGCGACCGCCGAAGCCTTGAGCGGGCCCACTGCCGTACGCTCCATCGCCGCTGCCAGGCTCCGCGCTCCCGGCACGTACCGGATCCCCTCCGGTGTGACGGCCACGGCCTCTCCCAGGTAGTGAACGGCAGCTGCCATCTCCTTGCGCTGGTGGTAGCCATACGCGATGTCCAGCAGCAGGCGCGAGCGCCGTTCGAGAGACGGCACGGACGCCGGGTCGATGGTCTCGGCGCGGATGAGTGCTTCTCCAGGCCGTTGCAGCCCTACGCCGATCGACACGGCGTGAACGTCCACGTTCGACATGGCGAAGGCGCTCTGAGGGTGCCAGTAGCCGGTGGGGAGCTTCCGGGCGGTGTGCTCGGCCTCGGCGAGGAAACGCTCAGCGGGTCCGGACACGCCGTCGAGCCCATGGGTACATGCAGCTTGCAGGTTCAACTGCCCGTATGCGGCGAGCACTTCGGGGCCGCCGGCGTCCAGCATCGGACGGACCACGTCCATGCCTAGCTCGGCGGTCCGAACAGCCTCGTCCACGAACCCGGCAGCGCGCTGCCCGATGCTGACGGTCCAGGCACCGAGCGCCAGGGACACGGGATCGTCGGCGTTCTCCGATGCGTCGCGCGCGCGGTCCAGGGCAAGCCAGTACAGCTCCGGTTCGGAAATGTGCGCGAGCATCCGTTGGACGAGTCGGTAGAGGTCTGCCAGCGCGGAGTAGGCCCGCCGCTTCTCGGCGCCTTGGTGTACACGGACCGATGCGTGAGCGTCCCGAAGCAGGTCTGGCAGGATCGCGCCCACTTCGGTCCGCTGGTGGGCAGAGGTGTGCCACAGCCGCCAAGCTTGCTCCACAAGGCCCTTGAGAACATCCGGGGGCGTCACCACACCCGGAACCGGCTGGAAGCTCACGGAGTGCATGACGGCCCGGATCTTGGGCACGGAGATGTGGCTCACCTTGCCCGTGCCGGTGGCCGGGATGCTGATCTCGGTGCCGGTGAGGATCGACACGTCATCGACGTGAAGAACCTGGGCAAGCTTGATCAGCATGCCGACGCCACGGATCGGGCGTTCGTTGTTCTCGATCTTCTTGAGCCAGTCGGACGACCGCCCGACCAGACCAGCGACCACGGGACGGGTCATTCCCCGGCGCTCCCGCAGGATGCGGATTCGTTCGCCGGTCGTCAGTTCTGCGGGTAGCTCTGTCATGTGGGGTCTCCCGAGACACGCGCCTTGTCGGGCCAGCGTACGCCCAGCGGCGCACTCTCGACAGGAGTTCAATTCCCTGTCGGCGCAAGGCAGCAACGTCGCGGACAGGCTCACCAGACGACGAAAGGCCCCCGCCCTGCCTAGCGCGGGGAAGCGGCCCACCCGGCCCGTTGGCCTCGCTGCTCGCCATGACGATCAGACAGCAGGACGGCTGAGTACGCTGGCGTACCCGAGGTGCGGGCCGTTCTCGGCTCTGCGGCGTAGGAAAGCAAGGCGGCTCGAAACGCAAGAAAAGCCAGACGGTCAGACCATGATTGGTCGGCTATCGGGGTCAGTATCTAGGAAGATCCTAGATCGCACGACGTGACGATTGATGATCAGAGAATGAGGCAGCGTGGCACGCAGGCTTGGTGACACCGAATACGCGCAGGGTTTCCGGTTCGAGTGGTCCGACCAAAGGGAGACCGGAGAACTCTGCGGATGGTTCTTCCCGGACTATCCCGATGGCCTTCCGGATAGGGACCACAAGATGTGGATTATTGCCATTCCGGCAAAGCGCGGCGAGGAACCGTCCTACTTCGTCCAGCCGGGCCCTGGGGAGGATCCGGGTTGGCCGATCCCTTCGCTAGAAATGGCCGCCGCATATCTCACCGGCTGGTTTAACGGCCGGGGTGAGTGGTGAGCGAATAGCGGAACGGGTGCGGGTGATGCGGGCCGTTCTCGACTCTTCGGCCTAGGAATCCAAGGGGGCCGAAAGCCCTTGGGATCACTGGCCAGATGCCACCCGTGGCCCATCCGCCGGCGGTGGTTCACGCCTTCCATTCGAAGGTACGCAAAAGCCCCCGATAGCCGGGTAGGCCATCGGGGGCGGTCCTAGGTCATGCGTCTGCCTTGGCGCTGTAGCCAGTGCGGTCAAGATAGCGGCAGGATCACACGGGCTGTCCGTCCGCCAGACGTGCGGCACGGATCTGGTCGTTGACTGTGTAGCGAACATCGGAACGGCTCGGCCTACCGGGCCGGCGAGGATTCTGGGCAGCTTCCAGTTTCGCAATCCGCATGGCCTCATCCAATTCCGATGGCAAATCGAGCTGCTTTTTGAGGTCAGCGATGCTCTTACGATGCGCGCGAATCTCGGCGTACAGCGGGTTAGCGACCGGCTGACCCATAGATCCGCGCACAGTAGGCGGTGCATTCTCGGCGGCCTCTAGAAGCGCTGCTAGCTCGTCCTCGGCTTGCGCGATGTGTTCGGCGACACGCCATTCCGCATCATCCAAGCGCCAAATGCGGGTGATCTCAGCTAGCCAGCGGTGGCCAGGAGATAGGTGGCCGACGCCTCCGACAATCGGCAGAGGCACAGCAATGCGCTCAGCCATAGAAAAACCTCGAATCTGAAAAATGAGAGTTGCGAGAAAGGTTGCACACGGGCAAGGCTGCTATTGGCCCCCGGGGGCCGGAGATTTTGACCTTGGGCCTATCCCCACCCCCTGTAGCGACGACGCCACCCCGCGCGACCACTGAACCTTTTCGACGCTGACAGTTCCACTGCAAATTCACGTGATAAGCATTCAGGATTTCGCTAAGCGAGTTGAAGTCAGCACGATTCATGCGCTTTGAATCATTCAGCACGAGCGACAACCGCACCAGTTCGCGAGCGTCGGTGTTAGCGTCTCGTCCAGCGGGCGCAGGAGTTCCCAAAACGGCGCGAGCAGCGATATCCCAGGCGCGGCACGTTCGGGAACAGTGCGGGTGGCGCTGCTTATCCCCTGCGCGGTTGGGATATCGAGGTGCGCGGTCTCGGCGGCAATCGGGCCGACGGCACGGATCATCAGTGTTCATGACGGAGACTCCTGCGGGGGAGCGGATGCCGGAGCCCCACGAGGTACCCGCCCCGTGTTTATGCCCCGGCGCCCGCTGATTAGGCGGGGGTATTCGAAAAGTGCCCCCGTGCCTAGTAGTCGTCCCGGCGCTCTACCGGCGAATGGCTTGCCAGCGGAACGAAGAGGGAATCAGGGAATTCCCCGCCGTCGCTGTAGGAACCGAGCCAACCAATTCGCTTCTCCGCCTCGGCGACCACATCGACCGAAACAGTGGTATTGGCGAACTGGTTAGACGCGCGGTGCTTCACAGTTTCGCGGTCGCGCTCGTAGACGTCCGGCGTGGCGATATCGGAACTCACTACCTTTCGACCGTTGATGTCGCATTCAGTGGCAAGTAGCCGTTCCTTGAGCCACTGCGCGTCCACCTTGCGGCACGCCTCGGCATTGCTGGACAGGTCATTTGCCGAATTCAGCGCAGCGGCAAGGTTGGTAACTACATCCTCTAGACGCTTACGGGCCTTTGGCATTTCAGCGGCCACGTGCGCGGCCACAAGGTCCCGCCAATCATCGCGGTGCTTCGCGCGTGCATTCTCGGCGGCGCTGGCAGTCTTAATCGCCCTGGAGTGTAGGGCGTTTCGCAGGGCAATAACGTCGCGGAGAGGACCGGCTAGCTTCTCCTGTCGCTCGTCCACGGTCGCGGAAAGACTCGGCGGTTCGGTGCCCCGTTCGACAGCGGCGGTGATCTCTCGCTGGACCTGAGCGGGGACGGCCTGATACTCGGCAAATAGCCGCTCCGCCTTATCGTCCGCCGCCTCTAGGTCGTCCTGAGCCTTACGGGCTGCGGCAGCAGCCTTCTTCACGACAGCAGGCGCAAGGGATAGCGGTAGCTCGTGGACCGGGTACGGGTCGGTGAATGCATATCCCCTGGTGTTCTCCAGAACGGAGATAAACGCCAGCGGCACACCAAAGCGGTCGTGCTGCTTGGTCTGGGCCTCGCGCTCTGCAATACTCGCGCGCTCGACGGAGAGGCTTAGCGAGTTGTCGATTTCGCGTAGCTCATTGCTCATGGGTGCGGTCTCCTATCGGTGAGCTTCGGTAAACGCCTGTTCGGCGGAGGGAACTTCGTCACGGCGGTAAATCGGCTGCGAGCCGTCGGTCTTCATGGGGCCGAGCACGTAGCCGGGATGCTTACCGCCCTTTCCCTTTCGGCGGTTTGCCTCCCACTCGGCGAGGATGGCCCGGGGGTCGACGGATTCAGGCTCTGCCGAATTCTGGGCGGGATCGGCCGGCGTCGGGGTGCTGGACGGCTTAGGCGCATCCGCCTTTAGCTCGGCTACTGCCTCGCTGATCGCCTTCTCTAGGTCGATATCAGCGCCAGCGATGGGCACGCGGTTCTGTGTCTCGCCATTCCTGCGGGCGATGCGACGAGCCATTTCCCTGGCTTCCGCCTCCTGCTTGCGCTTAATGAGCGTCGCGAACTCGGCAGCAGCGACCGGACCGAGCGCAATTTCCAGGTGCCTACGATCGGGGGTCAGACCGTTGTTAAGAGCGCCCTTCACGAACCCGAGGGCCACCGTTGGGCTCAGTCCGTTGTCATTCTCGCGGGACGACATTAACGCGCATCCTTCGGCGTGAATCCCAGTTCGGCGGCAACCGCGCGGGCGCTCTCGGTCAGTGCGTCTCGCGTCTCACCGGCCAGCAAGGCGACCAGATTGGCGGGCAGGCCGGTTACGGCGGAAGCGTGGGCGATGTCCTCGAAGGTAGGCATGGTTTCCTCTCAGCGGGGCGGGGCCTAGGAATTTTCCTAGGCCAGATACGAAAAAAGGCCCTACCGGACACCTGATCTTCGGCACAGATCAAGTGGCCAGTAGGGCCAAGCCAGCAATGCGACCGTACGAGTTCTGACGAAAACGGTTCATTTCTGGCTTCGGCGAATGCTCCGCGTCACGCGGGAATCGCCAAAGATTCGAGGATGGCTCGCGGTGCCGCGCGAGCGAGGGATAGGAAGCGAGGACCCCAGCGGACTTTGCGAAACCGCCGGGGAACTCAGCTAACCGAATCCCACTGAGGCGGAAACCGCCTGTACCCCTTACGAGGTGTGTTGGTTAAGAGCGCAGCGCTCGTTGCGCTGTTCGGTTCGATGGCGGCGGCAAGGCTCCGTGCGGCCCTGTGAGCGCCTATCTCGGCCTCGGTGGCGCCCTGATATCGGATCGCCGCTCAGCGGCCGTCAGAGGGCCCCTCAGTGCGCTGGCGCATCCATTCGCTCGCAGGCGGTACAGCGGGGTGGGGTGGGACTTGGTGTCGAGTGCCGATTCCGAACTCTGTTTTGGCCAGCCCCTAGGAAACCCTATGTACTCTCTACTTTTGATGTCAGAATCAACACTCAACACCTAGTCCCTGGTCAGAGGGGGTAAGGCGAGTGTCGAACCCCTCTCCGCTGTGTCGGCGCGGAAGATTCGAAATGCGGAACGGCCATAAATCGGGTGCGGGCCTCGTGGTCGTCGGCGAGGCGGGAGGTGCCCGTCATGTTTTCAGAAAACAAAGAAATAGAGGCGCCGGCTCAGCCCTTCCGCTGTCGCTTCCTCGCGTAGGCGGCGCGGTCCTTGCAGCGGGTGGAGCAGTAGAGCGCCGGGCGGCCCATTTCCTTATGCGGCACGGTCTCTAGGCATTCAGCGGCGGCGCAACGGTTGGCCGGGAACAGGGCGGCATCCGCGACTTTCAGGGCTTCCCGTGCTGCGGTGTGGATCTCCTCGGCCTTGGGGTGGCCAGGTCCTAGTGTCTCCCAGGTAATGGCCTCGATCCGCCGAATCGCACTGCATATGTCCTCGTAACTCGACTTCCTGGCCGGATGGTTCCACGAAAGCCCCGAGCTAGTTCGCGTATCTCCCGCGCTAGTCCGCACTACTCCATCGAAAGTCTGGTCAGTCATCTTGCTTTCCTTTCGGATTCTCGGGTGGAGTTCGCGGAAGTGCCGACTTAGTCCGCACATGTCCGCGAAAGTAAGTCAAGAAAAAACCCCGCCCAGCAAGAGGCGGGGGATTGATCTCGGGATTTCTACCAAGCGGTCTCGGCTTCCTTGATGAGCAGCGCGAGCCGGGCGGCCTGGTAATCGTGGCGATCACCGAGGTTCTTTCGGAACGCGCGAACCAGGCGACCGCGCTTGGTGTCCCTCTCGCTGGCCCACGCATCCATGCGCTTGGCGAAAGTCTCAAAGTCCAGAGTTTTTGTGACTGGCATCGCGTCTCTCCGTTCTCTCCTCGGTGGTTCGTCCTTCACTAGGTGTGCTGGTTAAGTGCGGGGAGCAGCGAAGCCCTGCGAGGCCGTCTGAGGGCATGAGAAAGGCCCGGCGGGGAAATCCCCTCACCGGGCCTCTCAGGGCGCCTTACGCGGCCGTCTGGCGTGTCCGCTCAACCAAGTCCATGGCCTTGTCGATCGCTGCCAGCGCGGCCGGGTCCTTCTCGTCCCGCCACGTGACCACTAGCCGGTCAAGGATCGGTGTCCGGTCGCCCTTGTGCTTGGCGGGGGTGATGGTCACCGACTTGACGGCCGCTTTCAGGAGTGCGCGCCGCCCCTCCATTCCTTCGCTGTTCCAAATCGCGGTCAGGGCCTCGGGGTCCATCAGAGGAGACAGGTCGGCTTCCTTGCTCAGTTGCGCCAACTCGGCCTTGAGTTCGGCGATTTGCGCCGCGACCTGTTCCCGCAGACTCTCGAACTGTTCTTCGCTCATCTTCTGGAGGACAAAGAACTCCTTTTGGAGCTTCATTTCCCGGCCGACGGCGCTTTCCAGAACAGCGGACACCTGGCGCTTGCGTGCTTCCTTTCCGGGGTCCTGGTAGCTGAGCCAGCGGCGAGCGATGTTCTGAATGGTTTCCGAGTCGGGGGCAAGCTGGAGAATGTGCCCCGTCCAGAGTTGGGCCATTGCGTCGTCCACGCGCGGCCGTGTCGTCGCCGCTCCCGTGCAAGCTGCCTCACCCATGACGGCCCGGTTGCGGCAGTTGTAGTTCCGCCCGCCGTTTCCGAGGGGACCACCGCAGTGAGGGCACTTGAACAGTCCCGTCATGATCGTGACCGGCTGGCGGACTCCCCGCCGCTTGTTTCCGATCGAAGAACCCGACGCAGCACGCGAACGGCCAGAGATCAGCGCGTTGATCTTCAGGAACTCGTCATAAGTGACGACACCTTCGCCGCCGGAAATCGGGACACCCTTTGCGTCCATTAGCGGCTCGATGCTGCGGAAGTACTTGTCGATCGGGTTTCCGTTCTCGTCCGTGGCGCGCTCACGGTTTGGAATGAGACCTGCCCAGCTGACCGACTTGGCCAGGTGGATGATCGTCTGCGCCCGCCACATGGCACCCTTGCGGGTCCGCTTCCCTTCCTTGTTCAGCATGTCCGCGATCTTTGCCGGGACCATGGCGGCAAGCAGGCATTCAGCGATCCGGCGTGCTGTCGGATACTCGCTGGCAAGGTGTCGCAGCTTTCCCGTTCCCTTCGGGCATTCGAGCCCGTACGGGGTGACTCCGCCCGGCCAACGGCCCTCGGCTTTGTGGGCGTCGATGCCGAGCTTCGTAAACTCGGCAATGTCCTTTGCCTGGTCTCGGGCCTGCTCGCTGAGGAACGCGAGGATCATTCGGGAGGTGCGCGAGTCCAGGTGCTCGGCGACGACAAATATGCGTGCCTGTCGCTCCTCGAAGGTGTCGAGCAAGAGGCCAACCTGACCCATTCCCCGACGGGAAAGGCGAGAGGTCTTGAACACGTAGAGGGTCTTGGAGAGACCGGCCGCGATTGCCGCTGTGGACTTCTCGAACTCCTCGCGCCGGACGTACGCCTTGCTTGCCGACTTCTGTTCAAACCAGACGTGGCGGATCTTGATCCGGTCGCGCTCCGCCTGCGCGCACATCTGTCGGACCATGGCTCGCAGCGCGGCCAACGTGTCCTTCTTCTTGGACCGCCGGAGGTACATCTCTGCCAGCGAGGTGGGGTCACCGGTGACCGGCTCCCACAGTCCGAGTTCCTTGAGCTCGTCGTCCTTGAACCCGAGGGCACGCAGCGCGGGGAGGTCTTCCCGTTCCATCTGTCATCCGTTCGCCGAAGTCGAACCGCCCTCGGCTTGCGGTGCTGTCACCCTCCCGCCGGGACCCCTACGGGGTCTTCGAGCGCGTGGGTTAAGAACCGCAGGTCAGAGCGGTGTTGCTCCGTTGGCTCACGGGTGGGCCTGGATGAACTTCACCTGGTTCGCCTCCGCCTACGACTGCGACGACGTGCCGTACCGGGTCACCACGCTGGTGCAGATCGCCGGGGTGCTGGTCCTCGCGGCCGGGGTGCCACGGCTGTTCGCCACCCAGGACCTGACGCTGGCGATCACCGGGTACGTGGTGATGCGCCTGGCGATGGTCACCCAGTGGCTGCGCGCGGCGGCCAGCGAGCAGGGCGAGGCGCGCCGGGTCGCCGTGCGGTACGCGGTCGGGATCGCGCTCTGCCAGGTGGGCTGGGTGGTGGTGGTGCTGCTGCCGGACGCCGTCCGGCCGGTGGCAATCCCGCTCGGGGTGCTGTGCGAGCTGGCCGTGCCGGTGGTCGCCGAACTGCGGATGCAGACCTCCTGGCACCCGCACCACATCGCCGAACGGTACGGGCTGTTCACTCTGATCGTGCTCGGCGAGACGGTGGCGGCCGCGACGGTCGCGGTGCAGTCGGCGGTGGACGAGCACGAGGAGCTGGGCCGGCTGCTGCCGGTGGCGGTCGGCGGCCTGCTGATCTGCTTCGCGGCCTGGTGGATCTACTTCGCCCGGCCGGTCCACGAGCACCTGCGCTCCAACCGGCAGGCCTTCGCCTGGGGGTACGGCCACTACCTGGTGTTCGGCGCGGCCGCCGCGGTCGGCACCGGGCTGGAGGTGGCGGTGGAGTCGGCCGTGCACCAGGCGGAGATCTCCGCGACGGCCGCCACCGCGACGGTCACCGTGCCCACCGTGCTCTACCTGCTCACGGTCTGGCTGCTGCACTCCCGGCACACCAAGACCGGCCTGGCGCAGGCGCTGGCCCCGACGGCGGCGGTGCTGGTGCTGGCCTGCACCGCGCTCGGCGGCTCCGGTGTGTTGGCGGCGGGCCTGGTCTGCGCGCTGACCGTGGCGGTGGGCGTGCTGCTGCACAGCCGGGAGGGCTGACGGGCGCCGATGCTCAGGCGCAGTCCAGCAGGATCGGCTCGTGCCGGGCCAGCCAGGCCAGGTAGGCCGGGTTGACCTTGGCCAGGTCCAGGTAGGCGGCGCGCAGTTCGCCGTACAGCGCGTCCAGTGCGGGCTGGCTGAGCGCGCGCGGGCGCCAGGTGAGCAGCAGTCGGACGGCCAGCGGGTCCCCGTGCACGGGGCGCACCACCGTGCCGGGCCCGGGGGCGGAGGTCGGCTGGCAGGGGCGGACGGCCTCGCCGGAGGCGACCAGTTCGGCGGCGGTGGCGTTGTCCCGCACCTGGACCACCCGGGGGTTGAGCCCGGCATCGCTGAACACCCGGCGCATCGCCGCGTACTCGTGGTCGGCGGTCGGGTCGACCATCCAGGTGTCCTCGGCGAGGTCGGTCAGGTGGACGACCGGGCGGGCGGCGGCCGGGTGTCCGGCGGCGAGCGCGACGAACTGCGGCTCACGGGACATCAGCACCCGGTGCTCGGCGTCCGGCGGCACCCGTAGCGGGAAGCCCTCGCTCTCGTAGACGAAGGCCACGTCCAGCTGGTCGGCGGCGACCATCCGCAGCAGGGCGCTGGCCGAGACGTCGACGTGGATGGTGGTGTCGGTGTCCGGGAGCCGTTCGTGCACCCGGCGCAGCCAGGCGGCGACGGCCCGGCTGCCGACGCTGCCGATCCGCAGCCGGCGCTGCCGCCCGGGGCCGGCCGCGTCGCGGGCCTCCTGGCGGGCGGCGGCCACCAGCGCGGCCATCTCGGTGATCACCGGCCGGGCCCGGGACAGCACCGAGTGGCCGAGCGCGGTGGGTCGGCTGCCGGTCTGCTCGCGGGTGAACAGGGTGCCGCCGATGGCCCGTTCGATGCGGTGCAGCTGGGTGGTGAGGGAGGGCTGGGTCATGCCGAGCTGGAGCGCGGCCTTGCGGAGGCTGCCGGTGTCGGCGATAGCGCACACCACCCGGAGGTGTCTCACGTCGAGCTCCACGCCCGGAGCATAGACGCCACCCGGCTATATCGCCAAGGACATGACAGAACAAAACGCGGCAGGAGGGCACGTGGCGGGCCCCGCCGCTATGCGGCGGTGCTATCGCCGGTTGACATCATCCGCCGCAGGCCCGGTCGGGTCGAAGCTCAGGGGCAGCGAATCCGCCCCGGCCCCACCGGGGCGCCCCCACCGTCGCCGCAGCCGTGTCCGGCCCCCACCGGCCCCGGCGATTCGGCGTACCGCGAATCCGGAGCCCCCCACATGAAGCGATCCGTGCTGTCCGCGACCCTCGGCCTGGCCCTCGCGGCCGGTCTCGCCGTGCTGCCCGCCACCGCCGCGTCCGCGGCCACCCCCGGCCCGGCCGTCCAGGGCTACACCGCCTCGACGTACGCCGGTTCGGCCGCCGAGGCCGCGAACAACCAGGCGTTCTTCCACGCCGTGATGGCCTCCGCCAAGGCCAAGCAGGCCGCCGACCCGTGGCTGCAGACCGTCACCGTCACCTACGACACCGCCAGTGCGCCCTCCTTCACCAGTCAGATATCCCAGGCCGCGCAGATCTGGAACAGCTCGGTCAGCAACGTCCGGCTCCAGGCGAGCAGCGGCACCGGCGACTTCTCGTACTACGAGGGCAACGACAGCCGCGGCTCCTACGCCAGCACCGACGGCCACGGCCACGGCTACGTCTTCCTCGACTACCAGCAGAACCAGCAGTACAGCTCGCTGCGCGTCACCGCGCACGAGACCGGCCACGTGCTCGGCCTGCCCGACAACTACTCCGGGCCGTGCAGCGAGCTGATGTCCGGCGGCGGCCCCGGCCCGTCCTGCACCAACCCCTACCCCGACAGCAACGAGCGCGGCCAGGTCGACAGCCTCTGGTCGAACGGCGTCGAGTCCGTGAACTAGGCAATCCCGCGAACTCGTCGCGTCGCCAAGGAAGTTGCCGGTGCCCTTCGGGTGCGGCGGGCCGCCCGGCCGGAATCGGGTGGCCCGCCGCTCGGTTGCTTCCCCGATCGGGAGCCTAACCGCCGGTGGAGCGGAATGCCAGGGGCACGCATGAGTCAAGGCCGGTTAAAGACATCTCAAATCCCTTTACGGCAAGGGGTATTGATCGAAGCTATCGCGGGTTGACATCATCCGCCCGCCCGCCGGGCTGCCCGAAGCTCTGGGGACATCACCCGCTGACCAGGTGTCCCCCAGGGCCGGCCCCCAACCGGCCACGGCACCACCGGAATCGGAGCCCCCACATGAAGCGATCCGTGCTGTCCGCGACCCTCGGCCTGGCCCTCGCGGCCGGTCTCGCCGTGCTGCCCGCCACCGCCGCGTCCGCGGCCACCCCCGGCCCGGCCGTCCAGGGCTACACCGCCTCGACGTACGCCGGTTCGGCCGCCGAGGCCGCGAACAACCAGGCGTTCTTCCAGGCCGTGATGGCCTCCGCCAAGGCCAAGCAGGCCGCCAGCCCGAACCTGGCGACCGTCGTCGTCACCTACGACGCCAGCTCGGCACCGACCTTCCGCACCCAGATAGCCAACGCCGCGCAGATCTGGAACAGCTCGGTCAGCAACGTCCAGCTGCGGGCCGGCTCGGGCGGCGACTTCTCGTACTACGAGGGCAACGACAGCCGCGGCTCCTACGCCAGCACCGACGGCCACGGGCGCGGCTACGTCTTCCTCGACTACCAGCAGAACCGGCAGTACAACTCGGTCCGGGTGACCGCGCACGAGACCGGGCACGTGCTCGGCCTGCCGGACCACTACTCCGGTCCGTGCAGCGAGCTGATGTCCGGCGGCGGCCCGGGCACCTCCTGCACCAACCCGTACCCGAACAGCACCGAGCGCAGCCGCGTCAACTCCCTCTGGGCGCGCGGCTGATCGTCCGGCAGGCGTCCCGGTCCGGCCGCAGTCCGCAGCGGCCGGGCCGGGGCGCCGTCGTCTGGTGGCCGTCGCCCCTCGGCGGGTGGTCGTCCCGGGTGTTGTCGGTGCCGCGTGCGAGCATGCGGGCGAGACCCGTTCGTCCCCGACCGTGAGGTGCCGCCGCCATGCCGCGTTCTGCCCCCGACCAGCTCACCGACCTGCCGTACGCGGACCTGCTCCGCCCCCACGCCGGGCGGCTGCGCAGCGACGAGCGGTACGACACCACGCACTTCGACGGCGGCGAGCACACCGACGAGTCGGCGGCCGGGGCGGCGTTCCTGGAGTGCGCCTTCACCGGGGTCGCGCTCAGCGGGGTCAAGCTGCGCCAGGCCCGGTTCAACGAGGTCTGGGTGCAGGCCGGCCGCTGGGTGGCCTGCGACCTGAGCGACACCGAGTGGCAGGACAGCGCCTTCGTCGGCGGCGTGCTGGCCGGGGTCGCCGGGTACGGCTCGGCGCTGCGCCGGGTGGTGTTCCGCGGCTGCAAGCTGGAGGCGGTCAACCTGCGGGCGGCCGTGCTGCGGGACGTCGTGTTCGAGGACTGCCTGCTGCGCGACGTGGACTTCGGCGAGGCCAAGCTGACCGAGGTGTCCTTCCCCGGCTCCACGCTGGAGGAGGTCCGGCTGCGCGGTGCCACCCTGAAGAAGACCGATCTGCGCGGGGCCGCCCGGCTCGGACTCGCGGACGGCCACCAGGGGCTGCGCGGCGCGGTCATCAGCTCCACCCAACTGCTGGAACTGGCACCGCAGTTCGCCCACGCGCTGGGAATCGAGGTCAAGGACCGCTGACCAGCCGCCCGCCCCGTCCCTCCCCGGCGTTTCCGCCGCCCGTTCAGCCCGGCGTCGCTCGGTGACACCCGGACGAACAGTCCGCCAACCCTGCCGCGCGCATCTGGTGGGCGCCTCCGGCCGGGGTGGAAGATGCTGCGCGATCGATGAGCCCCGACTTGTGTACACAACATCGCAAGATCGCCAGATCGCCAGATCGCCAACGAAGGGACGGGCCGGGCTGATGGCCGAGCTGAGTCGTAGGAAGTTCGTCACGCTGTCCGGTGCCGCCGCGGCGGGACTCGCCGTGGCCGGCACCAGCGCCGCAGGGGCCGCCCCCGGCGCGCCCGCGGTGGCCTCCACCGCCACGCTCCGGCAGACCGGCACCATCAACGACGTGCAGCACGTGGTGATCCTGATGCAGGAGAACCGCAGCTTCGACCACTACTTCGGCACACTGCGCGGCGTGCGCGGCTTCGCCGACCGCAGCGCCATCCAGATAGCCGGCGGCTACAGCGTCTTCAACCAGCCCAACGGCCTGCTCGGCCGCCAGTACCCGTGGCAGTTCAGCCAGACCAAGCCGGCCGGCGGCGCCGACCCCGAGCGCCTCGCCCAGTGCAATGGCGACCTCAGCCACGGTTGGAGCGATCAGCACAAGGCCTGGAACAGCGGCAAGATGGACTCCTGGGTCGCCGCCAAGGGCAACGTCCGCACCCTCGGCTTCCTCACCCGCCAGGACATCCCGTTCCACTACGCGCTGGCCGAGAACTGGACCATCTGCGACGCCTACCACTGCTCCGTGCTCAGCGCGACCGGCCCCAACCGCACCTACCACTGGTCCGGCCAGATCGACCCGGCCGGCAGCGCCGGCGGCCCCGCGTACGACGGCGGCGACGAGAAGGGCCTGCGCTGGCAGACCTACGCGGAGGCGCTGGAGAGCGCCGGCGTCAGTTGGAAGGTCTACCAGAACGCCGCCGACAACTACGGCGACAACGCCCTCGCGTACTTCACCCAGTTCTCCGGTGCCCCGGCCGGCAGCCCGCTGGCCGTCAAGGGCATGGGCTCGGTGCCCAAGGCCACCGGCAGGACCCCGGACGACATCGCCGCCGCGATCAAGGCCGACGTGCTGAACGGCACCCTCCCGCAGGTCTCCTGGATCGTCCCCGACCAGGCCTCCTCCGAACACCCGTACGCCACCCCGGCCGACGGCGCGCACTTCGTCCACCTGGTGATCGACGCGCTGAACGCCGACCCGAACGTCTTCAACTCGTCCGTCCTGTTCATCAACTACGACGAGAACGACGGCTTCTTCGACCACGTCCCGCCGCCGGCCGCCCCCGCCGGCACCCCGGGCGAGTTCTACAACGGCACCAATATCGGCCTCGGCTTCCGCGTCCCCATGATCGCCGTCTCACCCTGGACCCGCGGCGGCTGGGTCAACTCCGAGACCTTCGACCACACCTCCGTGCTGCGCTTCCTGGAGACCTGGACCGCCGCCCTCGGCACGCCCGCGCAATGCCGGAACATCAGCGACTGGCGCCGCCGCGTCTGCGGCGACCTGACCAGCGCGTTCGACTTCGCCAACCCCGTCTACGGCCTGCCCGGGCTGCCCGACACCTCGCAGACCATCGGCCTGTCGGCGTGCGGCCCGCTGCCCAACCCGGCCCCGGTCAACAACCAGCTCCCGATCCAGGAGACCGGCACCCGGCCGGCCCGCGCCCTGCCGTACCAGCCGAACGCCAACCTGGACCACCTGGAGTTCGGCTCCGGCGGCGTGATGAAGGTCTGGATCGCGATGGACAACGGCGGCGCGGCAGCGGCGAAGTCCGCCCACTTCGCCGCCTACGCCAACGCCTACCGCAGCGGCGGCCCCTGGCAGTACACCGTCGACCCGGGCGGCACCACCAGCGACTTCTTCAACTGCGGCACCAACTTCGGCGGCGGCCCCTACGACCTCACCGTCGTCGGCCCCAACCGCTTCCTGCGCCGCTTCAAGGGCGACGCCACCAAGGCCGGCAAGAACGCGGCCGTCACCGCCTCGTACGCGGTCGAACCGGGGACGGGCAAGCCGGCGGTCTACTTCAAGCTCGCCAACTCCGGTGCGACGCCGATGACCTTCACCATCGCCTCCAACAACTACCGCACGGACGGCCCCTGGACCTACCAGGTCCCCGCCGGCGGCAACGTCACCGATTTCTTCAACGCCGTGGCCTACAACAACGGCTGGTACGACTTCACGGTGACGGTGGACGCGGACGCCGGCTGGTCCCAGCGCTTCACCGGCCACCTGGAGACGGGCACCCCCAGCGTCACCGGCTGATGCTCCAGGCCCCGCTACCCGCTCTCCTGGGTGGCGGGGCCTCCAACTGCTTCTGATCGAACACCGGCTCGGTGGGGAATGGTATTCCGATCCGCCTCGTGCATCTTGTGTGGGTAACAGCCCGCAGCGCCACTCCATTGAGGTCCGTCCACCCTTGAGCGCGTTGTTCAGGTACTTCCGTACCGGCTCGAAGAGCCCCGTACGGCACGTACCCGGGGATCTCGGTGAGAGTCACCCACGTGAGCCGGCCAGGTACTCGTACAGGAAAGTACTCTCACAGCAAGCCCGTCACGGGGTGGAGACGGCTGCAGAAGTGAGCGTCGTCCGTGGAAAGAGTGCATCCAACCACCAGGTGGTGGAAGGCGATTGGTGAATCCCGGAACAACGGCCGACACCGGGAGCGGGCATGTGCTTCCGCACGCCCTTGACGGGCTCGTCTGGCAGACGGAACGGTAAATGACGTCGTCGATGCCGAGTCGTGGACGGGGGGCCGGAACATCCCCGGTCCTGGTGCTCGTGGCGCGGCAGCCATTCCTTGGAGAGGAGCCGGTGATGGAGTCGGTTGCACATGACGGTGGAGAGCACGGCGGTGGCGGTGGCGGGGACGGCGGTGATGGGCACCCCGGGACGCCCTGGACGCCGCCGCCGGATCCGCCGACCCCCGACGGCACCACGCCGCCCGGCGACGGAGGGCGCCGCAAGTGACGCTCGAACCTGAGCAGAAGGGCCGCTCGGACGGGCGGCCCTTCCCCGTCGCCGCCGATTGGGTGTCGGCCTTCGAGGCCGTCCCGCGTTCCCTGTTCCTCCCGGGCCTGGTGTGGGCGCACGACCTGGCCACCGATACCAGCCGCCTCGTCGACCGCGGCGCGGACGAGCCCGGCTGGCTCCAGGCCGCCGCCGCGGACATCCCGATCGTCACGCAGTGGGACGACGGTCAGCACCAGGGCGTCGAGCCGGGCACGGTGCCGACCAGCTCCGCCTCCATGCCGTCCCTGGTCGCCTCCATGCTCGACGACCTCCAGGTCGAGGCCGGGATGCAAGTGATCGAGCAGGGCACCGGCACCGGCTGGAACGCCGCGCTGCTCGGCCACCGCCTCGGCGATGCGAACGTCGTCACCGTCGAGATCGACCCGCAGATCGCCGCACGGGCCCGCACAGCCCTGGAGCGCGCCGGCCGCCGCCCCACCACGGTCTGCGCCGACGGTCGGTTCGGCTGGAAGCCCGGTGGCCCGTACGACCGGACCATCGCGACCTACGGCCTGCGCGAGATCCCCTACGCCTGGATCGAGCAGACCCGGCCCGGCGGCATCATCCTCGCCCCGTTCGGCACCCACTACTCCAACGCCGACGCCTTGGTCCGCCTCACCGTCGCCGACGACGGCACCGCCACGGGGCCGTTCCTCCAGCCGGTCGAGTTCATGAAGATGCGCTCCCAGCGCCTCGTCCGCCCTGAGAGCCCGGACAGCGGCGGCACGGTCATCGAACACCTCACCACCGCCACCCCGCCGTCGCACGGCAAGTTCGACCCCTTCCCGCTCGCCGCCGGACTGCGCCTGCGGGACGTGACACACGCCGTTCAGCCGCACGACGACGGATCCCGCACCCTGTGGCTGTACTCCCTCACCATTCCGGCCTGGGCCGCCGCGACCTGTCGCGACGGCGACACCGCGAACCACGTGCGCCAGTACGGTGGCCGGCGGCTGTGGGAGGAGTTCGAGCAGGTTCTCGCCTGGTGGCAGGAGGCGGGCCGGCCCGGTGTCGACCGGCTTGGACTCACCGTCACCCCCGACTGCTGGCAGGTCTGGCTGGACGACCCGGCCCAGGTGATCTGACCGGCCAATGGGCCTGGCAGGGTGTCGACATCGCCTCGGCGAGTGCCCGCGCCATCGCCGACCAACTGGAGAAGGGCCCCGACTCGTGAGCACGTCGGGAGGAAGTGTGGACGGGCCGGGCTGGAACCTGCCTATCTGACTCTGGTGTTCGGACCGGACGTCAGCCGGTGTCGAACTCGCCGGCTCGGAGGGCGGAGACGAAGGACTGCCAGGCTTCGGCCGGGAAGAGGAGGCCCAGATCGAACAGTCTCGGCTCCACCGGCCTTGACTCGTGCGCGACGTACTCCGGGAGGCCTTCGAGGAGTGCCGAGGTCTTGAGGTCGAGTGCCTTGCGGGCGAAGGCGCGATCCCATCCGAAGGCCTCGTCAAGTTCGCGAGCGAGGCGCTCTGTCGGGTGACATCGACCGGTTTCCACGGCCGACGCGTGCGTGGGTGAACAGTCGATGGCGCTCGCCAGATCCTCCTGCCGCCAACCCCTTACCCCTCGTGAGCTGCGGAGGAATGCACCGAACTCGGCGGTTGGAGACGAGCCGGGGTCCAGCTCGGCCTTGTCCATGGGCCACTCTCCAGGCACGTTTGAGAGGTTGAAGGACGTCCAATGCTAGAGGACAGTGACGACCCCGGGTAGTCATCAAGCTACGGAACGGAGTCAGTCGTGATGGGCGAGAAGTCCCCGACCGGGCCGCTCTGCCGCCCGCAGGTCGGCGAGTCGGTCAAGTTGGTCAAGGACGGGACGGCCGACAAGGAGGTCGTCCACGTGGGCGTCCCCGCCGAGCCCCGTGGCCGGACCGCGTGAAGCGCCGACCGGCCCTCGGCATCGTCGCGTCCGAGTCCCCCATCCGGCGGGCCACCTGGCGGCGACTCGGCCGGGGCCGCCGCCGATGACCGACCACCCCTCCTGTCCCGCACCGGACTGCTGCGCCCCGGTCGATCTGTTCGACGACGCCAACGCCGCCGGACGGACGTGGAACTGCCCGAACTGTTCCCGGTGGGGCGTCGCCTGGTCGGCGGGCTACCTGGCGAACCAGCCGTTCGAAGACCCCTTGGTCGTCCTCGGGCGCCGGAAGGTCCGGACGGTGGTGAACCGTGATGCCGAGGTTCGGCCGCGCGGTCCTCGGCCTGATGCGTGAGGCCCGGGCCGCCTGCTGGTGGCTCAGCGCCGGCCGGCGTCCCGGCCGCCCAACCGGCCAACCGGCCCGACTGACCTGACGGCTCAGACGAACGGGCCGCGTGGGAACCACGGATCGCGGACCTCCCGGGGCCCGTCCGGCGTCAGCAGGGTGAGGGTGTACGGCGAGGCCGCGTACTCGGCGAGCTGGACCGAGCCGTAGCGGGTCTCCAGTTCGGCCTGCACCGGGACCGGCAGCCTGCTGAGCGCCCGCCGCAGTTGCAGCGCGTCCCGGCGGCTGATCGGGTGCGGGGTGCGCAGGACCAGTCGCAGCGGGCTCAGCGGCCCGGCGACGGGTACGCCGGTGCCCAGCTCGTAGCCGACCGCGCCGATCGGGCCCCAGGACAGCCGGTGGTCCGCGACGATCCGGCCGACCGCCGGGAGCAGGGCCAGTGCCGGGATTCCGGCGACCCGCTCGGGGTCGAGCCGCCCGCACCGCCCGGCCAGCTGCTCGGGGCGCAGCGTGCGGGCGACTGCGGCCCAGGGCGCCAGGGCGTCCAGTCGCTGCCCGGGGCGCGGGCCGCGCACGGTCACCGGGATCCACTGTTCGGGCGCGGCCTCCGGGCTCCGGGTGCAGCGTTGCGGGTGCGGTACGTCCGCCGGGGCGCCGACCAGGGAGGGGGCCCGGCCGACCGTCACCCACGGGTGCACCCGCAGGACGGCGCGCGCCCAGTCCGGCAGTTCGCCGCCCGCCAGCGGGTGCAGCGAACTGGGGCACTGCATCAGCAGCAGGTCGTGGGTGCCGGGCAGCCGCCCGTCCAGCACGGCCAGCGGCCCGACCCGCCGGCGCGGCCCGTCGTGGGGGTCCTCGGCGGGGCGCCGGGCTTGGCGGGCGGAAGGTACGACGGTCACGGTGGGCTCCAGACGGTGGCGTCAGTTCGGCCGACGGCTCCAATCTGCGCCGGGTGGCCACCTCCGCGCCACGGCCGTTGGGCGCGTTCACCAGGGACCAAAGGCTCAACGTGCGGCTCCGGGTGCCCGGTGTGAGAGTGGGGGAAGCCCGGTATCCGTTCGGAGGAGGAGTCATGGGCATCTTCGACAGGTTCCGCCACAAGGCGCACGAGGGGACCGGGCAGGACGCCGCCGAGCGTGCCGCCATCGCCCACGACGAGGCCGTGGACGCGTACAGCCCGGAGATCGAGCGCGCCCGCGAGACCCAGGAGGCCCGTGAGTCGGAGCGGCGTGCCCGTGTCGCCCAGGAGGAGGCGGACCGGCGCGCGGCCGAGAACATGACGGCCGAGGGCGACCCCTGGGGCTGAAACCCCGGAAGACCCCCCGAGCCCCGAATCTCAAGCCCCGGCCCCCGGCCCCCGGCCCCCGGCCCCCGGCCCCCAGGTCACCGCGCCCGCGGCGGCAGCGGCGGGCGCCGCAGGTCCGGCCGGGGGGTGTCCTGCGGCGGAGGCGCCGCGGCGGGCGCGTCCTCCAGCAGGTCCAGCGCCAGCTGGACGGCGGCGACCAGCTCGGGGTGGCGCCCGCGGGCCCAGTCGCGCGGGGTGCGCAGCACGTGCACGTCCGGTTCGACGCCGTGGTTCTCCACCGACCAGCCGAGTCCGCCCTCGAACCAGGAGGCGTTCTTGGGCACCGAGATCCGGGTGCCGTCGCCGAGGGTGTGCCGCCCGGTCATCCCGACGACCCCGCCCCAGGTCCGGCTGCCGACGACGGGGCCGAGGCCGAGCAGCTTGATCGCCGCGATGACCACGTCGCCGTCCGAGCTGGTCGCCTCGTCGGCGAGCGCCACGAGCGGGCCGCGCAGTGCGTGCCGGGGCCAGCGGACCGGCTGGCGGTCCCGGCCGAAGTCCCAGGCGAGGACGTGCCGGGTGAGTTTCTCCAGGACGAGTTCGGAGACGTTGCCGCCGGCGTTGCCGCGCACGTCCAGGACGAGTGCGGGCTTGTCCAGCTCGCGCCGCAGGTCGCGGTTGAACTGCGCCCAGCCGGAGCCGCCGAGGTCCGGGATGTGCAGGTAGCCGCACCGGCCGTCGCTGAACTCCCGGACCAGGAGGCGGCGTTTGGCCACCCAGTCCTGGTAGCGGACGGCCCGTTCGTCGGTCAGCGGGGTGACGGTGATCCGCCGTACCGGGCCGTCCGGGCTGCCGCGCAGGGCCAGTTCGACGGTGGTGCCGCCGGTGCCGGCCAGCAGCGGCAGCGGGCCGCGCACCGGGTCCACCGGGCGGCCGCCGACGGCGAGCAGTTCGTCGCCGTCCCGGACGCCCTGGGCGGCGAGCGGGGCGCGGGCGCGCGGGTCGGAGGTCTCGCCGGGCAGCACCCGCTCGACCAGCCAGCGTCCGTCGGGGGAGCGGTGCGCGTTGGCGCCGAGCAGGCCGAGCGGCTGCTGGCCGAGCGAGGGCCCCTCGGCGCGCCGGGACGGGGTGACGTAGGCGTGCGAGGTGCCGAGTTCGCCGAGGAGTTCGCGCAGCAGGTCGGCGAAGTCGTCGGGTGAGCAGACCCGCTCCAGCAGCGGCTCGTACTGGGCGGTCAGGGCGGGCCAGTCCAGGCCGGACATCCGTTCGTCCCAGAACTGGTCCCGGACGATCCGGGCGGCCTCGTGGTAGGCCTGGCGCCACTCGGCGGCGGGGTGCACGGTGTGGGTGATCCGCCGCAGGTCGACGGTGCTGCCGGCGCCGCCGGTGACCGGGACGATCCGCAGGGTCCCGGCCGAGTAGACCGCGATCGAGCCGCCGTCCCCGGAGACGGCGTAGCCGTCCAGCTTGTCGACGAGGGTGGTGCGGGTGCCCCGGGCGAGGTCGAAGTACTCCAGCGAGGGGCGGCCGGAGGTGTCGTCGGGGCTGGCGAAGGTCTGCCCGAGGGTGCCGGAGATCGGCCAGCGCAGCCAGACCAGGCCGCCGCGCACCGCGTCGGTGGCCGAGTACTTGGAGGCGATCACGGGGAACTGCAGCAGCCGCTCGCCGATGCCCTGCGGGTCGACGCGGACGGTGCCGTCGCCGCCGCCGTCGCCGCGCGGGGCGCCGTCCTCGGCGGGCGCGGCGAACGGGGACGGCGTGTCGGCGGTGAGCGGGACGAGGTAGGGGCGGCAGCCGAGCGGGAAGGAGAGGTCGCCGGTGTGCACGTCGTGGACGGGGTCGAAGCCGCGCCAGGACAGGAAGGCCAGGTAGCGGCCGTCCCGGGTGAACACCGGCTGCTCGTCCTCGAAGCGGCCGTCGGTGACTTCGGTGACCGGCCCGGGTGCTTCGGTGCGGGTGAGCCGGATCCGGCGCAGCGAGCGCCCGGCGACCGGCTGGGACCAGGCGATCCAGTGCGAGTCGGGGGAGAAGCGGGCGCTGGAGACCGGCCCGTAGCCGGAGGCGGCGAGTTCGCGGACGGCGCCGTCGGCGGCGGCGACCAGCAGCAGCCGCCCGTCGGAGGCGGCGACGGCGAGGTGGGCGCCGTCGGGGGAGGCGGTGAGTTCCAGGACGCGGCCGATCCGGTCGGCGGCGAGCACCCGGTGGCGGTGCTTCTCCGTGTCCTCGTGCCCCGGCAGCGGCATCACCTCGATCGCGTCGGCGCCCTCGGCGTCGGTGATCCAGGCGGCTTCGCCGGTGTGTCCGAGGATCACCGGCAGCCGGGTCCGCACCCCGGGGGTGTCGGCGAGCGCGCGGGCCGGGCCGTCCTTGTGGGTGAGCCAGTACTGGCTGCCGCGCACGGTGATCACCCCGGCCCGGCCGCTCTGGTCGCAGGCCAGGTCCTTGACCTGGGAGGCGGCGTTGACCTGGTACGGGCGGCGGCCGGCCCGGGCGCCGCCGAGCGGGACGGCGAGCCGGCGCGGGGCGGGGGCGTCCAGGCTCTCCAGCAGCCAGAGGTCGCCGGCGTGCTGGTAGACGATCCGGGTGCCGTCGGTGGCGGCCTCGCGGGCGTAGTAGGAGGCGTGGTCGGTGTGCCGGCGCAGGTCGGTGCCGTCGGGGCGGCAGGAGTAGACGTTGCCGATGCCCTCGTGGTCGGAGAGGAAGGCGATCCGCCCGGCGACGGGCATGGGTGAGGCGAGGTGGCCGGGGTGTCCGGCCAGGATCTGTTCGCCGTCCGCCCAGAGCCGGCCGGTGGCGCCGCCCCGGTAGCGCTTCCAGGCGGCGGGTTCGTGCGGGGCGGCGCCGGTGAGCAGCACGGTGCGTTCGCGGCTCAGCTGGGCGTCGCCGACGGGGCCCCAGGGCATCCGGTGGCCGGGGGAGCCGTCGGGCGGCAGGGCGTGCGCCCAGGTGTAGTGGCCGAACGGCTCGTGGTAGGAGGTGACGGCCAGTACCTCGCCGTCCGGCAGCCAGCCGCGTACCCGGGTGTCCTGGCTGCCCCAGTGGCTGAGCCGTTCGGCCTCGCCGCCCTCGACGGGGGCGGTCCACACCTCGGGGGTCAGGTTCAGCCAGCTGGTCCAGGCGAGGGTGCGGCCGTCGGGGGAGAAGCGGGGGTGGCTGACCCGGGTGCGGTCGCAGCTGACCCGCCAGGCCCGGCCGGTGGCGCCGTCGGCGTCCAGCGGGGCGATCCAGACGTCGTCCTCGGCGGTGAAGGCGAGCAGTCCGCCGTGCAGGTGGGGGTAGCGGAGGTAGCCGGGCGGGGTCACCCCTCCATCCTTCGACGGGGTGTCACCCCCGGCAACCGGGGCGGCCCGTCGGGGCCGCCCGGCGGTCGGTGCGTAGGCCGCTGACCGGTCTGGACCATTGACACCGCAGTGTCGAATCCACTTCAGTGGTCTAGTCCAACTTGGGTGCCAGGCCGGGCCGTTCCTCCCCCCACTGGCGCGTGCTCCGGCGTGCCCTCGGACGTCCCCCACGACCGCGCCATCGCAGGAGCCCCCGCATGCGCAGAACCACACCCGTACCCGCCCCCGCCCGCCGGAAGCAGTCCCGCACCCTGCTCGCCGCCGGCACCGCCTCCGTCGTCGCCGCGGCCACCCTGGTCGGCGTCACCCTGGGCCTGGCGCCCGCCGCCTCGGCCGGCGAGTTCCTGGTCAACGGCGGCTTCGAGTCCGGCTCGCTCGGCCCCTGGAGCTGCACCGGCAACTCCGGCAGCGTCGTCACCAGTCCGGTGCACGGCGGCGGCTACGCCCTCGCCGCCGCGGCCACCGCGGGCGACACCGCCCAGTGCGGCCAGACCGTCACCGTCGCCCCCGGCACCACGTACACGCTCAGCGCGTACGTCAACGGCTCGTACGTCTACCTGGGCGTCGACGGCGGCGGCCCCAGCACCTGGACCCCCGGCACCGGCGGCGGCTACCAGAAGCTCAGCGTCAGCTTCACCACCGGCGCCACCCAGACCAGCGCCACCGTCTACACCCACGGCTGGTACGGCCAGGGGACCTACTACGCGGACGACGTCTCGCTGGACGGGCCGGGCGCCCCCAGCCCGACGCCGACGCCCACCGGGTCCCCGACGCCCACGCCGACCGCGACGCCCACCGGCACCCCGACCGGGACCCCGACGGGAACGCCCACCGACACCCCCACCGGGACGCCGACGGGGACCCCCACCGGCACCCCGACCACCCCGCCGCCGCCCGGCAGCCACGCCCTGGTCGGCTACCTGCACGCCAGCTTCGCCAACGGCGCCGGCTACACCCGGATGGCCGACGTCCCGAACTCCTGGGACTTCATCGACCTCTCCTTCGGCGAGCCCACCTCCGTCACCTCCGGCGACATCCGGTTCAACCGCTGCTCCGTCACCGACTGCCCGACCGTGGAGTCCGACGCCGACTTCAAGGCCGCCATCGCCGCCAAGCGGGCCCAGGGCAAGAAGGTGCTGATCTCGATCGGCGGCCAGAACGGCCAGGTCCAGCTGACCACCGCCGCCGCCCGCGACACCTTCGTCAGCTCGGTCTCGGCGATCATCGACAAGTGGGGCCTGGACGGCCTGGACATCGACTTCGAGGGGCACTCGCTCTCCCTCAACACCGGTGACAACGACTTCAAGAACCCAACCAGCCCGGTCATCGTCAACCTGATCTCCGCGCTGAAGACCCTCAAGGCCAAGTACGGCCCGGGCTTCGTGCTGACCATGGCGCCGGAGACCTTCTTCGTCCAACTCGGCTACCAGTACTACGGTTCCGGCCCCTGGGGCGGACAGGACCCGCGCGCCGGGGCGTACCTGCCGGTCATCTACGCGCTGCGCGACGACCTCACCCTGCTGCACGTCCAGGACTACAACTCCGGCTCCATCATGGGCCTGGACAACCAGTACCACTCGATGGGCGGCGCCGACTTCCACGTCGCGATGACCGACCTGCTGCTCAACGGCTTCCCGGTGGCGGGCAACGCGAACAACGTGTTCCCGCCGCTGCCCGCCTCCAAGGTGGCCATCGGCATGCCGGCCACCACCAACGCCGGCAACGGCTACGTCGCCCCGGCCGAGGTGAACAAGGCCCTGGACTGTCTCACCAGGCTGGCCAACTGCGGTTCGTACGTGCCGCGTTCGGGCGCCCAGCCGAACCTGCGCGGGCTGATGACCTGGTCCGTCAACTGGGACCAGTTCGGCGGCCGGGAGTTCTCCAAGAACTTCGACAGCTACTTCCGCCGCTGAGGTGACGTCGCCGGGAACCGTGCTTGAACCTGACACCGGTGTGAGGATCGAGCATGGTTCCCATGGCGACCACACAGCTCCCGACTCCCGTAGCCCGCAGCCCCTTTCCGCTGCCCGCCCTGCTCGCCCTGGCCACCGCCGTCTTCGTCACCGCGCTCACCGAGACCCTGCCCGCCGGCGTGCTGCCCGGGATGAGCGGCGCCCTCGGCGTCAGCGAGTCGGCCGCCGGGCAGACCGTCACCGTCTACGCGCTCGGGACCGCCGCCACCGCGATCCCGCTCACCGCGGCCACCGCCGGCTGGGGCCGCAAGCGGCTGCTGCTCACCGCGATGGCCGGCTTCGCCGCCGCCAACACCGTCACCGCGGCCTCCACGAACTACCCGCTCACCCTGGCCGCCCGCTTCCTCGCGGGCGTCGCGGCCGGCCTCGCCTGGGCGCTGCTGGCCGGGTACGCGCGCCGGCTGGTGCCGGTCGAGCGGCAGGGCCGGGCCATGGCCGTGGCGATGGCGGGCGTGCCGGTGGCGCTGTCGCTGGGAGTGCCGGTCGGCGCCTTCCTCGGCCGGGCGCTCGCCTGGTGGGTGCCCTTCCTGGCCATGACGGCACTGGCGCTCGGCGTGATCGGCTGGATCGCGGCCCTGCTGCCGGACCAGCCCGGACAACGCGCCGGTGAGCGCGCCCCGGTGCGGACCGTGCTCACCGTGCCCGGGGTGGCGCCGGTGCTCGCCGTGACGGTGCTCCTCGTGCTCGCCCACACCGTCCTGTTCACCTACATCGCGCCCTTCCTCGACCGGACCGGCCTCGGCGACGCGACCGACACCGTACTGCTGGTCTTCGGCCTGGCCTCGCTGGCGAGCATCTGGTTCACCGGCGCCCACATCCACCGCCGGCTACGGCGGTTGACGATCGGCGGCGCGCTGCTGGTCGCCCTGACCGCGGGCCTGCTCGGCCTCTGGTCGCACAGCACACCGCTGGTGTACACCGCCGCCGCGCTCTGGGGCCTGGGCTGGGGCGGCGCCCCGACCCTGCTGCAGACCGCCGTCGGCGACGCGGGCGGCGAGCGGGCGGACGCCGCCCAGGCGGTGCTGGTCACCCTGTGGAACGCCGCGATGGCGGGCGGCGGCGTGGTCGGCGGCCTGGTGCTGGGCCGCCTGGGCACCGGCGCCCTGCCCTGGACGGTGCTCGCCCTGATGCTGCCCGTCCTGGCAGTGGTCACCGGCGCCCGCCGACACGGCTTCCCGGCCGATCGTGGTTAGCGCAGCTGCAGCCCGTTGGCCAGCAGCTCGGCGACCAGCTCGGGCCGGGCCGACGCGACCGAGCCCGCCGAGTACGGCGGCTGCGGGTCGTACTCGATGACCAGCTGGATCGCCTCCGCGGTCGCGTCCCCGGCCATCAGGCCGGTCAGCGTCAGCGCGAGGTCGATCCCGGCCGAGACCCCGGCCGCGGTCGCGTACTTGCCGTCGACCACGACCCGTTCCGTCCCGGTCGGCTCCGCCCCGAACTTCTTCAGCGCGTCGAGGCAGCACCAGTGCGAGGTGGCCCGGCGCCCCGCCAGCAGCCCGGCGGCGCCCAGCAGCAGGGAGCCCGAGCAGACCGAGGTGGTCCAGGTGGTGGTGGCGTCCACCGCGCGCACCCACTCCAGCACGGCCTGGTCGGCCAGCCGGGCCTCCGTCCCGGGCCCGCCCGGGACGAGCAGCACGTCGGCCGCGTCCACCTCGTCCAGGGCGGCCTCCGCGGTCAGCGACAGGGTCTTCATGTCGGTGCGGACCGGGCCGCGCTTCGCGGCGGTGAACACCACCTCGGCGCCGGGGATGCGGGACAGCACCTCGCAGGGGCCCACGGCGTCCAGGGCGGTGAACTCGTCGTAGAGCAGAACGGCGATGCGCATCAGTGTCCTCCAGCAGGATCGGGTCGGAAGCGGCGTCGGTACTCGGCGGGCGAGGCGGCCAGGGACCGGACGAAGGCGCGCCGCATCGCCTCCGGGGTGCCGTAGCCGCAGGAGCGCGCGATCTCCTCGATGCCGTCGGCGGTGTCCTCCAGCAGCCGCCGGGCGGCCTCCAGCCGGACCCCGTCCACGTACCGGCCCGGGGTCACCCCCACCTCGGTGGCGAAGGCCCGGGCGAAGTGCCGCGGTGACAGCGCCGACCTGCGGGCCAGCGCCTCGACCGACAGGTCGGCCTCGGGGTGCTCGGCGATCCACCGCTGCACCTCGCGCAGCGGCTGCCGGACCGCCACCTGGGCGGCCAGCTGGGTGCTGAACTGGGCCTGGTTGCCCGGTCGGCGCAGGAAGACCACCAGGTGGCGGGCGATCAGCAGCGCGGCGTCGCGTCCCAGGTCCTCCTCGACCAGGGCCAGCGCCAGGTCGATCCCGGCGGTGACCCCGGCCGAGGTGGCGACGTTCCCGTCCCGGACGTGGATCGGGTCCGGGTCCACCTCGACGTCCGGGAACCGCCGGGCCAGCTCCTCGCAGTACGCCCAGTGCGTGGTCGCCCGGCGCCCGGCCAGCAGCCCGGCCTCGGCGAGCAGGAAGGCCCCGGTGCACACCGACACCACCCGCTCGGCCCGGTCGGCCAGCTCCCGGATCCGTGCGACCAGCGCACCGTCCGGGAGACCGCTGCCCAGCCCGCCGGGGACCAGCAGGGTGTGCACCGGCCCGACCTCGGCCAGGTCCGCGTCCGGCAGCAGCCGCAGTCCGCTGTGGCTGCGTACCGGCCCGCCGCCCGGGGAGGCGGTGGTCACCCGGTACGCCCCCGGCTGTCCGGCGGCCGCGCCCGCCCCCGTGAAGACCTCCACGGGACCGGCCACGTCGAGGCTCTGCACGCCCTCGTAGAGGACGACGACCACGCTGCGCGCTCTCATGCGACCAGCCTGTCACCGGGCCGCAGTGGCAGCAATGACCCGTTTCCCACCTTTCCTGCCACGGCCGGCGGGGATGCCGGCGGGGTGTCGGCGGTGGCGCCGGCGGGGAGCGCGGAAACGCCGGAAGGCCCCCCGCTCTCGCGAAGGGCCTTCCGGCTGTCTGTGCGCCGCCAGGGACTCGAACCCCGGACCCGCTGATTAAGAGTCAGCTGCTCTAACCAACTGAGCTAGCGGCGCCTGCTGACGCGGAGAACATTACCTGGTCAGCAGCCGAAACACACAATCGGCCCGGGCGGCCGCGCGCGGGCCGTCACGGCACCAGGACCACCTTGCCCCGGACGTGCCCGGCGCCGACCAGCCGGTGGGCCTCGGCGGCCCGCTCCAGCGGCAGCGCCTCGGCGATCTTCAGCCGCAGCCCGCCCGCCTCCCACAGCCGCACCAGCTCGGTCAGCCGCGCGGCCGTGCGCGGCCCCCGCAGCCCCCGTGCGCCCAGCCGCTCGGCCTCCGCGTAGTCGACCACGGTGCCGATCCGGCTCCGGTCGGCGACCAGCTCGACGGAGGCGGCCAGCGCGCCCCGCCCGGCGGCGTCGAAGGCGGCGTCCACGCCCTGCGGCGCCACCGCCCGGACCCGCTCGACCAGCCCCTCGCCGTACGCGACCGGGATCGCGCCCAGGCCGCGCAGGTAGTCGTGGTTGCGCTCGCTCGCGGTGCCGATCACGGTGGCGCCCCAGGCCCGGGCGAGCTGGACGGCGACGGTGCCGACCCCGCCGGAGGCGCCGTGCACCAGGACGGTGTCGCCGGGGCCGACCGCGAGCAGGGTGAGCGCCAGGTGCGCGGTCTGGCCGGAGGCGGAGAGCGAGCCGGCCTGCTCCCAGGGCATGCCGGCGGGCTTGGCCACCAGCTGGGCGGCGTCCACCGTGACGAGCTCGGCCTGGCTCTCCAGGAGGCGGAAGCCCAGCACCTCGTCGCCGACCTGCCAGCCGGAGCCGTTCGGCCCGAGCCGGTCCACCACTCCGGCGAACTCGTTGCCGAGGACGAACGGCGGCTCGGCGACGGCCCCCGGCGGGCGGAAGCCCTCCCGGATCGCGAGGTCGACCGGCTGCACCCCGGCCGCGAAGACCCGCACCCGCACCTCGCCCGGCCCGGGTTCCGGGGCGGACACCTCGGTGACCCGCAGGACCTCCGGACCGCCGGACCGCGTCACGGTGACCGCCTTCATGTCTGCTCCCGCCCTCTCGAATGTTCGACATCCGACCGCTTGACTGTTCGAATCAACTGTTCGGCCACCCCCGATCCTCGGACCTGAAGTCCGCTTGAGGTCAAGCCATTGTTCGGCGTGTCTTCACTGATGGGCGCATTGTCAGATTTATCCTGGGCGGCGCTCAGCCGTCCGTTGTGGAGAGGAACGTTTCCGTGGGCCAGCTGCCCCTGTTCTTCCTGGTGCTGCTCGCCTCCGTGGTGACCATGCCGCTCGCACGCAAGACCGGAGTACCGCAACCGGTCCTGATGACCCTGCTCGGCATCGTCATGGCGCTCGTCCCGCAGATCCCGGACGTCACCATCGAGCCCGAGCTGATCCTCCCGCTGGTCCTGCCGCCGCTGATCTTCGCGGTCGCCCGGCGCTCCTCGGTGCGCTACTTCAAGGCCAACGTCCGCTCGATCCTGCTGCTGGCCGTCGCCCTGGTGGTGGTCACCACGGCCGCCGTGGCCGGGGCGGTGCACTGGCTGCTACCCGCCCTGCCGGTCGCCGCCGCGATCGCGGTCGGCGCGTTGGTCTCCCCGCCCGACCCGGTGGCCGCCGTCGCGGTGGCCGGCAGCGTCGGCCTGCCCCGGCGCCTGGTGTCGATCCTGGAGAGCGAGGGCCTGTTCAACGACGTCACCGCGATCGTCGTCTACTCGCTGGCCATCGAGGCCGTGGTCAGCGGCGACTTCTCGGTCGGCCACGCGGTGCTGCGCTTCATCCTGTCCGCGGTGCTCGCCGTGGTCGTCGGCATCGCCCTCGGCTGGGTCAACACCAAGCTCGCCGAGCGCCTGGACGACCCGACCCAGCAGGTCGCGCTCAACCTGCTGGTGCCCTTCGCCGCCTACGCCATCGCCGAGGAGATCCACGGCTCCGGCGTGCTCGCCGTCGTGGTCTGCGCGCTCTACCTCGCCGAGCGGGCCTCCGACGCCGACGCCGTCTCCTTCCGGCTGGTCGGCAACGCCTTCTGGGAGGTCGTCGAGATCCTGATCACCGGCGTCGCCTTCGGCCTGATCGGCCTGGAGCTGGCCACCGTGCTCAAGGAGGCCGGCCGCGGCTGGACCGGCTTCATCGGCGACGCCGCCGTGGTCATCGGCGTGGTCGTGGTGGTCCGGCTGCTCTGGCTGCTGCCGGCCGGCTGGCTGTCGAAGAAGCTGCGCAGCGGCGACGACGAGGACACCCCGTTCAGCTGGAAGGAGAGCGTGATCCTCTGGTGGTCCGGCATGCGCGGCGTGGCCACCGTCGCCCTGGCCCTCGCCATCCCGCTCACCCTCCACTCCGGCGAGGAGTTCCCCGAGCGCGGCCGCCTGGTCTTCATCGCCTTCAGCGTGGTGCTGTTCACCCTGCTGGTGCAGGGCCTCACCCTGCCCTGGCTGGCCAAGCGGTTCGAACTGGACATCGACCAGGACAAGCACGAGCAGGCCGTCCGCCAGCTCTGGTGGCGGGCCGCCAAGGCCGGGCTCAGGAGGCTGGGTGAACTGGAGGAGCAGGACCGGCTGCCCGCCGAGGTCGCCGACCGCCTGCGGGACCGTCAGCACGACCGGCTGGCCCGGCTCTGCCCGGAGAACTACGCCGAGGAGGAGGCCGCCGAGGCCAAGCTGCGGCTCAGCCAGTGGCGGGCCGCCCGGGAGGTCGAGCAGGAGATGATCGCCGCCTCCCGGCGCGAGATGCTCGCCGCCCGCAGCGAACTCGGCGCCGACCCGGAGCTGGTCGACCAGGTGCTGCGGGGGCTGGACCTGCGCTCGGAACGCAAGTGACGGCCTGTCCGGCCCCGCCGGGCGGAATGTGCGCGACCTGCTCCGCGGTTGCATAGGCTGAGCCCGGGCAGGCCGTCAACGGAGTCGGCGCACCACCAGTACCACCAGTACCCGCACGACCTCGCGAGACCCTCACCGCCTGGCCCTGCCGGTTTCCGCACCCAGATGAATCGAGGAACCACCGATGTCGGAGACCCGTGCCGACGCCCGCACCCCGCTCGACCGCACCCCGCAGTGGGCCGCCCTCGGCAAGCACCGGGCCGCGCTGGGCGAGACGCACCTGCGCGAGCTGTTCGCCGCCGACCCGGAGCGCGGCCGCCGCTACACCCTCCAGGTCGGCGACCTGCACGTGGACTACGCCAAGCACCTGGTCACCGACGAGACGCTGGAGCTGCTGCGCGAACTCGCCGCGGCCACCGGCGTCGCCGAGCTGCGGGATGCGATGTTCCGCGGCGAGAAGATCAACAACACCGAGCACCGCGCCGTCCTGCACACCGCGCTGCGCGCCCCGCGCGGTGCCGTGATCGAGGTCGACGGCGAGAACGTGGTGCCCGCCGTGCACGCCGTCCTCGACAAGATGGCCGGCTTCGCCGAGCGGGTCCGCGGCGGCGAGTGGCGCGGCCACACCGGCAAGCCGATCCGCACCGTCGTCAACATCGGCATCGGCGGCTCCGACCTCGGCCCCGCGATGGCCTACGAGGTGCTCCGCTCGTTCGCCAAGCGCGACCTCGACGTCCGCTTCGTCTCCAACGTGGACGGCGCCGACCTGCACGAGGCGGTCCGCGACCTCGACCCGGCCGAGACGCTGTTCATCGTCGCCTCGAAGACCTTCACCACCATCGAGACCATCACCAACGCGGTCTCGGCCCGCGACTGGCTGCTCACCGGGCTGGGCGCCGGCACCGAGGCGGTGGCCAAGCACTTCGTCGCGCTGTCCACCAACGCCGAGGGCGTGCGGGACTTCGGCATCGACACCGACAACATGTTCGAGTTCTGGGACTGGGTCGGCGGCCGCTACTCCTACGACTCGGCGATCGGCCTCTCGCTGATGATCGCCATCGGCCCGGACGCCTTCCGCGAGATGCTGGACGGCTTCCACCTGGTCGACGAGCACTTCCGCACCGCGCCGCCTGAGCAGAACGTCCCGCTGCTGCTCGGCCTGCTCGGCGTCTGGTACGGCGCGTTCTTCGACGCCCAGGCGCACGCCGTGCTGCCCTACTCGCACTACCTGTCGAAGTTCACCGCCTACCTTCAGCAGCTGGACATGGAGTCCAACGGCAAGTCGGTGACCCGTGACGGCTCGCCGGTGACCTGGCAGACCGGCCCGGTGGTCTGGGGCACCCCCGGCACCAACGGCCAGCACGCCTACTACCAGCTGCTGCACCAGGGCACCAAGCTGATCCCGGCCGACTTCATCGGCTTCGCCAAGCCGGTCGCCGACCTGCTCCCGGGCCTGGTCGCCCAGCACGACCTGCTGCTGGCCAACTTCTTCGCCCAGACCCAGGCGCTGGCCTTCGGCAAGACCCCGGAGGAGGTGGCGGCCGAGGGCGTGCCCGCGGAACTCGTCCCGCACAAGACCTTCCAGGGCAACCACCCGACCAGCACCATCCTGGCCGCCGAGCTGACCCCCTCGGTGCTCGGCCAGCTGGTCGCGCTCTACGAGCACAAGGTCTTCGTCCAGGGCGCGATCTGGAACATCGACTCCTTCGACCAGTGGGGCGTCGAGCTGGGCAAGGTGCTCGCCAAGCGGATCGAGCCGGTGCTGCTGACCGGCGAGGGCGCCGAGCAGCTGGACAGCTCCACCGCCGAGCTGGTCGCCCGCTACCGCGCGCTGCGCGGCCGCTGAGCCCCGGTCGGGCCGTCCGCTCCGGCGGGCGGCCCGGTCCTGTCTCCTTGTTCGCCGGATCGGCTTTCGCCGGTTCGCCGGTTCGCACGGGAAACGCCGGAAGGCCCCTCGCTTTCGCAAGGGGCCTTCCGGCTGTCTGTGCGCCGCCAGGGACTCGAACCCCGGACCCGCTGATTAAGAGTCAGCTGCTCTAACCAACTGAGCTAGCGGCGCCTGCTGACAGAGAAGACTTTAGCAGCGCCCGGGGTCCGCGCCAAAATCGAATACCGGCCGTCCTCCGTTCACCCTCCGGTCACGGCCGCCGCGCCGGCCGGCACGGCCGCGGCCGGCTCCCGGGCCGCCCGCACGCACGCCCACAGCACCACCGAGGCGCCCGGCAGCCACGGCTCCCGGTCCTCCGGGGCGACGATCCACCGGCCGGAGCCCGGCCCGGGGGAGTCCGGGCCGTTCACCATCCGCTGCACCGGCGGCACGGTCACCGCGTCGCCCTTGCCGTGGCACAGCAGGGGCGGCACGTCCCGGGCCCACTCCTCCCAGGCCAGCAGCCGGCGCAGCCGGGGCCCCGCGCCGGGCTGGACGAACAGCAGCGTCCGCCCCCGGTAGGAGGCGACCGGCCCGCAGCCCGGCCCGGAGGCCCACAGCTCGTCCAGCACCCGGCGGCCGAACAGCGACGGCATGCTGATCACGTCGAAGGCGCGCCCGCAGGGCAGCACCGAGGGCGCCCACGGCCGGGTCTCCCAGAGGGCGCGCATGCTGCGCGGGTACTCGCTGGCGGAGGCGAGCCAGGCCTCGCCGGCCACGGTGACGTACTCCACCGACTGATACGTCCAGATGTCCACGGACAGCAGCCTGTGCCGTCCGCGGGCCGGGTGGGAGGGAAAGCGCGGTTTGCCGGACAGGACGACGGGGAACCGCGTACCCTTCCCCGCTCGTGCATATGCCAGCGGCCGATGCCGGGGCGCCGGAGCGCCAGGGCTTGCCGCTCCGGCGCCTCGTGTCCGGCTGCGCTCAGTCCTCGTGGCGGCGGGGCTGGAGCAGCCCGCGGCCGTACTCGATCATCTTGGCCGCGTAGTCGGGGGTCCAGTCCGCCCGCTGCGCGATCTCGGCGTCGGACAGCGCGTCGAAGCGGCGCGGGTCCGCCAGCTGCGCGGCGGCGACCGCCTGGAAGTCGGTGGCCCGCTCGGCGGCCATTCGGAAGGCCAGGGCCAGCTCGGTGGAGCGGCGCAGCAGGTCCGCGGGGTCGTCGATCGACTCCAGATCGAAGAATCGTTCCGGCTCCGGTTCGGCGGACTGCGGCTCGAACAGCAGCTGCACCGGACGCAGACGCCGCGCGGGGTCGGCCTGACCGCCGTGGTCGGACGCCTTCGTGTGGGAGTCGGGCATGAACGGACACCTCCGGGTCTCGGTGGGGGTGGGCGGCGGCTGCTCCGGGCCGCGCCGCACGGCCGTGGCCGCCGTCCATTGTCGCGCGGCGGCGGCCCGTAACGGAACGGTGCGCGTGCGGGCGCTATTCCCCCGCACGCGCCGGGGTCGCGCTACTCCTCCGGGTGGACCGAGACCGAGACCGAGACCGGGGCCTGGCGCGCCCGGCCGGTCAGCCCAGGCGCACCCGGTGGCCGCTCAGGTGGTGCAGCACCTGGTGGTTGGCCTCCCAGCCGTCCGGGAAGGCGACCGGGACGCCCAGCTGGACCGGCTCGGTGGACGGGTGCTCGTCCAGCAGCTCGCCGATCCCGGCCCGGGCGACCACGATGCAGGCGTGCCGGTGCCGGGAGGCGAGCACGCACAGCCGGCCGGTCTCCAGGTGGAAGGCCGTCGCGTCGGGCCGCCCGGACAGCGGGTGCAGCACCACCGTGACGTCGTACTCGCGGCCCTGCAGCCGGTTGGCGGTGTCCACCGTGACGGCCGGGCCGGCCGCCTGGTCCACCGGGACGCCCACCTTGAGCAGAGCCGCGCGGACGGCCGCGGCCTGGTCCCGGTGGGCGGTGCCGACCGCGATCCGGTCCGCGGTGAGAGGCGCCTCGCCCTGTTCGGAGCGGGCGGTCAGCCCGCGCTCCAGCAGCCGCCGGACGGTGGCCGCGACGGCCGCCACCGCCTGCGGATCGGTCCGCACGGTGTGCCGGGCGGGCAGCTCCAGCAGCGCCCAGCCGTGCTCGGCGGCCCGGTCGATGGCGGCGTCCAGCGCGCCGCCGTCGGGCCGGACGGCGGCGCTCAGCCGGCGGTCGTCCGGGCCGGTGCCGGAGCGGAACGGCGTGTACGGGTAGAACGCCCGCGAGATCAGCGGCGCCGCGCTGGCCGGCAGCCGCCAGGAGACCGGCAGCCGGTGCGGCTCGATCTGCGGGTTGTGCGCCAGCATGGTGACCACGGCGCTGCTCGACGGGTCGTACGACAGGCCCGCCCACTGCTCGGTGCCGACCACGGTGAACGGGTCCAGCTGGCCCGGGTCGCCGACGAACAGCGCCCGCTCGAACAGCCGGGCCACCGCGAGCAGGGCGTCCGAGCGCATCTGGTACGCCTCGTCGACGATCGCGTGCCGCCACGGCGCCTCGGCCCGTACCCACTGCCACTTGGCCGAGGTGGAGATCACCACGTCGTGCTCGACCAGCTCGGCGACCTTGTCGGAGGGCGTGACGTTGGCGTGCTTCAGCACCTCCGGGCCGGGCCGGGCGTCGGCGGCGTGCAGCCGGCCGATCGTCAGGTCCGGTGCCTTCTCGGCGAGTCGGCCGACCAGGTCGTCCACCTGGCCGTTGGTCTGGGCGACGATCATCAGCCGCTCGCCGGCCTCGACCAGCTCCCGGGCCGCCCGCACCACCAGCGTCGACTTCCCGGCGCCGGGCGGGGAATCGACCACCACGCCGCGCGGGGCGCCGGCCGCCGGGTGGACGGTCGCGGCCAGGATCCGGGCCACGGCGGCGTCGGCGGCCGCGCCCGGTGCCTGCCCGGTGTTCGACTCGGCCATCATTCCCACTCCTCGGAGACGGACGGGGCGGGTACGGTCGCGGCCCCGGGCGGGCCGCCGTGCGTCCACGGGGTGTCGTCCGGCTCGGGCAGCGGCGCGGACTGGCGGACCGTCAGCTCGAACAGGGTGAAGGTGACCGGATCGCCGGGCTCGGGCAGGCTGCCCGGCTCGGGCTCCTTCCTGCGCCCCATGCCGGACAGTACGCGCAGGGTGATGGTGCCCCCGGCCGGGTCGACGGCCGCGATCTCCGCCTTCTGCGGGGACCGGCCGCCGCCGGCCTCCGGCTGGGGGGACCCCCACACCCGGTGCGCCTCCCGCCCGAGGTCGGCGTGCGGGCGGTCGGCGGTGCGCAGGGTGATCAGCGGGCGCGGCTTGGGGGAGCGGCCGGTGGTGTCGTAGTCCGGCACCACCTCGGTCACCACGCCGCTGAACGCCTCGCCGGACAGCCGGTGTTCGGCCATCGCCAGCGGATCGTCCAGCGCTTCCTGGACGTCCAGCCGGGTCTGCTCGCGTTCGCGCTGGGCGAGCTTGCGGGCGGCCGTGACGGCGTCGTCCTGCCGCGGCTGCGGCGGCTCGCCGGCCGCCAGCCGGTCCCGGTGGCCGGTGTAGGACCAGCGGTCGCCGGTCCAGCGTTCCGCCAGGTGCCCGGCGGGCGGCAGCCCGCGCAGCAGATCCAGGCCGCGCCAGACGTCCCGCCAGGTGGGCAGCAGCACCGCCGCCAGCACCTCGCGCAACTGCTCGACCGCCGCCCGGACGGCCGCCCGGGCACGCTCGGCGGCGGCCTCGTCGCGCTGCTCGGTGCTGTGCTGGAGGGCGGCCGTGGCGGTGTCGTAGCGGGCGATCGCCGGGGCGAGCACGAACTCGTCGAAGCGCGGATCGGTGGCCGGGCCGGCCGGCGGGTGCAGCAACTGCCCCCGGTCGTCCCGGGCGGACTCGGCGCGCTCGGCCGCCTCGGCACCGGTGAGGCCGTCCGGCGGGGCGTGCCAGGCCAGGTGGGCGGCCAGGTGCTGGTCCTCCAGGTGGCTCTGGCCGGTGGCCCAGTGCCGGGCCAGCAGGCCGGTCATCGGCAGCAGCAGGCTGGTGCCGGGCACCTGGGCGCGGTCGGTGAGGTGGGTCAGCCAGCGGCCGAGCAGCGGCACCCGCACCGGCGCGGGGTACGGCCCCGGCTCGTCGTCCTCGACCGTGCGGCGGAACCGGGTGGAGCGGCCGAGCAGGGCCAGGTGCCGCACGCCCGCGCCGTTCGGCACGATCAGCTGCGGCGCGTCGGCGCACAGCTCGCGGAACACCTGGGTCTTCTCGCCGGTCTCCGGGTCCTTCTCGGAGCCCTCGATCTGCTCCACGTCCTCGGCGAAGGACTCCAGGTACGGCAGCAGGTCGGCGGCCAGCTCGGCCAGGAAGTCGAACCGCAGGGTGCGGTTGAGCGGCTGCGGCACCAGGTGCAGCCGGGGTGCGTCCCGGTCGGTGCCGAGCAGCACCGCCAGCGGCGCGCCGGCCTCACCGGCGGCCGTCAGCGGCACGACCACCATCGGGCGGTCGGACAGGTGCCGGTGCCGGACGGTGGCCAGCGGCTCGGCCTGCCCGCTGCGGACGGCCTCCAGCCGGGCGAGGGTGGTCAGCAGGCTCATGCGTGGCCCGCCGTCGGGGCCTTGCCCAGCGCCTCGGCGCGCAGCGCGGCCGCGTAGGCCAGCCGTTCGGCCGCCTCGTCCACGCCCGCGTCCACGCCCGCCTCCTCGTCCGCGTCGGCGGTGTCCAGGCCGGTGCCGGCGGCGATGCCGGCTTCGGCGGCGGCCAGGGCCCGCGTCACCGTCCGGATGCTGCCCAGTTCGCCGCGCACACCCCGGCCGAGCTGCTCGACCCGGTCGCCGCAGCGGGCCTGGGCGCGGCAGTGGAAGCCGAGCTCGCAGGTGGAGAGGCAGTCCGGGCCGTACGCGGCGGGCACCGCCTCGACCGAGGCGGCCAGCTCCTCGGCGGAGCGGGCCGGCACGCCCTCCTCGTCCGCCGCCAGGTCGAAGTCGGCGCCCGCCGGCAGCTCCGCCAGCAGCCGCTCGATGCCGGTCATCCGGCTCAGCTGGCGGCGGGTGGTGGCCAGCTCGCGGCGGACGTCGACGGTGACGGCCGTCGGCCGGTTGCCGAAGTCCTTCGGGCAGACCAGCAGCACGATCGACCGGGGGCTGCCGGGCAGCCGCTGCTCGGCGTACGGGTCGGCGTCGAGCGGGTGGCCGGCCAGCGCGGCGGCGGTCCGCTGGAGCGCCAGCACGTACACGGCGGCCTGGCGGGCGGCGGCGCCGACCTTGGCCGGGTCCGCGCCGCCGTCCAGCACCGGGAAGGACTTGATCTCGACCACCGTGCACCGGCCGCCGTGCACCACGACCGCGTCCGGCTCCAGGTAGGCGGTGCCGCCGGCCACGTCCAGGCGCAGCATCGGGTGGTCCAGCAGCGTCCAGGCCTGCGGGTCGGCGGCGGCCCGGGCCAGCGCCTCGACCGTCCGGTCGGCCCGGACGGCGGGACCGGAGCGGTGCAGCAGGTCCGGCACCTGCAAGGGGGTGCCGCCGTCCGCCGGGACGCCGAGGTGGCCGCGCAGCGGCTCCAGCAGCGCGGCGTAGTCGTCCGCCTTCAGCCGGGACTCGAAGATCACGCCGCGGGCGATCGCGAACGGGGACTGCCCGAAGGGCGCGGGGCGGCCGAGCCGGGCGGCCAGCGTCGACTTGTCCACCCCCGCCGCGTCGAGCACGGCGCGGCGGTGGCAGCCCGGATTGGCGGCGAGCGCGGCGAGGGAACGGGCGTTCAGGCTGCGTTGCGGCGCGGGACCGCGCAGTTCGGCGAGCCGCTGGGAGAGCGGCTCAGCGTGCCCGGTGGACGGGACGTTCGTCGAGACGTTCATGGTGCGGCCCAGTGTCGCACCCGGGTCCGACAATGCGGTGCGGACCGGCCTGTTCCGGCCTGAACCGCGCGTGCGTGCCGGACGGGGACACCCCGGGCCCCGGTCGGCCCGGGTGCCGAGACCGTTTCGGCCCGACCCGGCCCGCGATCGTGCCCGCCGTCCGGGTGAGGGATCATGGAACCCGGTGCTCAAGGGTGAGACCGACCGTTGCCACCGCCCCGCTGCGAGGAGCCTGCCATGCCCGCCCGAATCGTGCTGGTCCGCCACGGCGAGACCGAATGGTCGGCCACCGGCCGCCACACCGGCCGCACCGACATCCCGCTGACCGAGGAGGGCCGGGCGATGGCCCGGGCGCTCGGCGCCCGCCTCGCCAAGGCCCCCTGGAACGGGCTGCCGGACGCGCTCGTCTACACCAGTCCGCTCGGCCGCGCCAGGGAGACCTGCGCCCTGGCCGGCTTCGGCGACCGGGCGGTGGATCGCCCGGAGCTCATGGAGTGGGACTACGGCCAGTACGAGGGCCGCACCGGCGCGGACATCCGCGCCACCGACCACCCCGGCTGGCTGATCTGGCGCGACGGCGTGCCCGGCGGCGAGAAGCTCTCCGAGGTGGCCGCCCGGGTGGACGCCTTCCTCGCCGGCCTCAACGAGGAGCACGGCGTCCCCGAGCCGGACACCACCGTCATGCACTGCGCGGACCGGGACGTCGTCCTGTTCGCGCACGGCCACCTGCTGCGCATCCTGACCGCGCGCTGGCTGGGCCTGCCGCCCGAGTTCGCCCAGCGCTTCAAGCTCGGCACCGCCGCGCTCTGCGTGCTCTCCTGGGAGTACGGCGCGCCGGCCGTGGAGGTCTGGAACGACCTCTCCCACCTGGAGGGCCTGGCCACCGGCCACTGACGTCCCGTCAGGATCGGTGCCTCAGGCGGCCGCCGCCTGGTCGTACCCGGCCAGGAAGTGACGCACCTCGGTCACGGCGACGTGCGGGCGCAGCCGTTCGGCGGTGTCCGCCAGCATGCTCCGGATCCGGGCCGAACGGACTTCGCCGAACAGCGCCACGGCGGCCGAACCGTGGTGCGCCGCACCCGCCAGGTCGCCCCGGCCGAGCCGGTCGTGGGCCAGTTCGGCGGTGTACAGCACCCGGTTGCGGACGAAGTGCGGCTTCTGCAGTGCTATGGCCAGCGCGGCCTGCTCGCTGGCGCGGTCCCAGTCGCCGAGCGCGGACCAGCACTGCGACTGCAGGCCGGCGATCTCCGCCTCGCCGAAGAAGGACATCCACTCCGGATCGTCCTCGGAGCGGCCGCGGCCGAACAGCGCGTACGACCGGGCGATCGCGCGTTCGCAGGCGGCGCGGTCCTGCAGCAGCGCCCAGCCGCCGGCCTCCCGCATGGCCAGCAGCGCGAGCAGCCGGGGGGAGTCCAGCTGGCGGGCGGCGACCTGCCCGGCCTGGGCGGCGCGCAGCGCCTCGCGGGGGCGGCCGGCGTCCCGGGCGAGGAAGGCGCTGTTGCAGAACACGTGCGCCTCCAGTGCGGCGTCGCCGGCCATGCGGGCGGTGGCGAGCGCCTCGGCGTAGAGCGAGCGGGCGTCCGCCAGCCGGTTCGAGTCGTGTGCCAACCAGCCCACCGAGATGGCGAGTTCGCCGGCCCCGGCCTGGAGCCGGCGTTCGGTCTCCGCGCTGTACTCGCCCTCGTTGAGCAGCAGGTAGGCGGTGCGCAGCGACTGCCCGGCGCGTTCGAACAGGGTGTCGCCGCCGTGCGCGTCGTCGGCCAGCCGGATCTCCCGGACGGCCTCCTCGACGCCGAGCACCTCGGCGGCGCCGACCTTGCGGGGTGGCGGTACCGGCCCGGGGCGGCCGGGCACGAAGGCGCCGGGGCCGGGTTCGAACAGCACCGGCGCGGCGGGGTCGGCGGCGGCACTGGCGGTGGCCGCGGCGGCGGCCACGGTCGGCCGGTCGATGCCGATCACGGCGGCCAGCGCGGTCGGGCCGCCGGCCAGGAACGTACGGCGACGCACGTCGTCGTTCTCCTCGTCGAGATAGGGCGATCCATCAGGCCCCCGGGGCACCGCGACGGCCCTCGGCCACGGGGGCCTGGTCGGAGCGGCTGGATCCGCGTACGGCGAGGCAGCGTACGGGAGTTGAGTGGAGATTGGTGAGCGCGGGGCGGGCGGGGGCGGGAACGGTGGGTGGAGCGGGGGGGCTTCGGCCCTCCCGCCGGCACTGTCCGCCGGGCGGCGGCGGACGGCGGTCCGGGGGGAGAAGCCGAGTTCGGTGAGCGTGCGATCCGGCCACATGTGTCGGAAGACCCGCTCGTAGGCGTAGTTGGGGCAGCGGATCTCGCCGGATTCGACCCGCCCGACGTAGCGGGCGTCGCAGGAGACGTGCTCCCCGATCTCTCGGGCCGCCCGGCGCACGGCCATGGCGAACTCGCCGGGTGAGCGGTTGCCGCGCAGTGCGCGCATCACGGCGTTGGGTGACGGGCGGTTCGGCTCGGCCGGTGGGGTGGCTGCCATGGTGCGCTCCGTGGTCGTGCGGAGGGTGGTGGTGCGGGCGCGCGGCCGGCGGCGCCGGAGGTGCGCGGGTGTCGGGTGAGGGGGCGAAGTGCGGGTACGGTCCGGGTGTCGGCACGGTGGTGCGCGACGGTGCGGGAACGGCCCGGTGTGGCCGGTGGGATCGTCGTGACCCGCCACCGACAGTACCGGGCGTGACCGGTCGACCACAGCCGGTTCATGGGAGATGTACCCCCAATTCGGTATAAAGCGGGCGTGGTTGCGGGTTATCCGCCATGAAATGCCATGCCTTGCTGTAAGGCGCCCCGTGGCCTGCGAGGTGTCCGCGGCGTTGTCCTGATACGTGGAAGCCCGGGCCGTCGCCCCGGCCTGTCGTCCGTCCCCGCGGCCCCCACCTCCCGGGCGGCGGCGCTTCCGACCCGACGAGATACAGGAGGGCCCATGATGGCCACCGGACTGCCGCAGTACCGACCGGCCGCCGGCGGCGTGCTCGCCGGCGCCGCCCCCGCCCTGCTCCCCGACCCGGCCGACGACCGGATCCCCGGCCGGGGCCCGGTCGAAGGCGGACGCGCCCCCCGCGGCGGCCGGCACCCCGGCCACCGCCTCGGCCCGGACCAGGACACCCTCGTCACCACCTGCGACACCGTGACGGTCGCCCTGCGGCACGGCCTGGAGGCGGTGGACATCCTGCGGCTGCGCAGGGCCTGCGGGGCCGTCCTGCAGAGCCGCAACGGCAGCACCGTCACCTTCCTCGTCCCCGCCGGCACCAGCGAGACCTGGCACCTGCCCGGCAGTTCCTGTACCGCCGGCGCCCTGCTGCCGACCGCCACCGACCCACGGTGGGTGATGCCCCCCTCCGGCGCCGCCTGCGCCGCCCGTCCCACCGATGCCTGGGTGCTCCGATCCGCCCTCTGCGAGGCCGCCTGCACGCTCACCGCAGGCGGCCTCGGTCCGTTCTAGCGGGCGTGCCGTGCGGATCCCGCCGGGCCCGCGAGCCTGGCCCGCCCCTCCGGCCGGATCCACCTGGCACGCCCCCGACCTCCTGACCAGCGAGGCCGCCCCGCCCGGCGGCGATAATGGCGGTCATGGGACGAAGCAGCAGAGCAGCCCGGGGCACGGGCCGCGGCACCGAGCGCGACACCGGGCCGGACGTCACCGGCCCCGGCGGCCGCACCCACGCCCAGGGCCCGCTCACCCGCCCGGTCGGCTCCGGCCTCGCCGAACTGCGCCCCGACCGGGACCGCCCCGCGGCCTGGTCGCTGCTGATCGACGGCGCCCCGCAGTCCATGGTCGACCTCGCCGACCCCACCCACCTCGGCTTCGAGTACCAGCGCCGGCTCGGCCACCTGATCGACCTGGTCGCCCCGCCCGGCCGCCCGCTCACCGTGCTGCACCTCGGCGGCGGCGCCCTCACCCTGGCCCGTTACGTCGCGGCCACCCGGCCCCGCTCCCGCCAGCAGGTCGCCGAGATCGACACCGCGCTCACCGAACTCGTCCGCACCGAGCTGCCGTTGGAGCGCGGCTGGCAGATCAAGGTGCGCGGCGCCGACGCCCGCAGCGTGCTCGAACGCACCCCTGAGGGCAGCGCCGACCTGGTCATCACCGACGTCTTCTCCGGCGCCCGCACCCCGGCCCACTGCACCACCGTCGAGTTCACCGCCCTCGCCGCCCGCGCCCTCGCCCCCGGCGGCTGGTACGCGGCCAACATCGCCGACGGCTCGGCGCTGCCCTTCGCCCGCTCCCAGATCGCCACCCTCGGCGCGGTCTTCCCCGAACTGTGCCTGGTCGCCGACCCCGCCGTCCTGCGCGGCAAGCGCTTCGGCAACCTCGTCCTCGCCGGCGCCCACGCCCCCCTCCCGATCGCCGACCTCACCCGCCGCGTCGCCTCCGACGCCGCCCTCGGCCGGGTCGAACACGGCCCCGCCCTCACCGCGTTCGCCGCCGGGGCCGTCCCCGCCACGGACGCCACCGCCGCCCCCTCCCCGGCCCCGCCCCCGGGCGTCTTCCGCTGACCTCCCGGCCGACTGCCTGACGGGGCGCCCGGTTCGCCCCCGGGCGGGCACGCCCGCGGCCGGTGCTGGAACCGTCGCCAGGAGCGTGAGCCCGGTCAGTGCCCGCGCGGCAGGCCGCGGTGCTTGCACATGGCCGCGCCGGTCAGCAGCAGCCCGGCGGCGATCGGCGCGAGGACGGCGGTCGCGGTGGCGGAACCGTCGCCCACGACCGTCACCGTGGCGGTGTCGGCGAGCGCGAGCGTTTCGGACGGTTGGGCGGGTGCGCCGGCCCCGACCGGCGGGGCGGTGGTGGAGCCCGTCCGGTCACGGCCCGTGGCGGCTCCGGTCGCGCTCCGCCCGTCCGGAGCGGTGGCCTCCTGGACCGGGGGCGCGTCGGTCGCCCCGGACGGTCGGGTGGTGGCGGCCGGTGCGGCGGAGCGGCCTCCGGCGGCGCCGGACCGTGCGGTGGCGGGCAGTTCGGCGGGCCCGCCCTCCCGGGAGGCACGGGTCTCGGCGGGGCGGCCCTGGGCGGGGGCGGTGTCGAGCAGGCCGGAGGCGATCGCGAAGGCGTCGGGGACGGCGGCCCGTTGCCCGGGCAGGGGGAGGCCGCCGGCCCGGATCCGGTCCTGGAAGACGCTGCCGACCGTGCCGGTGGCGCCGTCGATCCCGGCGTCGGGGACGGCGCCGGTCAGTTCCCCGACGAGCCCGGGGGAGGGGCGGTCGGTCTCCTCGGCCGTCGGGCGCCCGGGCTCGTCGGACCGCTCGGCCGACGGCCCGTCGTACGCGGGCCGCCCGGCCTGGACGGGCCGGCCGGGCGCCGGCCCGCCGGCCAGGGTGCGGCGGACGGCGGGTCGGGTCTGGTCCGGCAGCGGGTCGGCGGAGGCGCTCTGCGCGCCGAAGCCCCCGAGTTGGGCGAGGAGGGCGCCGCCGGCGGCGAGGACGCGGGGCAGCCACCGGCCGATCGCGCGCCGTGCGCCGACGCCGCGGGGGGCGGGTTCCAGGGGCTTGGTCGCGTGATTGGCTCGCATGTGAGTTGAGAACGAGCGGACGGGTCGTGAGGTCACGCCCGCCGTCACGGACAGTCATCGCACGGGTGGCCCCGGGGCCGGGTTGCCCGGGGCCACCGGCCGTGGCGCGGTCAGGAGTTGGGGCGCAGCGTCCAGGTGACGGTCATCACACCGGTGACGGCGCCGTCGGCGCGGGTGATCTCGACGGTGACCGGGAACTCGGGGCGGCCACCGGCGTCCAGCTCGGCGACGACCTCGGCGGCGGGGCGGCCGAGGAGGGCGGTGGCGGTGACCTCGCCCATGGCGAGCTTCTTGTAGGCGATCTCGGCGTTCACCGCGAGCGGCACGGCCCGGGAGAGCTGGTCGCCGAAGGCGGCGAGCACGATGCAGCCGCTGGCGGACTCGGCGAGGGTGAACATCGCGCCGGCGTGCGGTCCGCCGACGTGGTTGTGGTACGCGGGCTGGTCGGGCAGTCGCAGCACGGCGCGGTCCGCGGTGGTCTCCAGGTACTCCAGCTTGAGGGTGTGCGCCATCGGCACGGTGGAGTCGAGCTGCTGGCCGATCGAAGGTGTGGTCATGGCAGGAATGTTACTAGCCGGTAGCATCTGGCGGCAGGCCTGCGCCGGGAAAACCCGAACCACGGCGGGCAGTTGAGGGAACGCGAAAACGCCTGAGGGGCCGATCTCTCGAAGAGATCGGCCCCTCAGGCTCTGGGGTGAGTGACGGGACTTGAACCCGCGGCCACCTGGACCACAACCAGGTGCTCTACCAACTGAGCTACACCCACCATCTGTCCGGCTCGTTCCCGCTTCCGCGTTCCCGTTCCGACAGGAAGAACTCTACAGGATCCGAGAGGGTGCTCGCGCCAGGCTTTCGTCCAGGCGAACGCGGGCACCTCCCCCGGCCCCCCGGGTCAGCCCTCCGAGGCCTGGTACTTCTCGGCGATGGCGCGCGCGGTGTCGGTGTCCGGTCCGGGCTGCGGGACGAACACCGCCTCGCGGTAGTACCGCAGTTCGTCGATGCTCTCGCGGATGTCGGCGAGCGCCCGGTGGTTGCCGCCCTTCTGCGGGCTGTTGTAGTACGCCTTCGGGTACCAGCGGCGGGCCAGCTCCTTGATCGAGGAGACGTCCACGATCCGGTAGTGCAGGTGCTTCTCCAGGGCCGGCATGTCCCGGGCGAGGAAGCCGCGGTCGGTGGCCACCGAGTTCCCGCACAGCGGCGTCCGGCCGGCCTCCGGCACGTGCTCGCGGATGTACGCGAGCACCCGCGCCTCGGCCTCGGCCAGCGTCACGCCCTGCTCCAGCTCCTCCAGCAGGCCGGAGGAGGTGTGCATCGCGCGCACCACCTCGGGCATGCCCGCCAGCGCCTCCGCCGGCGGGCGGATGATGACGTCCACACCCTCGCCGAGGATGTTGAGCTCGGAGTCCGTCACCAGTGCCGCGACCTCGACCAGGGCGTCCTGGTCGAGGTCGAGGCCGGTCATTTCACAGTCGATCCATACCAAACGGTCATTCACACAACTCACCCTACGGCGCGATCACGCGCCGCGGGGACCGGCGGAGCCGAGCGGGGCTCCGGGGCACAGCCCTCGGCCTGGTGCTCCTCCGCGCCGCCGTGCGGGCCGTGGCCGTCCGGCCGCTCGCCCTCCCGCCCGGTCCGGACCGCGTGGCCGTCCCGGGTCGGACGGGCCTCGCGCGCCGACCGGGCGCCGTCGGCCGCCGCCGCCCGGCCGCCCTGCGGACGGGCCTGCGGCACCCGCGCCTGCCGGCCCCGGAGCTCGCCCGCCCCGGTCGTCGGCTGCCCGGTGGGGGCGGGGGCCGGTACCCGGCCGCTCGCCGAGCCGTGACCGCGGGCGGAGCCCGCCGTGGCACCCGGTTCGTCCGCGGGCCGTTCGACCGCACTGCGGTGCCCCTGCCCCTGGCCGCGCGCCCCCGGCTGGGGGTGGCCGTCCTCCGCCGCCGCGTGCTCCGCGGTGCGCGGCGGACGCCCCGCCCCCGACCCCGCCTGCGGCGGCACCAGCGGCGACCGAACCGGACCGCGCCCCGCACCCTGCTGCCCGGGGTGCGGCTGCTGCGCGGCCTGCTGGTGCGGGTACGGCTGCCCGGCACGGGCGTGGAAGGCCCGGTCGGCCGGCGTCCCGGCCTGCCCCGGAGCGAACGGGCCGGGTTGGCCGTGCGGGCCCGGCTGCCCCGCCGCGGCCGGCGACGCGCCGTGCGGCAGCGGCTGGCCGTGCGGGCCGACCTGCGCCGGTGTGCCGTTCCCGGCCGGGAACGGGTACGCGGGCTGCGCGCCGTGCTGGCTGCCGTGCTGTGCGCCGTGCGCCCCGCCGAACATCGTCGCGCCCGCCGCGGACCCGGCCGCCGCGTGCGGCAGGGCACCGGGCAGCCGCAGGTCGCCGCCGTGCGGACCGGTCGGCACCGCCGACTGCGGCCCGGGCCGACGCGCCCGGTAGCTGGTCCGGTACGCGGCCGGCGAGACCCCGAGCTGGCGGCGGAAGTGCCCGCGCAGCGCCACCGGCGAACGGAACCCGCACCGGCGGGCGACGTCGTCCACCGACAGCTCCGAGGTCTCCAGCAGCCGCTGCGCCTGGAGCACCCGCTGGGTGATCAGCCACTGCAGCGGCGCGCTGCCGGTGAGCGTGCGGAACCGCCGGTCGAAGGTGCGTCGGCTCATGTACGCGCGGGCCGCCAGCACCTCGACGTCGAACTGCTGGTTGAGGTTCTCCAGCGCCCAGGTGACCACCTCGGCCAGCGGGTCGTTGCCGATCTCTTCAGGTAAAGACTGATCGATGTACTGGGCCTGTCCGCCGCCGCTGCGACGGCTCGGGACCACCAGGCGGCGGGCCAGCGCGTTGGCCGCCTCGGCGCCGTGGTCGCTGCGCACCACGTGCAGGCACAGGTCGATGCCGGCGGCGGTGCCGGCCGAGGTGAGCACGTCGCCGTCGTCGACGAAGAGCTCGCGCGGGTCCACGTGCACCCGGGGGTAGCGCTTGGCCAGCGTCGGCGCGTACATCCAGTGGGTGGTCGCCGGACGGCCGTCGAGCAGGCCGGCGGCGGCCAGGACGAAGGCGCCGGTGCAGAGCCCGATGATCCGCGCGCCCTCGTGGTGGGCCTTGCGCAGGGCGGTGATCGCCTCGACCGGCGGCGGCTGCGAGATCGAGCGCCAGGCCGGTACGACGATCGTGCCGGCCCGGGCGAGGGCCTCCAGACCGTACGGAGCGGAGAGGGTGAGGCCGCCGGTGGTGGCGAGCGGGCCGTCCTCGCCGGCGCAGACCAGCAGCCGGTAGCGCGGTACCCCGGCGTCCTGGCGGTCGACGCCGAAGACGGACAGCGGGATCGAGCTCTCGAAGATCGGGGCGCCGCCGAAGATCAGCACCGCGACGGTCTCCCGGCGGCGGCCGGAGAGCTTGCGCGGGGCGGAGACCGTCATCGGGGTCGACGAGCCGTTCGCGCCCGGGCCACTGCCGTGGCCCAGCGGGCCGTGGCCGGGGGAGCCCAGGGGGAGGCCGGCGAGCGGGCCGCCCAGGGAGCCGGCGGGGGCCCCGTTCAGGCCAGGGGTGCCGTTCGCCCCGTTCGCGCCGTTCGTCGCGCCCGCTCCTGGGTAGCCGAGGTAGGACGGGAAGTCGGCGCCGTAGGCCTGCGCCGGACTGACGGCGCCTCGGCTGACGGACTGTCCGGAGTGCGCCTGCTGACCGCCGTGTACTGCTCCGCCGTGTGCCGACCCGCTGTACGCCTGCCCGCCGTACGCGGGACCGCCGTACGCCTGCCCGCCGTGTGCCGCTCCGCCGTGCTCTGCGGCCGTCGCCGGGGTGCCGGTGGCGGCGGTGCCGGGGGAGGGCACTGCGGGGTACGAGGAGTGCGAGGCGGCGCCCGGGGTGCCGGAGTTGCGGGTGGTGGCGGCGGTCGCGGAGGTGCCGGTACTTCTCGCGGACCGAGCCGCGATACCGGCCGCCGCCTGGCCGCTGTCAGGACCCGCGTCGCTCCTGCTCACCCTGCTCAAGGCGCTCAAGCCCCCTCGGTGGTGTGGTGTGGGTGGTGCGGCACTGCTCGCCAAGATCGAAATCTATCGGGTTGACCATTGCCGTTGTGACAAGTTCACCATCCGACGCTATGTCGACATGGCAATTTGGCGTGATGCATTCGATCACGAAGCGTGGCACCCGTCGACCCTTCTGGGAAGAGGGCCGGTGCAACGGTGGCTGGTTGTCGAGGGGCCGGTCCTGGGGCGTCCGGCCCGCGCGCGCCCGGTCGGCGGGTCTGGGCTGCGGATTTGCCCAAGCGGGAGGGATTGGCGCGAAATTGACCGAAAATCGGCGGTGCACGAGAGGGCGCACGAAATGAGCTCGTGCGCCTCCCAGGCTTCATCCGGCCAGGGCCGGGGCGGCGAAACCGGGGCGTGACGTCCGGGTTACCGTCCTGCCGTGAACACCAACAGCCGGCTCGAACAGGCCAACGACAATGCCGCCGCCTTCTGGCTGGCCCAAGCCCGCGTGCACGGCTGGCGGTTCCGCACCCGCCCGGGCTTGACGGCGGTCCGCTGCGCCCGCACCCCGGAGGACTCGCACCGCTTCGTGGTCACCAGCCCGTATGTCGAATCGGCGCTGGTGGAAAGGGAGTTGGCGGACATCCTGAAGGAGTGGGAGACCATCTGCTTCACCCTGGAGGACCCGTACGGCGCACTCGACCTGACCCGGTTCGGTGCCACCCGGATGCCGGTCATGCCGGTGATGACCCGTGAACCCGGCCCGGTCGACGGAGTCCCGGCCGTCCTCCCCTTCCTCTCGGAGGCGCACGGCGGTGGCTCCCTGACGGTCGATGAGGCGCTGGACGGCGAGGCGTTCGCGCAGGTCGAGCGCGCGATCGTGGACGGCTTCCCGCTGCCCGCCCGGCAGCCCTGGACCCGTGGCGAAGCGCTCCCGGAACAGCTCCTGCACGAACCCGGGCTCCGGGCCTGGCTGGGCCGCGTCGCCGGCGCCACCGCCGGCACCTGCCTCACCTACGACGACGGCCAGGCCACCGGGGTGTACTGGGTCGCCACCCTGCCCGGCCGGCGCGGTCAGGGCGTGGCCCGTGCCGTGCTCCAGACCGCCCTGGCCCATGCGCGCCCCGACCGCCCGGCCACCCTGGTCGCCACCTCGCTCGGCGAACCGCTCTACCGCAAGCTCGGGTTCACCGAGCAGGCCCGCACCTGCTGGTGGACCCGGACCTCCGCGCACGGCTGACGGCCGGGCCGCCCCGCGGCGGGTCGTCGCCAGGTGTGGTTCGGGTCGCCAGGTGTGGTTCGGGTCGCCAGGTGCGGTGCGGTGCGGTGCGGTGCGGTGCGCTGCGCTGCGCTGCGCTGCGGTGGGGTGCGGTGGGGTGGGGTGTGTGAAGGGCGTGCGGGGCGAGGTGCGCGAGGTGGCGCTTTCAAGCAGGGCGTTACGGGGCGGCCGCCGCCGGTGCCACGGCGAACGTGGTCCGCGCGGGCCCAGCCCCATCCTCCTTCCTGCGGACGGCCGTTGGGCGCGCCGCCGCAGCGGGGCGCAGCACGCTCGCCCCAGGGTCCGCCGCCGGGTTCGCGCCGGGGATCAGGCCAGGACGGCTGTCGGCGACCACGGCAAACCCGCCGGTTCGGTTTCGGACATCCGACCCCGCCGTCGAACCATCGGGGGCACTCGCCGTTCCGGCGTTCACGGCAGCAGGCGCGAACGGGCCGTCAGGAGCGCATCCCGCCAGCTGTGCGCCGGTGCGCGCGCTGGCGAGCGCCCCCGCGCGCACCGGTACGCCGGTGGCCCGCCGCTGGACCGGTCCGCCCGCGCGCAGGCCCGGCCGGGCCGACGGCGCGCCGCGTGCGGCGAGCACCTGGCCGACGGCCTCCGGCAGACCGGCCGCCTTCAGCGTCGGCCGGTAGCCGCTCTCGGCCCAGGGCCGGCCGTGGTGCAGCCAGACGCTACGCAGGCCGGCCAGTTCGGCGCCGGCGATGTCCGCGGGCGCGTGGTCCCCGACCATCCAGGTGTGCGCGGCCCACGTCCCGGTGGGCGCGACACCGCACCGCTGGGCGGCTATCTCGAAGATCAGCGGATCCGGTTTGACGCAGTCGGCCTCCTCGGAGATGACCCAGCCGTCGACCAGCGGCCCCAGCCCGGTCAGCCGGATCTTCTCCAACTGCGGCCGGGTGCCGCCGTTGCTGACGATGCCGAGCGTCCACCCGGCCGCCCGTGCCGCCCGCAGCGCTTCGACGTGTCCGGGCGGGCAGTGGATGTGGGAGTTGATGCCGCGTCGGTAGTGGGCGAGCAGGAACTCGGCGGAGACGTCCAACCCGTAGCGGCGCCGGACGGCGGACAGTACGGTGCTGCGCGGCACGTAGCCGCCGCCGTCGAGCGTGACGAACCAGTCGAGGTCTCCGGGCGGCAGGTCGCGCTCGGAGAGAAAATCCTGAGCCCAGGCCCGGAAAGCGGCGTCCCTGGGGAGCAGCGTGTTGTCGAGGTCGAACAGGAGCAGGGGCATGCCGAGCATGGTGCCAGCGGCCGCGCCTATGCACCTGGCAAATGCCAGACCGCGTCGCGAAGCCGTACGTAGTGGCTGAAACGGGTTCCAGGACCCGGCGTACGGGTGGGTCCGGGCGGGCCGGCTGAGGCTGGCGGGACGTGACGGTTCGCGACGTGTCGCAACGGATCGTCGCCGATCCATGACAGTCCGGTCACGGTGTCCGGCAGGCCTGTTGCGTCGCCCGGTCCGCTCAGTCAAGCTCCAGGGAACCTCCTTTCTGGAGGGGGCGCGTGGCCTGCGGGCAGGGCGCACTGTCGACGGCGGGCGCATCCTCCTTTCGCGGGAACAATGCCGCTCCGAGGCCTCACCGCTGGGCTGGGCCTCACACCCGTCGTACTCTGAAAGGAACAGGTCACATACGGTGCTGCGCGGCGCAGACCGACGTCATCCCGTGGGCGGGCCTGCTGCCCGGGCGGCGTTGTCCTCTCCTGTCGGCCCCTCTCCCATGAAGAGCCGTGAGCCATGGCTGGTTTTGAGTCCTTCCGACCGGTGGAGCCGGACGCGCCCCGCGACGCGGGCGCAGACACCGGAGACGACGGCGGCCGCGCGGACCTCGCTCCAGCCGACGGTGACGCCGATGTATCGGGTCGCCTGCCCGCCAGCAGGCAGGCCGATGGCCAGGCCGACGCCCAGGCCGACGAGCCGGGCTGCGTACCGGCCGACGAGCACCGGGGCGAGCGTGGGGGCGAGAGGGCTGATGACCGTGTCGACGAGCACGCCGGCGAGCGGGTTGGCGGCGAGCGGGTCGGCGACGCCGCCGCCCAGCGAGCCGACGAACCGGCTGGCACCTCAGGCGTCGCTGGTACCGCCGATCGCATCCCGGGCGCCGAGGAGGCCGGCCCGGAGCCGGGCGCTCCCCGGGGCCTCGTGCGCGCTCTGTACGGCCTGGTCCGACGGGGCGGCCTCGCCCGGCACGACCGTCCAGGGCCTCGCCAGCGGCGTGGCGGGCACCCGGCCGACCCCGCAGGGTCTCCGGTGACGGGCCGCCTGGGCCCGGGCGCCGAACGCCCGGAGGCGTCCGGCCTGCCCGGCGCGCACACCGAGTCGACGGCCGGGGACGCGTCCGCACGCTCCCTCGACCCGGTCTTCCAGCACGGCGTGGTCGTCGGCTTCGACGGCTCCCTGTCGAGCGAGCGCGCCCTCGCGTACGCGGTGGGCATGGCGCGCCGTTCGCAGTGCGGCCTGGTGATCGTGCACGTCGCCAACCGCCTGCCCGCCACTGTCTGGGCAGGCTGTGAACCTCCCGTCTTCGTCGACCTCCCCGACCACCGGACCGAGGTCCTGGGTCTGGAGCTCGCCTGCGCGGACTTCCTCACCGGGGTGCCGTGGATCCTGATCGAGCGGGGCGGCGACATCTGCCACGAGATTGAGGAGGTCGGCCGCGAGTACGCCGCCGACGCGATCGTCGTCGGCACGACGCACGGCCTGCTCGGCAAGATCTTCGGCTCGGTCTCCGGGCGGCTGGCGCGGCGGGCCAACCGCCCGGTGATCGTGATTCCCTGACGTTCCGTCGGGCGCCGCATTTCGGCGCCCCCGGAGACGTCTCCCCGTTGTCGGCCGATGGTGTCGGCCGTCGATGGTGTCGATCGCCCCGTCGGCGTCGGCCCGCTCCTCTGCGTCAGGCGCTCCTCAACACCGCCTGAGGAGCCGGGCGTTGCTCCGGTGGGGCCGGATCAGAACCCGGCGCCGATCTCCCGGGCGATGAGCATGCGCTGAACCTCCGATGTGCCCTCCCCGATTTCCAGGATCTTGCAGTCGCGCCAGAAGCGGGCGACCGGGAACTCGTTCATGAAGCCGTACCCGCCGTGGATCTGGGTCGCCTCGCGGGCGTTGTCGACGGCGGCCTCGGACGAGTACAGCTTCGCGATCGCGGCCTCCTTCTTGAACGGTTCGCCGTGCAGCAGCCGGGAGGCGGCGTCCCGCCAGGCCAGGCGGGAGGTGTGGGCGCGCAGCTCCATGTCGGCGAGCTTGAACTGGATGGCCTGGTTGGCGCCGATCGGCCGGCCGAAGGCCCGGCGCGTGCCGGCGTACTTGACGGACTCGTCGACGCACCCCTGGGCCAGGCCGGTGGCCAGGGCCGCGATCGCGATGCGGCCCTCGTCGAGGATCCGCAGGAACTGGGCGTAGCCTCGGCCACGCTCGCCCAGCAGGTTGGCCGCGGGAACACGGCAGTCGGTAAAGGACAGTTCGCGGGTGTCGGATGCGTTCCACCCGACCTTCGAGTACTTCTTCGATACCTGGAACCCCGGGGTCCCGGTGGGCACGATGATGGAAGAGATTTCGCGCGTTGGCGAGCGGAATTCGCCTTCTTCACTCGAACGAGCGATCGGTTCCGTGAGTGCGGTGACGGTGACCAGACCGGTGATGTCCGTGCCGGAGTTGGTGATGAAGCACTTGGTGCCGTTGATGACCCACTCGTCGGTGGTCTCGTCGTACCGCGCGGTCGTGCGGGTCGCGCCGGCGTCCGAGCCGCCCTCGGGCTCGGTCAGGCCGAAGGCGCCGAGGAGTTCGCCGGAGGTCAGCCGGGGCAGCCACTCGCGCTTCTGCTCCTCCGTCCCGAACCGGTGGATCGGCATCGCGCCGAGCGAGACGGCCGCCTCCAGGGTGATCGCCACCGAGGAGTCGACCCGGGCGAGTTCCTCCAGGGCGATGCCCAGTGCGAAGTAGTCGCCGCCCATGCCGCCGTACTCCTCCGGGAAGGGCAGGCCGAACAGGCCCATGCGCCCCATCTCGCGGACGATCTCGTAGGGGAACTCCTCCCGCTCGTAGAACCCGCCGATCTTCGGCGCCACCACGTCCTGGGCGAACTCGGCGACGGTGCGCCGCAGTTCCTCGTACTCGCTGCTGAGTCGGTGGTCGAACACGGTGATCCTCCTGGAGCCCGGCCGGGGTGGCCGCGGGCGTGAGCGGGGCGACCGGCGTCCGTCTGACGGTGTGACGGTCGCACGGTGTGATTGGGCGGTGAAGGCGGTGCCCGGCGCCGGCCGCGGCCGGGATTCCGCGCGGCCGGCACCGGGGAGCGGTGGTGGGGCGGGGTCAGCCCCGGGCGGCGCCGAGCAGCGCCTGGACGGTGCGGGACGGGCTCGGACGGCCGAGCCGCTCGGCCATCCACCCGCTGGTGGCGACCAGCGCGCGCAGGTCGACCCCGGTCCGGACGCCGAGCCCGTGCAGCATCCACACCAGGTCCTCGGTGGCCAGGTTGCCGGTGGCGCTCTTCGCGTACGGGCAGCCGCCGAGGCCGCCCGCCGACGCGTCCACCGTGGTGACCCCCTCGCGCAGGGCCGCCAGGGTGTTGCTGAGCGCCTGGCCGTAGGTGTCGTGGAAGTGCACGGCGAGCCGGTCGGCCGGCACCCCGGCCCGCGCGAAGCCGGCCAGCAGGGCGCCGACCTGCCCGGGGGTGGCCACGCCGATGGTGTCGCCGAGGCTCAGTTCCGCGCAGCCCATCTCCAGCAGCCGCACGCCGTGCCCGACCACCTGGGAGACCGGGACCGGACCCTCCCAGGGGTCTCCGAAGCACATCGAGAGGTAGCCGCGGACCGCCAGCCCGGCCTCGGTCGCCCGCGCCACGACCGGGCGGAACATCGCCATCGCCTCGTCCGCCGAGCGGTTGAGGTTGCGGAGGGCGAAGGTCTCGGTGGCGCTGGCGAACACCGCGACGTCGGTGGCGTGGTGGGCGAGCGCCCGGTCGAGGCCGCGTTCGTTGGGCACCAGCACCGGCAGCCGCAGGCCGGGGTGGCGCTCCGGCAGGCCGGCGAGCCGGGGCATCAGCTCCTCGGCGTCGGCCAGCTGCGGGACCCATTTCGGGTGGACGAAGCTGGTCGCCTCGACGGTGCGCAGCCCGGCGTCCGCGAGCCGGGCGATGAACTCCGCCTTGACCTCCACGGGCACCTGGGAGCCCTCGTTCTGCAGCCCGTCGCGCGGTCCGACCTCGTGGATCCGGACCTCCTCGGGCAGGCCGGGGGCGCGGACGGGGTCGGGGAGGCCCAGGTCCAGCGCGTCGGGTTCGCGGGCGGGTGCGGTCATGACCGCACCCCGGCGGCCGCGGGGGCGGCCTGCTCGTCGGCGCCGTCCCCGGCCGGGGCGACCACGACCAGCAGTTCCTCCATCGCGACGGTGGCGCCGGCGGCGGCCCGCAGTTCGGCCACCACGCCGTCGTGCGGGGCAGCGATCACGTGTTCCATCTTCATGGCCTCCAGCACGAGCAGGGGCTGGCCCTTGCGGACCGTCTCGCCCGCCGTGGTCTTGACGACGGTGACGGTCCCGGGCATCGGGGCGGTCAGGGCGCCGTGGTGGGCGGCGGTTCCGGCGGCGCGCTCGCCCACCGGGTCGTGGGCGTGCAGCGACCAGGCGTCGCCTTCGACACCGAGCCAGGTCACCGGTCCGGAGACGAGGCCGGGAGCGGCGTCGGTGGCCAGCGCGAACGTGGTCTGCAGGCCGTCGACGGTCAGGTGCAGCCGGTCGGCGGTCCGGGTCGCGCGGGCGCGGTGGACGGGCCCGGCGCCGAGCCGGAGCTCGACCTCGCGGGTGAGCTCGGCGGGATTGTCAGTGGCATCGGCTACGTTGCCCGCAGTGATCGAACGGATGCGCACCGAGACCGGATCCCGGCCGGGGGTACGGAGTCGGTGGGTGGTCCAGGCGGGGGTGCCGCTCAGGCGCCAGCCGGAGGGAAGGGAGAAGGGGTCGGTCCAGCCGCCGGGGTCGGCGGCCGGGGTGAGGTCCAGGTGCCGCGCCAGCGCGGCCGCGTAGTAGAGGAGGTGGGCAGGTGGTGGCGTCTCGGCCGTCAGCGGGTCGGCAGTTGTGGCAGCGGCCTCGTGCGCGTCATCGGCCTCGTTGGCCTTGTCTGCCTCGCCGGTCTCGTGCGCGCCGCTCGGCGCGTTCGCCGGGGAGTACGGCGAGGCGAGCAGGGCGGGCTGCTGCTGGGCCGTCTGTTCCACCAGGCCGGTGTCCAGTCGGCCGGCGACGACCTCGGGGTGTGCGAGCAGCCGTCGCAGGAAGCCGGTGTTGGTGGTGACGCCCAGGATGCGGGTGTCGGCCAGCGCGGCGCGGAGCCGGCGCAGCGCGGTCGGGCGGTCGGGCCCGTACGCGATGACCTTGGCGAGCATCGGGTCGTAGGCGCTGGTGACGACGGATCCGGGGGCGACTCCGGAGTCGACGCGCACGCCCTCGCCCTGGGGCTCGTCCAGGAGGAGGATGCGGCCGCCGGTGGGCAGGAAGTCCCGTTCCGGGTCCTCGGCGCAGATCCGGGCCTCGATGGCGTGGCCCAGGAAGGAGATGTCGGACTGGTCGAAGGAGAGCCGTTCGCCCGAGGCGATCCGCAGCTGCCACTCGACCAGGTCGAGTCGGGCTGAATCGTCGCCGACGGCGACGGCGAGTTCGGTGACGGGGTGTTCGACCTGGAGGCGGGTGTTCATCTCCATGAAGAAGAAGTCCCGTACCCCCTCGGTGGAGGCGGTGGCGGGGGAGTCCGGGTCGATGCCGGGAACGATGAACTCCACGGTGCCGGCGCCGGTGTAGCCGCAGGACTCCGCGGCGCGGACGGCCGCGGCGCCCATCGCGGCGCGGGTCTCGGCATTGAGCAGAACGGAGGGAGCCTCTTCGATCAGTTTCTGATGGCGGCGCTGGAGGCTGCATTCGCGCTCGCCGAGGTGGACGGTGGTGCCGTGGGCGTCGGCGAGCACCTGCACCTCGATGTGGCGCGGCCGGTCGACCCAGCGTTCCAGCAGCAGGGTGTCGTCGCCGAAGGCGGTCCGGGCGACGCGGCGGGCGGCGGCGATCTCGGTGGGCAGGTCGACGCGGTCCCGCACGAGGCGCATGCCCTTGCCGCCGCCTCCGGCGGACGGCTTGAGCAGGACGGGGTAGCCGATCTCCTCGGCAGCGGCGAGGAGATCCCCGTCGGTGGGCGCGGTGGCCTGGCTGCCGGGGACCACCGGAACGCCGGCGGTTCGGACGGCTTCCTTGGCGTTGATCTTGTCGCCCATCAGCTCGACCGCACCGGGAGGAGGTCCGATGAAGACGAGGCCGGCGTCGGCGCAGGCACGGGCGAAGCCGGCGTTCTCGGCGAGGAAGCCGTAACCGGGGTGGACGGCCTGGGCCCCGGTGCGGCGGGCGGCGGCGAGGATCTGGTCGGTGCGCAGGTAGGTCTCGGCCGCCGAGCTGTCGCTGCGGTCGGCCGGGCCGAGCCGGACGGCGACGTCCGCCTCGCGGACGTGCGGCGCGTCGGCGTCGGCGTCGCTGAACACGGCGACCGAGCGCACGCCGAGCCGCCGCAGGGTGCGGATCACCCGGAGGGCGATCTCGCCGCGGTTGGCGACCAGAACTGTGTCGAACATGGGAGGCGTTCCTCCGGGTCGAGGGGGGCCGTACGAAGGAGGTGGCGGCGGGGGCGGCGGTGGAGGGAAGGGCGCCGGCCCGGGCGGTGCGCCGGCGCCGCGGGAGTCACGCCCGCAGGAGCGGGGTCACACCGACAGGAGAGGAGAGGTCGCGCGGGAGGGGCGGGTCACACCCGCCGGGGCGGGGTCACATCCGGAAGACCCCGTACGGGCCGGGCGGCGGGAGCGGGGCGTTGGCGCAGGCGGTGAGGGCGAGGCCGACGACGGTGCGGGTGTCCATCGGGTCGATCACGCCGTCGTCCCAGAGGCGGGCGGTGGCGTAGTAGGCGTTGCCCTGGCGCTCGTACTGCTCGCGGACGGGGCGCTTGAACTCCTCCTCCGCCTCGGTCGGCCACTGCTCGCCGCGGGCCTCCAACTGGTCGCGGCGGACGGTGGCGAGGACGGACGCCGCCTGCTCGCCGCCCATCACGGAGATCTTCGAACCCGGCCACATCCACAGGAAGCGAGGTGAATAGGCCCGGCCGCACATCGAGTAGTTGCCGGCTCCGTACGAGCCGCCGATCACCACGGTCAGCTTCGGGACGCGGGTGCTGGCGACGGCGTTGACCATCTTGGCGCCGTGCTTGGCGATGCCGCCCGCCTCGTACTGCCGGCCGACCATGAACCCGGTGATGTTCTGCAGGAAGAGGAGGGGGATGCCGCGCTGGTCGCACAACTCGATGAAGTGGGCGCCCTTGAGGGCCGATTCGGAGAACAGCACGCCGTTGTTGGCGACGATGCCGACGGGGTGGCCGTGGATCCGGGCGAAGCCGGTGACCAGGGTCGCGCCGTACTCGGCCTTGAACTCGGCGAACCGGCTGCCGTCGACCAGTCGGGCGATCACCTCGCGCACGTCGTAGGGCGTGCGCGGGTCGACCGGGACGGCCCCGTACAGGCCGGCCGGGTCCACGGCCGGCGGCTCGACCGGAGTGAGCGGCCACGGCCTGGCCGAGCGCGGGCCGAGCCCGGCCACGATCGTGCGGACGATCGAGAGGGCGTGGGCGTCGTCCTCGGCCAGGTGGTCCGTCACCCCCGAAGTACGGGAGTGCAGGTCGCCGCCGCCCAGTTCCTCGGCGGTGACCACCTCTCCGGTGGCGGCCTTCACCAGCGGCGGCCCGCCCAGGAAGATCGTGCCCTGGTTGCGGACGATCACGGCCTGGTCGCTCATCGCCGGGACGTAGGCCCCGCCGGCGGTGCAGGAGCCGAGCACGGCGGCGATCTGCGGGATGCCCGCGGCGGAGAGCCGGGCCTGGTTGTAGAAGATCCGGCCGAAGTGGTCGCGGTCCGGGAAGACCTCGTCCTGCATCGGGAGGAAGGCGCCGCCGGAGTCCACCAGGTAGACGCAGGGCAGCCGGTTCTCCAGCGCGACCTCCTGGGCGCGCAGGTGCTTCTTCACGGTCATCGGGTAGTAGGTGCCGCCCTTGACGGTGGCGTCGTTGGCGACCACCACCACCTCGCGTCCGGCGACCCGGCCGATGCCCGCGATCACCCCGGCCGCGGGCGCCGCCCCGTCGTACATCCCGTCGGCGGCCAGCGGGGCCAGTTCCAGGAAGGGCGAGGCCGGGTCGAGCAGGGTGTCCACCCGGTCGCGGGGGAGCAGCTTGCCGCGCGCCGTGTGCCGGGCGCGGGCCCTGGCGCCACCGCCGAGGGCCGCCGCGTCGAGCTTCTCGCGCAGCTCGGCGACGAGGGCCCGGTGCGCCTCGGTGTTGGCGCGGTAGGCGGTGGAGCCCGGATCGACCGCGGTGCCGAGCCGGGGCGCGGGAGCAGCGGCTCCCGGCGGTACGGCACCCGGCGCCGCCGTGGTGCCGGCCGCTGCGCTGCCATGGACGCCGGTGGGTACACCGGCGGTTGAGATGACCATTCCCAAGAGCTCCCTTGCCCTCGGCACCAGGTGGGCGGCCGAATGCGGTGCGCCCGTGGACCCCACGTTAATTAACGTTAACTTACGCATCCAGGTTAACGGCCGATAACCCCACTGTCTACGATGGGCAGCATGCCGAACGTTCCCGCAGCCTCCGCGCTCCCACGCCGCGACCAGATCCGTCGGGAGGCCGCGCGACTCTTCGCGGCCCGGGGTTTCCTCGGGGTGGGTGTGGACGAGATCGGCAAGGCCGTCGGCATCAGCGGCCCAGGGCTCTACCGCCACTTCGCCGGAAAGGACGCGATGCTCGCCGATCTGCTGATCGGCATCAGCGAGCGCCTGCTGGAGGAGGGGCGGCGCCGGGCGGGGGGCGGTGGCGGTCCGGCCGCCGCGCTGGACGCGCTGATCGGCGGCCACGTCGACTTCGCCCTCGACGACCGCGACCTGATCACCCTCCACGACCGAGAGCTGCTGAACCTCAAGGAGGAGGACCGCCGCACCGTCCGCCGGCTCCAGCGCGGCTACGTCGAGCTGTGGGTGGACGTGGTCCGGCAGGTCTATCCGCAGTTGACGGGCCCCGCCGCCGAGCCGGTGGCCAGGGCCGCCGTCCACGCCGTCTTCGGCCTGATCAACTCGACCCCGCACAGCCTCGGATCGGGCCCCGCCCAGGACGAGCGCTCCGGCCTCCAGCGCGACGGCATGGCCATCCTGCTGCAGGCCCTCGCCCACGGCGCCTTCGCGGCGGCGGCCGAGTCGGTGTCCGCGCGGGCCTGAGCCCCGCGCCAACGGAGGGCCTGCCCGGCAGTCCGGGCCCGAGGGCCGGCGGTCCGGTCCGGCTCCGAGGTCGGAGGTCTAGGGCCGTTTAGGGCCACCGGAGGTCTAGGACCAAAGGACGGCGCCCGCCCGCCCCTGGCCGCTGGGCCTTCGGCGGGTCGTCCGCGACCCTGGAGTCAGGCGACCCTGGAGGCGGGCGGGGTCGGCGGGCCGTGCGCGCGTTCGACCCGGACGCGTTCGGCCGGGAATCACCGCAGGCCGCAGGCTGTTGGCCAGTCCGCCGGACCGGACGATCCGGGCTGCTCCGGCCCGCTCCGGCCCTATCCGGGCCGGAAACGCCATGGCGGCCACCCGACGAAATGGTTAGCATCCCTAAATATGCCTGAGACTCACGGATCCACGGTGGAGCAATCCCCGAGCGGCTCACCGGACCCCGGCGCGAGCCCGCAGCCGGACGGCGACCACCCGCAGGCCGTCGGCTGGCTGCGCCGCCTGGTCGGCTACTGCTGGCGTTCCCGCCGCAGCGTGCTGCTCGCCTTCGGCGCCTCGCTCGTCGGCATGGCCGTCACCTCGCTGGTGCCGCTGGTCACCAAGCTGATCATCGACGACGTCATCACCGCGCACACCCGCTCGCTGGTCCCCTGGGCGGTGGTGCTGCTGCTCGCCGCCGCCGTAGTCTTCGGTTGCACCCAGGTCCGCCGCTACTACGGCGGCCAGCTCGCCCTCGACGTCCAGCACGACATGCGCAGCGACCTGTTCCGCTCGCTCGGCCGGCTCGACGGCCACCGCCAGGACCGGCTGGACACCGGCCAGGTGGTTGGGCGCGCGACCTCCGACCTCCAGCTGATCAACGGCCTGCTCTCGATGCTGCCGATGATGACCGGCTACCTGCTGATGTTCGTCATGTCGCTGGTCGTGATGGTCTGGCTCTCCCCGCCGCTCACCCTGATAGCCGTGGTGATGGCCCCCGCGCTGTGGTGGATCACCGTCCTCAGCCGCAAGCGCCTCTTCCCCGCCACCTGGGCCGCCCAGCAGGAGGCGGCCGCCGTCGCGGGCGTGGTGGACGGCGCGATCGGCGGCGTCCGGGTGGTCAAGGGCTTCGGCCAGGAGGCGCAGGAACTGGACAAGCTGGAGCGGGCCTCCCGCAACCTGTTCGCCGCCCGGCTCCGGTCGATCCGACTCAACGCCCGCTACAACCCGGCGATGCAGGCCATCCCGGCGCTCGCGCAGGTCGCGGTGCTGGCCTTCGGCGGCTGGCTGGCCGTCGACGGCCAGGTGTCGCTCGGGACCTTCGTCGCCTTCTCCACCTACGTCGCGCAGATGACCGGACCGGTGCGGATGCTCACCATGGTCATCACGGTCGGCCAGCAGGCCCGGGCCGGTGTGGAGCGCGTCCTCCAGCTGATCGACGAGCGCCCGCTGGTCCAGGAGCGCCCGGACGCGCTCACCCTGGACCTCACCGGGGACGGCACTCCCGAAGGCGCCACCACCGGCGTCCGCGAAGGCGGCACCGCAGGCCCTCGCGCCACCGCTGACACCCGCGCCACCACAGGCCCCCGAACCTCCGACGTCGCCCTGGAGTTCGACCAGGTCGAGTTCCGCTACGACCCCGAGCACCCCGCCCCCGTCCTGCACGGCCTCAGCCTGAAGCTGGCCCCCGGCGAGACCCTCGCCCTGGTCGGGGCTTCTGGCTCCGGCAAGTCGACGGTGGCGCAGCTGGTGCCGCGCTTCTACGACCCGGCGGCCGGCGCCGTCCGCCTCTACGGCCACGACCTGCGCGACCTCACCCTGGACTCGGTCCGGTCGGCGGTCGGCATCGTCCCCGAGGAGAGCTTCCTGTTCTCCGAGTCGGTCCGCACCAACATCGCCTACGGCCGTCCGGACGCCACGGACGAGCAGGTGGTGGCGGCCGCGCGGGCCGCCCAGGCCGACGAGTTCGTCCGCGCGCTGCCGGACGGCTACGAGACCAGGGTCGGCGAGCAGGGCCTGACCCTCTCCGGCGGCCAGCGCCAGCGGATCGCGCTGGCCCGGGCGATCCTCACCGACCCCCGGATCCTGCTGCTGGACGATGCCACCTCGGCGGTGGACCCGCAGGTCGAGGCGGAGATCCACGACGCGCTGCGTTCGGTGATGACCGGCCGCACCACGCTGCTGATCGCCCACCGCCGCTCGACCCTGCAGCTCGCCGACCGGATAGCCGTCCTTGATCACGGCCGGCTGCTGGACATCGGCACGCACGAGGAACTCGACGCCCGATGTCCCCAGTACCGGGCTCTGATCACCGACCCCGAGGCCGGCCGCACGTCGCGGTCGTCCGAGGCCCCGCAGACCGTCGAACAGACTTCGCCCCAGACCCCCGAGCAGCCCGCTGGGCAGCAGACCCCCGCGCAGCAGACCCCCGCGCGGCAGGCCGCTGAGCAGGCCGAGGCGCGGTCCACCTCCGAGCCGGTCCACGAACCGACCCCCACGCAGGCTCCTGCCCCGGCCACCCCCGACCTCCCCACCCCCGCCCTGGTCAAGGCGGCCCGCACCGCCGACCCCGACCTGCTGGCCAAGGTCGCGGCCCTCCCGCCGGCCGCCGACTCCCCGGCGGTCCCGCGCGCCGAGGCCGAGGCCGGTGACCCGGACTTCACCCTCCGCCGCCTGCTGCGCCCCTTCCGCGTCCCGCTCGCCCTGGCCCTGTTGCTCGTGGCGCTCGACGCGGCCTCCGGCCTGGTGCTGCCGGTGCTGATCCGGCACGGCATCGACCAGGGCGTCAGCAAGGCCCTGATGTCCGGGGTGGCCGTGGCCGCGCTCGCCGCGCTGGTGGTGGTGCTGCTGGACTGGTTGGTGCAGAGCGCCGAGAACCGGGTCAGCGGCCGTACCGGTGAGCGGGTGCTCTACATGCTGCGCCTCAAGATCTTCGCCCACCTCAACCGGCTCGGCCTGGACTACTACGAGCGCGAGCTGTCCGGCCGGATCATGACCCGGATGACCACCGACCTGGACTCGCTGACGTCCTTCCTGCAGACCGGCGTGGTCACCGCCGTGGTCAGCCTGCTGACCTTCGGCGGGATCTTCGCCGCGCTACTGATCATCGACGCCGGCCTGGCCCTGGTGGTCTTCGCGGTGCTGCCCCTGCTGGTGATCGCGACGCTGGTGTTCCGCCGGAAGTCCAGGGACCAGTACGAGCTGTCCCGGGATCTCATCAGCACCGTCAACGCCGACCTCCAGGAGAACGTGGCGGGCATGCGGATCGTCCAGGCCTTCCGCCGCCTGGACACCAACACGGACCGCTTCGTCGCCCGGGGCGTCGCCTACCGCGAGGCCCGGGTGCGCGCGCAGCTGTACATCTCGCTGTACTTCCCGTTCGTCCAGTTCCTCTCCAGCGTGGCCGCCGCGCTGGTGCTGATCGTGGGCGCGGCCCGGGTCGACGCCGGGACGCTGACGGTCGGCGCGCTGGTCGCGTACCTGCTGTACATCGATCTGTTCTTCGCACCGGTCAACCAGCTGTCCCAGGTGTTCGACGGCTACCAGCAGGCCTCGGTGGGCCTCGGCCGGATCCGGGAGCTGCTGCGCACCCCGACCGCCACGGCCGAGGCGGCCGACCCCGTGCCGGTGCCCGAGGGGCTGCGCGGCGAGATCTCCTTCGAGGGTGTCGGCTTCGCCTACAACGGCGGCGCGGACGGCGCCCCGAACGTGCTGACCGGCGTGGACCTGCACATCCCGGCCGGGCAGACGGTGGCGCTGGTGGGTGAGACCGGTGCCGGCAAGTCGACGCTGGTGAAGCTGGTCGCCCGGTTCTACGACGCGACGGAGGGCACCGTGCGGGTGGACGGGGTCGACCTCACCCGCTTCGACCTGGCGCAGTACCGCCACCGGCTGGGCGTGGTGCCGCAGGAGGCCTACCTGTTCGCGGGCACGGTGCGCGAGGCGATCGCCTACGGCTGGCCCGACGCCTCGCCGGCCGACGTGGAGGCGGCGGCCCGGGCGGTCGGCGCGCACGACATGATCGTCCGCTTGTCCGGCGGCTACGACCACGAGGTCGCGGGTCGCGGCCGCAACCTCTCGGCCGGCCAGCGGCAGTTGATCGCGCTGGCCCGGGCCGAGCTGGTCGATCCGGACATCCTGCTGCTCGACGAGGCGACCGCGGCGCTCGACCTGGCCACCGAGGCGGCGGTCAACCATGCCGCGGACCGGCTCAGCGGCGGCCGCACCACGCTGGTCATCGCCCACCGGCTGACCACCGCCGAGCGCGCCGACCGGGTCGTGGTGCTGGACCACGGCCGGGTGGTCGAGGACGGCACGCACACCGAGCTGCTCGCCCGGGGCGGCACGTACGCCCGGCTCTGGCAGGCGTTCATCGCGGACGGCCACCCGGCGGTCGGGGCCGTCGCCGCGAGGTAGCCGACTGCCCGCGATCAGTCTGGCGGACCGTCGCCGGCGGCCCGGCAGGCTGATCGTCAGGCGGCGATCAGCGAGGCCAGCAGGCCGGTGGCGTCGATCCCGTGCGGCAGGTCGCTGACCTGTCCGTCCCCGACCTCGACCACGCGCCAGCCGGAGCCGTCGGCCCGGCTGGCGAGGTCGGTGGTGACGAAGCGGCAGCCGAGCATCCGGACCAGGGGGCGGACGCCGGTGAGGTCGGGTTCGACATCGTGGTGCGGCGCGTCGGGGTGCGGCCCGACCAGGACGGGTTCGCCGTCCAGCCACCACACCCGCGCCTCCACGGCCCGCCCGCTCCCACGGCCCGAACTGTCATCCGGCCCTCCGCCCGAGTTGTCACCCGAGTGGTCACCCGAGCTGCCGCCCGGCCCGTCGGCCAGTCGCTCGAACTCCTCGTACCGCCGCAGCACCACCCCGCCGGTCAGGAACTCGCCCTGGAGCTCGACGAACCGCGCCACCACCCGTCCGATGCTCGCCAGGTCGGCCAACTCGGGGATGTAGCAGGCCTCGTGCCACTCGTGCTTGCGCGACTTCACGTAGTCCTTGACGATCGCCGGCCCGCTCCCGCCGAGCCGGGCCGCGGCGGCCGCCAGCTCTTCCGGCCCGGGCACCGCGGCAGCGGCGGTGGGGATCCACGTGCTGGGCGGAGTCGCCCCCTCGAACACGCCGTACCAGCCGGGCAGTTCGTGCGCCGTCGCATAGCCGGCCGGGCTGGTCAGCAAGGCGCAGCCGCGCGCGGCGAGCGCGGTGGCGAAGCCGGCGTAGCGGGCGGACGGAAGCATCCAGCCCCGGTACCAGAGCGGACCCCGGTCCCGCGGCACCCGCCGGACCGCCTGCTCGGCGTGCCCGGCGAGCAGCGCGTCGTGGTCGACCAGGTGGTGCTCGCCGCCCAACTCCCGCAGCAGCCTGGCCTCCCAGGCGAAGTGCGGGTCGGGCCGGCGCGGGTTGAGCGGGTCGGCGGGGAAGAGGATCGCGGGTACGGGCATGGCCGTCAGGGTAAGGCCCGGGCGGGGCGGCGTCGGCGGCTTTCGGCGCGTCAAACCCGCTCGACGGCCCGGCCGGGTGCTGGGAGAGTGATTCGATGCGAAATCTGCTGAGACTCCGTAGACGTGTCCCCCGGCAGGCGGCCCGCACGGTGGTCCTGGACGAGGACGGCTCGGTCTTCCTGCTCCGTTCGGACAACGACGAGGTCGGCGTCCACTGGACCATGCCGGGCGGCGGGCTGGAGCCCGGCGAGACCCCGTGGACCGGCGCCCGGCGCGAACTCTGGGAGGAGACGGGCTGGAGCGACCTCGAACCGGGCCCGCTGCTCTGCACGTGGGAACACGACTTCACCTGGCACGGCACTCCTGTTCGCCAGCACGAGCACATCTACCTCACGGGCGGACCGCACCGCGGCCCGGTCGGTGACGTCAGCGCGGTGCACGCCGAGGACCGGATCCTCGACTGGCGCTGGTGGACCCCGGCCGACCTGGCCGACGAGAACGCCGACGCGCTCTGGCCGCCCCGGCTGCCGGAGCTGCTGGACGCTGTCCGCGAGGGCTGGGCCGTCGACGGGCGCTCCCCGGTACCCGTCGACCTCGGCTTCATCCCGAACGCCCCGGTCGTCCGCTGACCGGCTGCCCGCTGACCGGCTGCCCGCTGACCGCTCCCCGACACACGGCCGACCGCGATCTCCCGGCCGCCGTCCCCTGACCGCTGCCGACGGGACCTGCACGCGCGCTGCTGCGACCAGACGCCCCTACGAGCGCACGCCGCTATGGGCGCCCGCCGCGTCGCGCCCGCCCGCCCGGGCCGGATTCCCAGGCGTGCAGGTCCAGTTCCCGGTCGTGCAGCGCGCAGGGGTTCATCAGCACGGTCAGCTGCGCGTCGGCCAACTGCTCGAAGGCGAGCCCGGTGGCGGTCAGCAGGTGCTCGGTCGGCACCGAGACGGCGATGGCGGGGCGCCAGGAAGGCAACACGATCAGGCTGGTACCGCGGCCGATGCGGACCGGTTCCGCCGTCACCCGGACCGGCGCCCGTTCCTCCGGGCGGCCGACGGCCTCGGGCTGGTTCGGGCTGCCGCCGATCAGGATGCCGAGCGGTGTCTCGGCCCGCTCCGCCTCGGGGGCGGTGGCCGATGAAGCGGTCACCGCCAAGGCGTCTCCGATGGGTCCACCCGAACCGGGTGCGGCTGCCGTCCGGACCTCGGCCTGGAGAGTGGCGGAGGTCGCGGCCGTCTCCCGTGCGGCTGCCCCCTGCCCGGTCGCGTCGGCCTGAGGGTGCATCCGGCGCAGTCGGCGCGAGGGCGCGGGGCGGCGGGAGACGGCGGCCCGGAGTTCCTCGCGCGCCGCGCGCAGCACGGGCACGGCCGGGTCACCCTCGGGCGCGACAGCCGGCCGACCGAACCGGCCGCCCCCGGTCCGCCCGCCCATGGCCTCGGCTTCGCCGCCCGGAACGTCTTCACGGACCCCGCCGTCTCCGCCTTTGCCGTCCTCGCCGTCCTCGCCAGCCCCGCCGTCCTCGGTGCTCTCGCCGAGCAGCGCCCGAACCTCCGTCGCCGGTCGCCGGCACGCGGCCGCCAGGTCGGCGACCGAGCGGCCCTGGGCGCGGGCGGCCCGCAGCCGGTCGGCGAGCGCCGCCCGCAGCCGCGAGGTGGTCGGATCGTCCGCAGCCGCCTCGCCCGCCGCCGTCGCGAGTCCGCCGTCCCCCACGCCGTCCTCCCGTCCGCGCGGCTGCGGCACCGAGTCGTGGCGTGAGCCGCCGGCCTGGCGCGGCCCGCCGACCGTGCCGGCCGGGGCGGAGCCCGGAGCGCCGGCCGGGCCGGTCTCGGCGGCCGTCGCGATGGAGCAGCGCGCGGCGTGCGGGGGCGCGGACTCGCCGCTGCCCCCGGGCGGGCCGGGCAGGGGCGGGTCGGTTGCGGCGGGGTGGAGCGAGGTCATCGGCACGGGCCCTTCGGCGGACGGTCCGGATGATCCTCCCGCACCGCGCGACCAGCTCCAAGAGTCAGTTCCGGGGGTGTGCGCGAGACCACTGCCCGCCGCTACGCCCCGTGTCGACTCAGGTGCCGGGCGCGACGAAGCCCTTGAGGTCGGCGAGTACCGCGTTGGCGGCCATGACACCGAGCCCGAGGAACCAGGTCTCGTCCGAAACCGGCCGGGCCTGACCGGACTTGACCGCGCCGAGGGTCTTCCAGAGCGCGCCGCCGAGCACCGCGTCCTGGTTGGTGGAGCTGGGGCTGCCGTACACGCCGTAGAAGATCCAGTCGGCGTCGGCCTTGTCGATCTGCTCCGGGCTGACCTCCACCGCAAGCTCCTTGACCTGTTCGATCTTGGGCTGCGGCAGTGGGATGTCGGTGAGGATGGTGCCGATGAAGGACAGCTCGGCGTACAGCCGGGTCCGGCCGGGCATGAAGCGCAGCGGCGTGATGGTGGGCCGCTTGTCGCCGAGCTTGGTGCCGATCGCGGTGGCGGCCGCCTGGTACGCGTCGAGCTGGGTCTTGGCCTCGGCCTCCAGGCCGAACGGGCTGGCGTTGAGCTGGAAGTTCTGCTTCCAGGGGTAGCCGGGGCGCAGCGAGAAGACGGTCGGCGCGATCTTGGACAGCTGTGCGTACTGGTCCTGGGCGCGCAGCTGGCTGCCGAGGATCAGGTCGGGCTTGAGTGCGGCGATGGCCTCCAGATTGAGGCTGTTGATGGTGCCGACGTTGGCCGGGTTGCCGGCCTTGTCCTTGAGGTAGGACGGCAGGGACTTGGAGCCGTCGGTGTAGACGATGCCGACCGGCTGGATGCCGAGTGCGACGACGTTGTCGAGTTCGCCGGTGTCCAGCACCACGACCCGGGTGGGCTTGGCGGGGATGACGGTCTCGCCCATGGCGTGCTTGACGGTGCGCGGGTAGACGCCGGGGGCGGCGTCGGTGCCGAAGCCCTTCATCTTCTCGATCACGGTGGCGTAGTCGTCGCCGCCCTGCTTGACCGACTTCTGGTCGGGCGATGCGCCGCCGGTGCCGGGGGTCGCGCCGCCGGAGCCGCCGTTGCCGCCCGAGCCGCCGGAGCTGCCGCAGGCGGTGAGCAGTCCGCCGAGGCCGAGGACCGCCCCGCCGGCGATCCCGGCGGAGAGGAACCTGCGGCGGGAGGGGGTGCGGGGGGCGAGGACCAGGCCGTCGGGGTGGGGGGACACGCGACGCTCCTTCGAATCGAGGTTAGGTGAGGCAAACCTATCCGAAGTGCCCGAGGGGGGCGTAGCGGCCCGTCCGGGCCGAGGGCGAACCATCTCAAACCTTGACATAGGGGAGAAATTCTCTTGACCCTGATCCTTTGAAACCAAGGTACACCGCTTAACGTGCCGTTAATGCTGCACCTTGATGGGCTTCGTCGAGAACGAATCGAAGCAAGTGGTTTAGATCACCAAGGGTTGGTCTACTCAACCTTCCATGCTCGCGCCTAGGGTGCGCTGGTGTTTGATCAGCAGCTCTCAGAGCACGGAAGCAGCGGCCGGGCAATGGCGCCCGACGCTCCGCAGGGTGCCCCGGTCAGTGGCATCAGTGGTGGAGTCCCCGACCAGGGGACAGCTGGGGGAGCGGGGGACAAGGGGCTACGGGGCAACTCGGTGGGCCTGTTGGGCAGTGTGGTTCTGGGCGTCTCCACGGTCGCCCCGGTCTACTGCCTGACCGCGACACTCGGGCCGACCGTCACCGCGGTCGGCGTCCAGATGCCCGCCGTGTTCCTGGCCGGCTTCCTGCCGATGCTGCTCGTCGCGTTCGCCTACAAGGAGCTGAACAAGGACTTCCCGGACTGCGGTACGTCCTTCACCTGGACGGTCAAGGCCTTCGGCCCCCGGGTCGGCTGGATGGCCGGCTGGGGCCTGACCGTCGCGACCATCATCGTGCTCTCCAACCTGGCCGGAGTCGCGACCGACTTCCTCTACCTGATGCTCGGCGAGATGACCGGCAGGAGCTGGGTCGCCGAACTCGACCAGAACCAGGCCGTCCACCTGCTCACCGTCGTCCTGCTGATCGCCGGCGCCACCGCGATGAGCTACCGGGGGATGACCGCCACCAAGTGGTTCCAGTACAGCCTGGTCGGCCTCCAACTCGCCGTGCTGGTGCTCTTCTCGGCCATCGCCATCGGCAAGGCCGCCGCCGGCGACCTGCCCGACTCGATCGGCTTCTCGTTCTCCTGGCTCAACCCGCTCCAGGTCAGCTCCTTCAGCGCCTTCACCGCCGGCCTGTCGCTGTCGATCTTCATGTACTGGGGCTGGGACACCTGTCTCACCATGAACGAGGAGACCCTCGGCAGCGCCAAGACCCCCGGCCGCGCCGCGATGGTCTCCATGGTCACCCTGGTCGGCTCGTACCTGCTGGTCGCGATCTCCGCCCAGATGTTCGCGGGCGTCGGCTCCACCGGCTCCGGCCTCAGCAACCCGGAGACCTCCGACAACGTCTTCGCCGCGCTCGCCCGCCCGGTCCTCGGCTCGCCGTGGAGCGTCCTGCTCTTCCTGGCCGTCGTCGCCAGCGCCGCCGCCAGCCTCCAGACCACCTTCATCCCGGTGGCCCGCACCCTCCTCGCGATGAGCGCCTACCGCGCCGTGCCGCCGCGCTTCGGCGCCGTCCACCCGCGGTTCCGCACCCCCGGGTACGCCACCGTCGCGGCCGGCATCGCCACCGCCGTCTTCTACGTCGGCATGAGCCTGATCAGCGAGAACGTCGTCCAGGACACCATCCTGGCGCTCGGCCTGATGATCTGCTTCTACTACGCGCTGACCGCGTTCGCCTGCGTCTGGTATTTCCGCCGCTCGCTGCGCACCGGCCCCCGCGACCTGTTCCTCAAGGGCATCGCCCCGCTGCTCGGCGGCGTGCTGCTGAGCGGGGTCTTCCTGCAGACCCTCACCGACGCCTGGAACCCGGACTACGGCAGCAGCGCCGTCTTCGGCATCGGCTCGGTGTTCGTCATCGGCGTCGGCATCCTGCTGCTCGGCGCCGTCCTGATGACCTGCTACGGGCTGGCCCGGCCGGAGTTCTTCCGCGGTGAGACGCTGCGCAAGGACACCCCCGCGCTGGTCGTCGAGGACTGAGAGGAGCGGGAGGACCGGGAGGACCGGGGGCGCCGAAAACCGGCCACGCCGCCGGGCACCGACGCTATCCTCGACCGCATGAAGCTCTACGCGGGCCAGTGCTGGTGGCCGTCCTGAGGGACGGCCACCCCACCCGCTCGACCAGGGCCGTCCGGAACGGACGGCCCTTTCGCGTTTCCCACGGAACGGGCCCCGCCCCGGACGGCCGCCACCACCGCCGTACCGGGGAGAAACCCGATGACCACCGCGACCACCCCGACGACCCCGTCCGTGGCCACCACCGCCACCTTCACCGCAGACCCGACCGGCCACCGCGTCCTCACCGGGGACCGCCCCACCGGACCGTTGCACCTCGGCCACTACTTCGGCACCCTGCACAACCGCGTCCAGCTCCAGAACCAGGGCGTCGAGATGTTCGTCGTGATCGCCGACTACCAGGTCATCACCGACCGGGACATCGCCGACCGGCTCGCCGAACACACCGAGAACCTCGTCCTCGACTACCTCGCGGCCGGCCTCGACCCCGACCGCGCCACGATCTTCGCGCACAGCGCCGTCCCCGCCCTCAACCAGCTGCTGCTGCCCTTCCTCAGCCTGGTCAGCGTCGCCGAACTGAACCGCAACCCCACCGTCAAGGACGAGATCGCGCACTCCCGCCAGTCCGCCGTCAACGGGCTGATGTTCACCTACCCCGCCCACCAGGCCGCCGACATCCTCTTCTGCAAGGCGAACCTCGTCCCGGTCGGCCAGGACCAGCTGCCCCACCTCGAAGTCGCCCGCACCATCGCCCGCCGCTTCAACGAGCGCTACCCGCACGCCGGCGGCGGCGCCGTCTTCCCCACCCCCCGCGCACTGCTCTCCGACGCCCCGCTGCTGCTCGGCACCGACGGCGGCAAGATGAGCAAGAGCCGGGGCAACTCCGTCCCCCTCGGCGCGACGGAGGACGAGACCGCCCGAATCATCCGCGGCGCCAGAACCGATGCCGACCGCCGGATCGACTACGACCCGGTCAACCGGCCCGAGGTCTCCGGCCTCGTCCTGCTCGCCGCGCTCTGCCAGGACCGCGCACCCGAGGAGATCGCGGAGGAACTCGGCGACGGCGGGGCCGCCGCGCTCAAGCGCGCCGTCACCGACTCCGTCAACGAGTACCTCCGCCCCCTGCGCGCCCGCCGCGCCGAACTCGCCGCCGACCGAGGCCACCTGCGCCAGGTCCTGCGCGACGGGGCCGAACGCGCCAACGCCGTCGCCGACGCCACCCTCGACGAGGTCAGGAAGGTGATGGGGGCGATCTGAAGGACCGCCCCGTGCCTCCCGCGCACCTTCGGGGCACCTTCGGCCCGAAGACGTCGGCTCGCGGACATCGGCCCGTCGACACGGGGGCATATCGTCACCGGGCGGCCTCGACCACGCCGAGGCCGCCCGTACCCGGCCTCCCCCGAAAGGCGTCCCGGCCCATGGACCAGCACCCGACCACACCCGGCCAGGGTCTGACCCGCCCGCCGCACCTGCGCCCCGGCGACCACATCGCCGTCGTCGCCCCCAGCGGCCCGATCGACTCCCAGCGACTCACCGACGGCTGCGCGATCCTCCGCTCCTGGGGCCTGCGGGTCACCGTCGCCCCGCACGTCCTCGACGCCCACCCCACCCTCGGCTACCTCGCCGGCACCGACGCCGACCGCGCCGCCGACCTCAAGTCCGCCTGGCTCGACCCCACCGTCGACGCCGTCATCTGCGCCCGTGGCGGCTACGGCGTCCACCGCATGGTCGACCTGCTCGACTGGGACGCCATGCGCGCCGTCCCGCCCAAGCCGTTCATCGGCTTCAGCGACGTCTCCTCCCTCCAGGAGGCCTTCGCCCAGCGGCTCGGCATTGCCACCCTCTACGGGCCGATGAGCGCGGCCGGCTCCTTCATCACCGACGGACCGACCGCCGAGCACCTGCGCCGCACCCTCTTCGAGCCCACGGCCACCACCGTGCTCACCTCACCGACCGCCACCGCCCTCGTCCCCGGCCGCGCCCGGGGCGTCACCGCGGGCGGCTGCCTCCACGTCCTCGCGGCCGAGCGCGGCACGCCCGCCGCCCGGCCCTCCTACGCCGGCGCCATCCTGATCCTGGAGGACGTCCACGAGCACCCGTACCAGCTCGATCGGCTCCTCACCCAGTTCCTGCGCTCCGGCGCGTTCGACGGGGTCGCCGGCATCGCGCTCGGCTCCTGGGACGGCTGCGGACGGCTCGACCGCGTCCGGGACGTCATGCTCGACCGCCTCGGCCCGCTCGGCATACCCGTCATCTGGGAACTCGGCTTCGGCCACTGCCCCTCGACCCTGACCGTCCCGCTCGGCGTCCCCGCCCTCCTCGACGCCGACGCCGGCACCCTCACCCTGGAGGTACCCGCCCTCGCCGAGCGGTGAGGCCCGTGCCGACGGTGAGTAGGGTGCGGCCATGAACGAGGACCGCCTCACCGCCCTCGCCCTCGGCTTCCTCCGGGGCCCGGGCAGCAACGCCCGTACGATCCTCGGACTTGCCGGCCCGCCCGCCGCCGGCAAGTCCACCCTGGCCCGGCGCCTGGTCGCCGAGATCGAACGCACCGAAGGCCCCGGCAGCGCCGCGTACGTCCCGCTCGACGGCTTCCACCTGTCCGCCGCCCAACTGGACCGCCTCGCCCTGACCCACCGCAAGGGCGCTCCCGCCACCTTCGACGCCCACGGCTACGTCGCCCTGCTGCGCCGCATCGCCGCCGACCGCTTCCAGGACATCTACGTCCCTGACTTCGACCGCACCCTCGACGAACCGGTCGCCGCCCGCCACGTCGTCCACCCGCACACCCGCCTCGTCATCACCGAGGGCAACTACCTCGCCTCCGCCGACACCCCGTGGCCGGAGGCCCGCCGCCTGCTGCGTGAACTCTGGTACGTGGACACCGACGACGCCCTCCGCGAGGAACGCCTGCTTCGCCGCCACCGCGACGGCGGCCGCGACGAGGCCACTGCCCGCCACTGGGTGGCCGGCAACGACCACCCCAACGGCGAGTACGTGAAAGCCGGCCGTGCACTCTGCACCCGGACCGTCCCCGGCAGCGGCTTGCCCACGACGCCGACCAGGGGTAGTGTTCTCTAGTCGCTCGGCAGGGAGCACCGGACACGCATCGGCGCGGACGGTCCCGGGGCGGCCAATCCTTTTGAAACACCATTTCCTGGTTCGGGTCGGGTCGTGTCTTGCTGCGGCTTGGTTCTTATTCGGCGTGTTCGTTTTATTGGATTGCGGCCGATTCGCTTTTCGGAGTGGGGATCGGCTAGAGTTTGAAACGTCGGACGG
>NZ_JBIWAP010000021.1:0-175857 GCF_044760075.1 Kitasatospora sp. NPDC098663 | reverse complement strand
ACGGCCGCATCGTCGACGAACTCCACCACCCCACCGCCGACACCGTCCTGGACCGCATGCGCCGCTTCGACGCCAAGGGCCGCACCAGCTAGAGCGTCCCGCCAGCCCCGGCGCCCCCGACCTTCGAGAACCCCCAGGACTGACACCCCCTCATGTACCGCACCGCTTTGCGCAACGTGCTGGCCCACAAGGGCCGACTGCTCATGACGATGCTCGCCGTGCTGCTCGGCACCGCCTTCGTCTCCGGCGCGCTCGTCTTCACCGACACCCTCGGCAACGCGCTCCGGACCCAGAGCTCCAAGAGCTACACCGACATCGCCGTCACGGTCAGCGACCGCGACGCCGTCGGCCGGGGCTACGACCACACCGGCCGGACCTCCTCCGGCGCGGCCCTCACCGAGGACACCCGCAAGGCCGTCGCGGCGCTGCCCGGCGCCGCCGAGGCGCGCGGCGTGGTCAGCGGCTTCGCCGGCATCGCCGACAAGAAGGGCGCGCTGATCGGCGACGGCTTCTCCACCACCGGCACCAACTACGTGCCGGGCGCCGACGGCACCGACCCGCGCTACCCGCTGGTCGACGGGCGCGGCCCGCGCACCTCGGGTGAGATCGCGCTGGACGCCAAGACCGCCGAGAAGGGCGGCTACAAGGTCGGCGACACCGTCCGAGTGGCCGTCAACGGCCCGGTGATGGAGCTCAAGCTCACCGGCACCCTGCACACCAACGACCCGCGCGTGCTGGCCGGCGGCTCGCTCGCCGCCTTCGACACCGCCACCGCCCAGCAGCTCTACCTCAACCCGGGCCGCTTCGCCGAGCTCGACGTCAAGGGCAAGCCGGGGGCGGACGACACCGCACTCCTCGCCGCCGTCAAGCAGGCCGTCCCGCAGGCCGACTCGATCGAGGCCAAGACCGGACGCGCGCTCGCCGAGGAGCAGGACCGGATGATCGCCCAGGGCACCAAGGTCCTGAGCACCTTCCTGATGGGCTTCGCGGCCATCGCGCTGTTCGTCGGGATCTTCATCATCGCCAACACCTTCACCATGCTGGTCGCCCAGCGCACCAAGGAGCTCGCCCTGCTGCGCGCCGTCGGTGCCAGCCGCAAGCAGATCACCCGCTCGGTGCTGGTCGAGGCGCTGCTCGTCGGCCTCACCGCCTCGGTGGCCGGTCTGCTCGCCGGCGTCGGCATCGCCGCCGGGCTGCAGGCGCTGCTGAACGGCCCGGTGGACGCCAACCTCCCGGACGGCCCGCTGGTGATCAGCCCCTCCACGGTGATCGCCTCGATCGCCGTCGGTGTCCTGGTGACCGTGCTGGCGGCCTGGCTGCCCGCCCGCCGGGCCTCCCGGATCGCTCCGGTGGCCGCGATGAGCTCGGTCGAGCAGCCGGCCACCCAGAAGAGCCTGCGGATCCGCAACACGATCGGCCTGCTGTTCACGCTGGCCGGCGCGGGCGCCCTGGCCGCCGGTGCGGGCGGCAAGGAGGTCAAGCTGGTCGGCCTCGGCGCGGGCGTCCTGCTGATCGGCGTGTTCGTGCTGACCCCGCTGCTGGCCCGACCGCTGATCGCGCTGTTCGCCCCGCTGCTGCGCAGGCTCTACGGCACGCCGGGCAAGCTGGCCCAGGAGAACGCGATCCGCAACCCGCGCCGGACGGCGGCCACCGCCTCGGCGCTGACCATCGGCGTCACCCTGATCACCGCGCTGACCGTGGTCGGCGCCTCGGTGAACAAGGCCGTCGACGCGGCGACCGCGGACGACCTCAAGGCCGACTTCACGGTCGCCATGCAGAACGGCTCGATGCTCGCCCCCGACGTCGCCGGCCAGATCGCCAAGGCGCCCGGCGTCAGCGCGATGAGCGTGACGCGCAGCGTCCCGGTGGAGACCGGCCAGGGAGATTCCGACCGCGAGTGGCTGACGGCCGTCGACGCCGCGACCATCGACCAGCTGGCCACCGTCAAGGTCAAGGACGGTTCGGCGGACGCCCTCAAGCAGGGCCGGCTGATGGTCAGCTCGGGCACCGCCGAGCGCAACCACTACAAGGTCGGCGACACCCTCGCGGTCACCTACCCGGACAAGACCAAGGGCTCGCTCACCATCGGCGCCGTGCTGGAGGCCAACACCGCGCTGGCCGGCGTCGTCGCCCCGGACAACGTGGTGGGCCCGCACGCGCTGCCCGGCACCGGCCCGGACAAGGTCCTGGTGAAGGGCGTCCACGGCGCGGACGAGAAGCTGAAGCAGGCGCTGCGCGACGCGACCGGCGGCAACCCGCTGATCGCGGTCAAGGGCGAGAAGGACATCAAGGCGGAGAGCCGCAAGCTCGTCACCGACATGCTGAACATGATGTACGGGCTGCTCGGGATGTCCGTGGTGATCGCGGTGCTCGGCGTGGTCAACACCATGGCGATGTCGGTGTTCGAGCGGCGCCGGGAGATCGGCATGCTGCGGGCGATCGGCCTGGACCGGATCGGCATCCGCCGGATGGTCCGGCTGGAGTCGCTGCTGATCGCGCTGTTCGGCGGCGCGGTCGGGATCGGGCTCGGGATCCTGGTGGCCTGGGCGGGCACCCGCACGATGGCGGACTCGTTCAAGAACATGACCACCGTGGTACCGCCGCTGCAGATCGTCGGCTTCCTGGTCGCGGCCGCGGTGATCGGCCTGCTGGCCGCCCTCTGGCCGGCCCACCGGGCCGCCCGGATGGACATCCTGGGCGCGATCAAGAGCGAGTAGGCGCCCCCCGCAAGCGCGCCCGGAGCCCCGGACGGTCCTCGACCGTCCGGGGCTCCGGCGTATCCCGGCCCAGCCGGGGTAGGGCTGTGTCGGTGGTGCGTGCAAGGATGCTCGCGCGCACAGGGGCGAGGCGAAGGGGGCCAAGGCATGGAGACCAGCCGGTTCACGGGCGAGGACCCGCACGGGCACCAGCACGCGGTGAAGGTCGTCTCCAGGCGGAACAACACCCGGCGCGTGGTCTGCGAGAGCTGCGGCTACCGCAGATCGGCGACGTTCGGCGCGCAGGCGAAGGCCTCCGAGCACCTGTCGCAGACGCACGACGCCGGGTACGTCCGGCAGGAGTTCGCGCCGGGCCCGTGGATCGCCGCGGCCGTCGGGCTGGTCGCCTTCATCGTCTTCCTCTGCCTGTACGGGGGTTAGCGCCGCACACGACACCGCCCCGCCCGGCATGAGCCGGACGGGGCGGGCGGTTCGCCGAACGGAGGGGTCAGGCGGCCGGCTTGGCGGCGACGGGCTTCGCCTTGCCGCCGAGCAGGCCGAAGAACACGGCGAGGGTCGGCACCAGGTAGAGCAGCCAGACCACGAGCTGCAGCACCGTCGGGTCCGGCTGGAAGTTGAACACGCCCTTGAGCAGGGTGCCGTACCAGCTGTCCTTGGGGATGGTGCTGCTGATGTCGAAGGCCACGCTGTGCAGGCCCGGCAGCCAGCCGGCCTCCTGGAGGTCGTGCACGCCGTAGGCGAGCACGCCGGCCGCGACGACCACCAGCATCGCGCCGGTCCAGGTGAAGAACTTGGCCAGGTTGATCTTCAGCGCGCCGCGGTAGAACAGCCAGCCGAGCACCACCGAGGTGAGCAGGCCGAGCGCGGCGCCGATCAGCGGGTTGTAGCCGTCGTTGGTGGCCTGCACCGCGGACCAGATGAACAGCGCGGTCTCCAGGCCCTCGCGGCCGACCGCCAGGAAGCAGGTGACCACCAGGGCCGTGGTGCCCATGGCGATGGCCGCGTCCAGCTTGCCGTGCAGTTCGGTCTTCAGGTGCCGGGCGGTGCGGCGCATCCAGAACACCATCCAGGTGACCAGCCCGACCGAGATGATCGACAGCGAGCCGCCCAGCGCCTCCTGGGCCTCGAAGGTGAGCTGCGACGAGCCGAACTGCAGCACGGCGCCGAAGGCCATGCTGAGCACCACGGCGGAGGCGACGCCGATCCACACCGGCGGCAGCTTGTCCCTCCGGCCGGTCTTGACCAGGTAGGCGATCAGGATGCAGACGACCAGGCTGGCTTCGAGGCCTTCGCGCAGGCCGATCAGGTAGTTGCCGAACACGGCACTCTCCTCGGGGGGTTGAACGGGGCGGGGGATCAGCCGAAGAGCGCTTGGCCCCACCACTCCCCTGGCTTGCGGACGCCCGCCGGGCAGGCGAAGTGGGCGGAACCGACGTGCTGGATGTACTCGTTGAGCTTGTCGCCGGCCGCGAGCCGCTGCTGGAGCGGCACGAAGGCCTTGCGGGTGTCCCGCTGGTAGGCGAGGAAGAACAGGCCGGCGTCCAGGCGGCCGAGGCCGTCGGTGCCGTCGGTGAAGGAGAAGCCGCGGCGCAGGATCATCAGGCCGTTGTTGGCGTCCGGGTGGGCCAGGGCGACGTGCGAGCCGGCGGGCATCGCCTTGAGGTCCGGCGCGTCGTGCTCCTTGGCCTTGCCGTAGGGGGCGCCCTCGCCCTTGGTGCGGCCGAAGGTGTCCTCCTGGTCCTTGAGCGAGGCGCGGTCCCAGGTCTCGATGTGCATCCGGATCCGCCGGGCGACCAGGTAGGAGCCGCCGGTCATCCACTCGGGGCCGTCGCCGGGGGCGGCCCAGACGTGCTCGGCCAGCCCGGCGCCGTCGGTGCCCGCGATGTTGTGGGTGCCGTCCTTGAAGCCGAGCAGGTTGCGCGGGGTCTGGGCGTCCGGGGTGGTGGAGGAGGTCTTGCCGAAGCCGAGCTGGGACCAGCGGATGTTGACGGTGCCCATGCCGATCCGGGCCAGGTTGCGGATCGCGTGCACGGCGACCTGCGGGTCGTCGGCGCAGGCCTGGACGCAGAGGTCGCCGCCGCTGCGCAGCGGGTCGAGCTTGTCGCCCTTGAAGTTCGGCAGGTCGATCAGGGCCTCGGGGCGCTTGGCGCGCAGGCCGAAGCGGTCGACGCCGTCCTGGTCGAACAGGGTGGGGCCGAAGCCGATGGTGAGGGTGAGCCGGGAGGCGGGCAGGCCCAGGGCCTCGCCGGTGTCGTCCGGCGGCGCCTCGGGCAGGCCGTCGGCGGCGCCGGTGCCGACCTCGCGGCCGCCGGTCATCGCGGCGGCGGCCTTGGTCCACTCCTTGAGCATCTTGACCAGCGACTCGCGGGTCGCCTTCTCGGAGACGTCGAAGGCGGCGAAGTGCAGGCGGTCCTGGACCGGGGTGGCGATGCCGGACTGGTTCTCGCCGTAGAAGGGCACCTCGGCGCCGGTCTGGGCGGCCGGGGCCGGGGCCTGGTCGTCCTGCCGGGTGGCGGCGGCGACCGAGCCGACGGCGGCCGCGCCGAGCGCGACGCCCGCGCCGGCCCAGCCGATCACGGCCCGTCGGCTGACGGCGCCCCCGGCCCCACCGGCGGCAGCGGCCGGGGCGTTCGCGGTGCCCTCGGGGTTCTCGGGGTTCTCGGTGCCCTTGGCGTTCTCGGCGTCCATCGGCGGGCGGATCCTTCTCTGTGCTGACTCGCCGATGCCGTGGCGGCCGCTTCGGGCCGCCACGGCGTCGGTGGGGTGGGGACGGTGCTCGGGTGGGCTGCGGTGGTTACTTGACGACCACGGCGGCGGCCAGCTTCGACAGCGGTTCGCCCAGCGAGTTGACCGCGTCGGAGAAGGTCTTGCGCTCGGCCTCGGTGACCTTGTCGTAGGAGGTGAAGGTGCCGTCGGCCTGCTTGTACTTGGCGAGCAGGGCCTGGATCGCGGTGAACTCGGAGTCCAGGGTCTTGGACAGCTCCGGGTCCTTCTCGGCGGCGACCGGCTTCAGCAGCTCGTAGGCCTTCTGCGCGCCCTCGACGTTGGCCTGGAAGTCGGCCAGGTCGGTGTGGCTGTAGCGGTCCTCCTCGCCGGTGATCTTGTTGGTGGCGACCTCGTCCAGCAGCTCCTTGGCGCCGTTGGCCATGCTGGTCGCGGTGATCTCGGCCTCGGGGATCTTCTTCTGCCAGTCCTTGAGGTCGTTGACCAGCTGGTCGGCGAGCTTCTTCTCGTCGTCACCGATCTTGGCGTCGGCCCAGAGCGACTTCTCCAGCTTGTGCCAGCCGGTCCACTCCTGGCCGGCCTCCAGCTTGTCCTCGCGAGTGTCGGTCTTGGGGTCGACGTCGCCGAAGCTCTCGGCGACCGGCTCGGTGCGCTCCCAGCCGGTGCGCGACGGCGCGTACAGCGACTTGGCCTTCTCCACGTCGCCGGCCTTGATCGCGGCGGCGAAGGCCTCGACGGCCGGGATGGTGGCGTCGGCCTGCTGCTGGGCGTACGTGCGGTACGCGTCGACGGCGGCGGTCAGGCGCGGGTCGGCGGTGGCGGTACCGGCGCCCTCGCCGGTCACGGTGATCTTCTGGCGGATGCCGTCGCCGACCATGCCGGGCTTGCAGGCGATCTCGTAGGAGCCGGCCTTGATCTCCGCGTTGATGGTGGCCTTGGTGCCGGGGCCGATGTTCTCGCGCTCGGTGATGATCTTGTCGCCGGCGGCGTAGACGTAGACCTCGGTGGTCTTGGCGCCCTTGTTGCTGATGTCCAGGACGACGTGGCCGGCCGGGAAGCTGGTCTTGGAGACCTCGCAGGCGGTGTCGGTCGCGTTGATCTTGACCGCGTCCGCGCCGCCCGCCTTGTCGTCCTTCTTCGTCGCACAGCCCGCCAGGGTGGCGGTCGCCACGGCGAGGGTGAGCAGCGCGGCTGCGGTGGAACGGCGACGGGCGGACATGCGGGCTCCAACGGAAAAGGGCATGGGTGTGCCAGGGCGGGGCAGGGCTGAGCACCGGTGGGGGCGCCGAACCAGCGACAACCCCGCCTTAGCTAAGGCATACCTTACGTAAAAACTTTTTTACGTCCATACCCGCCCCCCCTCGGAAGCGGGCCGACCGCCCAGCCCGCCCCCCTGCACACGCCCCGACCGGGACCCGTCAGCGCCCCGGCGTACGCCGCGCGGCCGCCCGGGCCGTCCACCGACCCTCGTGCCGGCTGATCCGGATCGGGTGGCCGAAGGTCACGCTGATCAGCTCGGTGGTCATCACCTCGTCCACCGGCCCGGCCGCCACGCACTCCCCGTCCCGCAGCAGCAGGGCGTGGGTGGTGCTCTCCGGCAGCTCCTCCAGGTGGTGGGTGACCAGCACGCTGGCCAGCTCCGGGTGCTGGTGGCGCAGCAGGTCCAGGCTGTCCAGCAGCAGCTCGCGGGCGGTCAGGTCCAGCCCGGTGGCGGGCTCGTCGAGCAGCAGCAGGCGGGGGCTCGGCATCAGCGCGCGGGCGATCAGGGCCCGGCCGCGCTCGCCCTGGGACAGGGTGGTCCACGCCGACTCGGCGATCGCGCCCATGCCGAGCGTCTCGATCAGCTGCTCGGCCCGCTCCAGCACCTCGGGGCCGGGCTTGCGGTGCAACTCCGGCTCGATGCTGTTGGTGTGCCCGGTGAGCACCACCTCGCGCACGCTCAGCGGCGAGCGCAGCGGGTGCCGGGGGTTGACGTGCCCGAGGTGGGCGCGCAGCTCGCGGATGTCCACCCGGCCGAGCCGGCGGCCGAGCACGTCCACCTCGCCCCGGGTGGGGTGGGAGACCGCGCCGAGCAGGGCGAGCAGGGTCGACTTCCCGGCGCCGTTGGGGCCGAGCAGCGCCCAGTGCTCGCCCGGCTCGATGGCGAGGGTGATCCCGCGCAGCAGGTGGCGGCCGTCGCGTACGACGTCCACGTCCTGGGTGCGCAGCAGCGGGCCGTCGAAGGACGGGACGGACGAGCTCATGGGGGCGGACCTCCGAGGTGCGGCGCCGGACAGGGCGCGGGCGAGGCGCCGTACCGGACGGGCCGGCGCCGACCGTCTGCGTGCAGAGTACAACCGTCGCCGCGCGCGGGGCCGGACCGTCCGAGGAGTGGACGCTCCAGAACCCTGTCACGCCGCGGGAGTTGGGAGGATGATCTGGGCATTCGGAGGGAACGAGGGGAGCGCCGATGCCGACCGACGGGGAAGCGGCCGAGGACCGGGCGGCCGACACGCTGCACGGGCTGGTCGAACTGCGGGCCGGGCAGGCACCGCAGGCGGTGGCCGTCCGCTGCGGCGATGCCGAGCTGACGTACGGGGAACTGGACGCGCGGGCCGCGGCCCTGGCCCGCCACCTGGCGGCGCACGGCCTGGCCCCGGGCGGCCGGGCGGCGGTGGCCCTGGGTCGCGGCACGCAGGTGTACGTCGCGCTGCTCGCGGTGCTGAAGGCGGGCGCCGCCTACGTGCCGCTGGAGCCGAGCGCGCCGGACGCGCTGCTGCGGCACGTCCTGGCCGACGCCGCCCCGGACCTGGTGGTGACCGAGGAGAACCACCGGGTGCGGCTCACCGACGCGGGCCCGGCGAAGATCGTCTGCCTGGACACGGCCGACCTCGCCGAAGCGCCGTCCGGCCCGCCGGGGGCGCCCACCAGCCCGGCGGACCTCGCCTGCGTCCTCTACACCTCGGGCTCCACCGGTCTGCCCACCGGGGCCCTGGTCGAGCACCGCAACCTGCTGTCCGCGTACCGGGGTTGGCGCGAGGTGTACGGGCTGTCCCCGGCGGACCGGATCCTGCAGACGTCGAGCCTGGAGTTCGACGTCTTCACCGCCGACTGGGTCCGCGCGCTGGGCTCCGGCGCCACCCTGGTGGTCGCCCCGCGCAACCTCACCCTGGACCGCACCGCCGACCTCGCCGGCCTGCCCGCCCTGGTGGCCGCCGAAGGGATCACCGTCCTGGAGCTGAACGCCCGCCTCGCGCGCCGGCTGGCCGCCCACCTCGCCCGGAGCGGCGAGCCGCGGACGGGCGAGCCGCGCGCAGGCGAACCCCTGGCCGGTACGCCGCTGGCCGACGGCCCCCGGGCCGGCGCGCCGCTGCCCGGCGTGCGGCTGCTCACCGTCGGCGCCGAGAAGTGGTACCTGGACGAGCAGTTGGGCCTACAGCGGATGCTCGGCGACGGGACCAGGGTGCTCAACGTGTACGGCCTCGCCGAGGCCGGCGTGGACAGCACCTACTTCGACGCGCAGGGCACGGCGGCCACCGAGGACGGCGAGCGGGTCTCCCTGATCGGCCGGCCGTTCCCCGGCACCCGGGTCTACGTGGTCGGCCCGGACGGCACCCCGGCGCCGCCGGGGCGGGCCGGCGAGATCGCGATCGCGGGCGGCGGCCTCGGCCGGGGCTACCTCCACCGGGACGACGACACCCGCCACCGGTTCGTCCGGGCGGCCTTCGATCCGGACGGCCGGGTGCTGCTGACCGGGGACATCGGCCGGCTCCGGGACGACGGCGTCCTGGAGTTCCTCGGCCGGGCCGCGCACGTGGTCGGGCCGGTCCCCTTCGCCCGCGAGGCCGCGGTGGTCTCCCGGGTCGCGGCGACGGCCCGGGCGGAGGGCCGGCTGCGCGCCCACCCGGCGGTCCGGGAGGCGGCCGTGGTGGAGCTGGAGCTGCGGCCGGGCCGGCGCAGCCTGGTCGGGTACGCGGTGACCGCGCCGGACGCGGACGGGGCGGACGGCTGGTCGCTCTCCCAGTACCTGGCGGCCCGGCTGCCCGCCGGCGGCGCGCCCGAGGCCGTCGTCCCGGTGCCGGAGCTGCCGCGCACCCGGGCCGGCAAGCTGGACCGCGCCGCGCTGCCGCTGCCCGCCCCGCCGGAGCACACCGCCGCCGGATCGGTGAAGGCGGGGTCGCGGGCGGGGAAGGGCGGCGGCGGCAAGGCCGGGGGCGGGCGCAGCGGCACGTCGAACCTGCCGGGCTGCCTGGCGCTCGGCTGCGTGGTGTTCTTCTCGCTCATGGCCTGGGTCGGCACCGACGTCTTCTTCCCCGGCGCGACGCGGCTCGGGGCGGTGCCCGACGCGTACCACTTCTGGTTCGAGCTGCTCTACCTGTGCGAGAACCTCGCCTTCGGCGCCGGGGTGGCCTTCCTCTTCTTCGGCTTCCCGGCGGTGCTGCGGCAGGGGCGGTCGTTCGGGCTGTCCCTGCTCACCTACTTCTCGGTGGTGTGGCTGCTGGCCTCCTGGTGGCCGCAGGACAACCTGTACCGGCTCACCGACGCCACCGACTGGCCGCGCGAGACGGCGATGGTGTTCACCTTCAACGTGCCGCTGATGGCGGCCGCGCTGGTGGTGCTGGTCTTCCTGATCCGGCGGCCGACCGCGCGGCGGTGACGGCCTGCGTCGACGGCCCCCCTGACGATCGGTCAGCGCAGTGCCTCGAACATCCCGGCCAGCCCGTGGTGCGCGGCCGCGAGCAGCGCCTGCGCGGCGTCCAGCGCCTCGGCGCTCGGCCCGGCGAGGGCGAGACCGACGACGGGCTCCGGGTCGTGGCACGCCGTCGGGATCAACGGCAGGAGGGTGACGTCGAGCCGGGCGCAGCGCGGCCGCAGCCGGTCGAGGTGGTCGTGCAGCGCGCCCGGGGAGAGCCGGGCGCCGAGCGGCATCGCGTCCAGGGTGCGGACGAGGTGGCCCGGGCCCCGCACCTGGTCGAGGCGGGCCCGCAGCATGAAGGCCACGGCCGGGCCGGTGAGCCGCAGGTTGATCTCGGTGGGGGCGAGCCGGCGCTGCCGGTCGGTGACGAAGTCCACGTCGTACCAGCCGCGGTAGCCCTCGGCGGCCAGCCGCTCCCCCACCGCGAGGGCGAACCGGCGGGCCGTCCCGGCCGCGCCCCGGGGCACCGCGTCGGGGCCGACGGTGACGCCCTGGTAGCGGGTGCCGGCGACGTGCATGTCGCCGGCTCCCACCGGGTGGACGGCTCCGTCCGGGCCGACCAGCGCGTCGTAGGTGAGGTCGCGCAGCCGGGCGGCCGGGCCCGGGTCGATGTGCTCCTCCAGCAGCAGGCCGCCCTGGGCGGGCAGGAGTTCGGAGCGGACCAGGCGCCGCAGCAGGGCCCGGCCGCCGCCGGCGGTGAACAGGTCGGCCGGCTCCACCACGACGGTGCCGTAGCCGCCGACGCCGTGCGGGCTCTTCAGCACGGTGGTCAGCCCCCGGGCGGCGCGGGCGGTCAGCCGGCGGGCCGCCCGGCCCCGGCCGACCGGGCGTTCCTGCCGGGGGACGACGATGCCCGGGTGGTCGGGGGCGAGTTCGGCGAACAGGTCGTGGGCCGCCGCCTTGGACTCGTAGCGGTGCACCGCGGCCAGTTCGGGTCCCTCGCCCTGGGCGGCGGTGCGGCCCCAGGCGACCACCGGCCGGCCGAGGGCGGCGATCCGTGCGGCCAGGGCCGGCCGTTCGGCGAGCGCCCGGGCGACCGCCCGCTCGGGCGCGACGCCGCCGTGCACCTCGACCGGGCCCCACTCCAGCTCCCGGGCCAGCCAGTCGGTCCACTCCGGGCCGACCTCGGCGGGCAGCACCAGCAGCGCGGGTTCGGGGCTGTAGCAGGCGGCCTGGCAGGCGTAGTGGTGTGCCTGCCGCAGCCGTCGGGCGCGCTGGGCGGCGTCCATGCCCGGGGCGAAGAACTGCTCGTTGAAGTCCGCGACGTTGCCCACGTGGACCGCCGCCCGGCCGCCGGTCCAGGCCGCCACCCATCCGTCCATGGGGGCGAGCCTAGGGCTTCGCCAGGTCATGCGTCAGGCGTCGGAACGCGATCGGCCATATGCGGCAAGGGTGTTGATTTCTGCTCACTTTTGATTTGAACAGGACACAACTTGGCAAAGATATGACCATTCCTCTAGCTCCATCTGACTGATCGCCGTCAATGTCGGTCGCAGCTCTTTTCCCTGCAGCTACCCCGACTGGAGTCAGAGTGAGCCCCACCTCCTCCTCCCGCCGCCCCCTCGCGGCCGGAGCCATCGCGGTCGTCGCCGCCCTCGTCGCCGTCGCCGTCCCCACCGGCACGGCCACCGCCGCCACCGGCACGAGGGAGGCCGCGATATCCCAGGCCCGCGCCAACGTCACCCACAACGCGGGGGTGTTCGGCTTCGGCGCCGGCCAGGACCTCGTGGTCAAGGACGTCGTCCTCGACGCCGACGGCACCCAGCACGTCCGCTTCGACCGCACCTACCAGGGCCTGCCGGTCGTCGGCGGTGACCTGGTCGTCCACCAGGACGCCCGCGGACGGCTCAAGGACTCCTCCCGCGCGGCCGCCCACGACGCCGCCGTCAGGTCCACCGTCCCGAAGGTGCCCGCGCAGGCCGGCGCCGCCGACGCGCTCGCGGCCGCACCCGGCGTCCAGGACGCCACCAGCACGCCCGAACTGGTCGTCTGGGCCGCCGACGGCACGCCCCGGCTCGCCTGGCGCACCACCGTCGAGGGCACCGGCGACCACGGCCAGCCGGCCGGCAAGGTGATCGTCACCGACGCCACCACCGGCGAGCAGATCGAGACCTACGACGCCGAGCACCAGGCCTCCGGCACCGGCCACTCCGAGTACACCGGCGACATCACGATCGACACCACCGCCCAGAGCGGCGGCGGCTACACCCTCAAGGACTCGGTCCGCGGCCACGTCACCAAGGACGCCAACAACGTCTCGGCGAGCGCGCTCAAGGCCGGCTCCGGCACCGCGTTCACCAGCGCCACCAACGTCTGGGGCGACGGGAAGAAGTTCTCCACCGACCGCTCCACCGCCGCCGTCGACGCCCACGCCAACACCGCCTGGACGTACGACTACTACAAGAACACCTTCGGCCGGAACGGCATCAAGAACGACGGCAAGGGCGCCACCGTCTTCGTCCACGTCGGCACCAACTGGGACAACGCCCAGTGGTCCGACAGCTGCTTCTGCATGATGACCGGCGACGGCGACGGCAGCACCGACCCCGAGCAGGTCGACCTCGACACCATGGGCCACGAGATGACCCACGGCGTCACCAGCGCCACCGCCAACCTGCGCTACAGCGGCGAGTCCGGCGGCCTCAACGAGTCCACCAGCGACATCTTCGGCACCATGGTGGAGTGGTACGCCAACAACAAGGTGGACACGCCCGACTACCTGTTCAGCGACCAGTCCACCCCGCCGTGGCTGCGCCGCTTCGACAAGCCCTCGCTCGACGGCCGGTCGGCGGACTGCTGGAGCAGCTCGGTCGGCAAGCTCGACGTGCACAACTCCTCGGGCGTCGGCAACCACTGGTTCTACCTGGCCAGCGAGGGCAGCGGCAGCAAGACCATCAACGGCTACACCTACAACAGCCCCACCTGCAACAACTCCACGGTGGCCGGCATCGGCAACCAGAAGGTCGCCAAGATCTGGTACCGCGCGCTGACCGTCTACATGACCTCCACCACCACCTACAAGGGTGCCCGCACCGCCTCCCTGAGCGCGGCCAAGGACCTGTACGGCCTCAACAGCACCGAGTACAAGGCCGTCGCCGCGGCCTGGAGCGGCGTCAACGTCAACTGACGCGCACGGTCCGGCGCGGCGGGCCCGGGTGACCCGGTCCGCCGCGCCCCCGACCCCGCTCAGCCGGGCGGGGCGGACGCGGTGCCGGTCAGCAGGGCCTCGCGGACGAGCTGGACGGGGTGCCAGGCGTGGCGCTCCGTCCCGTGGAGGATCTGCTGGCGACAGGACGCGCCGGTGGCCACGATCACGGTGTCCTCGGGCTCGGCGCTGACGGCGGGGAAGAGCCGGTCGTTCCCCACGGTCATGGACACCTCGTAGTGCTCGCTCTCGAAGCCGAAGGAACCCGCCATCCCGCAGCAGCCGGCGTCCAGTTCGACCACCTCGACGCCGGGGATCCGGTTGAGCAGGGCGACGGTGGCGGCCGTACCGACCTCGGCCTTCTGGTGGCAGTGGCCGTGGTAGAGCAGTCGGCGACCGGCCGGCCAGGCCTCGGGGCTCAGCCGGAGGCGTCCGGCGTCGATCGCCTCGGTGAGCAGTTCCTCCACCTGCCGGACCCGGCCCGCGAGGTCCTTGACCACCGGGTCGTCCGGGTGCAGGGCCAGGTGTTCGTCCCGCAGCGTCATCAGACAGGACGGCTCGCAGCCGGTGACCGGTGAGTCCGGGGCGGCCGTCGCGGCGATGGCACGGGCGAAGTCGGCCGACTGCCGCTTGGCGTCGTCCAGCAGTCCCTTGGACAGGCTCGCGCGACCGCAGCAGCCCTGCCCCGCCAACCGGACCCGCCAGCCGGCCAGTTCCAGCAGTTCGACGGCGGCGCGGCCGATGGCCGGCTCGGTGTAGGTGGTGAAGGAATCGGCCAGGAAGGTCACCTCGCCGAGGGGGGCCGACGGGGCCGCACCCTCGTGCTGCCGGAACCACCGCAGCAGGTCGTTCCGCGCGAAGGCCGGCAGCGGCCTGGCGGCGGTGATGCCCAGCCTCCGTTCCAGCAGTCGGCGGACGAGCCGGCTGCGCCCCGGGAGGTTGGAGAGCGGCGCGGTGGCCGAGCCGAGCCGGTTGAGCAGACGGATGGCGCCGAACACCCGGGATCTGAGCGGCACCCCGTGCAGGTCGTGGTGGTGGGAGAGGGTCTCGGCCTTGAGCGTGGCCATGTCGACGCCGAGCGGGCACTCGCTCTTGCACGCCTTGCACATCAGGCAGAGGTCGAGGATCCCGTGCAGACGCTCGTCTCCCAGCGCCTGCCGGGGGTCCGGCTCGGAGAGCGCCTTCACCAAGGCGTTGGCGCGGCCGCGGGTGGAGTGCTCCTCCTCCCGGGTGGCCATGTAGGAGGGGCACATCGTGCCGGTGGCGCTCTTGCGGCACAGCCCGATGTTCATGCACCGGTCGGCCGCCCCGCGCATGCCGCCGAGCACCTCGAAGGAGAGCCGGGTGCGCAGTTCGGGCGCGGGCGGCAGGGCCGGGTCCCGCAGGTGGTCCGTCATGGCGGGGGCGTCGACGATCTTGCCGGGATTGAAGAGGTTCCGGGGGTCGAAGAGCCGCTTCGTACCGCGCATCGCCTCGTAGAGGTCCCGCCCGAAGAGCAGCGGGTTGAACTCGCTGCGGGCCAGGCCGTCGCCGTGCTCGCTGGAGTTGACGCCGCCGTACTCGGTGACCAGGTCCCGGATCTCCTCCGCGACCGCCCGCATGGTCGTCACCTGGGCGGGATCGGTCAGGTCCACGAAGGGGCGGATGTGCAGGCAGCCGACCGAGCAGTGCCCGTAGAAGCCGGCCGCCAGGCCGTGCCGGTCCAGCACCTCCTGGAAGCGGCGGGTGTAGTCGGCGAGGTGGACCGGGTCGACGGCGGTGTCCTCGACGAAGGCGAGCGGGCGGCGGGTGCCCTGGCCGGCGGCCATCAGCAGGCCGAGGCCGGCCGCGCGGACCTTGAGCAGGGCCTCCTGCTGCTTCGCGGTCACCGCGTGCAGGGTGTGGTAGCCGTGGCCGTGCCGGGCCCACCGGGCGGTGAGCCGCTGGAGCCGGCCGCGCAGTTCGCCCTCGTCGTCCCCGCTGAAGCTGACGAACAGCAGCGCCCCGGGATCGCCCGCCAGGATGCCGCCGAGCGGGGCGTACTCGATCTTCCGCCGGGAGAGTTCGAGGATCGTCCGGTCCATCAGCTCCACCGCGGCGGGTTCGCAGGCGAGGGCGTCCTCGGTCGCGTCGACGGCCCCGGCGACGGAGGTGAAGTGGCCGACGGCGATGACCGTGTGCGCGGGCCTGGGCACCAGGTCGACCAGGGCCCTGGTGGCGATGACCAGGGTGCCCTCCGAGCCGACGACGAACTTGGCGAGGTCGAAGGGGGCGCCCTCGGCGCCCTCGGCGCCCTCGCGGACGAGCCGTTCCAGGCGGTACCCGCCGGAGCGGCGCCAGAACTCCGGCGTGCCCTCGGCGATGGCCCGGGCGTTGGCCCGGACGATCCGCGGGAGTTCGCGGTAGACGGCGCCTTCGAGGGTCGGCAGGGCGGCCCGGCGGCGGTGCTCCGCCGCGTCGACCGGGGCGAGGTGGGCCCGGCTGGCGTCGGAGAGCACGACGTCGAGCTCCCGGACGTGGTCGATGGTCATCCCGTGGCGCAGCGATCCGCTACCGCCCGAGTTGTTGCCGATCATGCCGCCGATGGTGGCCCGGTTGGCGGTGGAGGTGTCGGGGCCGAACACCAGGCCCGACGGCGCTGCCGCGCGGTTCAGTTGGGCCTGGACGACACCGGGTTCCACCAGGGCGGTACGGGCCTCGGGGTCCAGTTCCAGGATGCGGTTCAGATGGCGGGAGAGGTCCAGGACGAGCCCGGGGCCCACGGTCTGCCCCGCGAGGCTGGTGCCCGCGCCGCGTGGCACCAGCGGTACACCGTGTTCGGCCGCCGCGGCGACCGCGGCCTGGACGTCGTCGGCGTGCCGGGGCAGGACCACGCCGACCGGGGTGATCGCGTACATGCTCGCGTCCCGGGAGTACAGGTGCCGGGTGTAGTCGTCGAAGCGGACCTCGCCGTCGAGGTCGCGGCGGAGCCGCTGCGCCAGTGCGCGGGTGTCGCCGTCGCGGCTGCCGTTCTCGGGTCGGGCGGCGCGCTCGGGGCCGCGGCCGGCCGTCGAGGCGTCGGAACTGCTCGCTGTCATGTCCGGTTGGCTCCTCTGTCCGGTGGTGCCGAGGCGTTCACGGTCGGCGGAGCACGTCGAGCGCCGCGCCGAGGCCGGCCGGGTCGATCGGCACCCCGGCGAGCTCCAGGCCCAGCTGCACCCCGGCGAGGGTGCCGATGAGGGTCAGGTCGTTGAGGTGGCCGAGGTGGCCGATCCGGAAGACCCGGCCGGCGAGCCTGCCCAGACCGGCGCCGAGCGACATGTCGTAGCGCTCCAGGACGAGTTCGCGCAACCGGTCCGCGTCGTGGCCCTCGGGCAGCAGGACGGCGGTGAGCGAGCCGGAGTACTCGCGTTCGTCCGCGCACAGGACCTCCAGGCCCCAGCCGCGGACGGCGGCCCGGGTGGCGGCGGCGTGCCGGGCGTGCCGGGCGTGGACGTTGGCGTGCCCCTCGGCGTCGAGGATCCGCAGGGCCGCGTCCAGGCCGTAGAGCAGGTTGATGGCGGGGGTGTAGGGGAAGGAGCCGCTCCTGTTCGCCTCGATGACCGGCGCCCAGCTCCAGAACGACCTGGGCAGGCCGGCGGTGCGCGAGGCGACCAGCGCCTTGCGACTGACGGCGTTGAACCCCAGCCCGGGCGGCAGCATCAGGCCCTTCTGCGAGCCGGACACCGTGACGTCCACGCCCCACTCGTCGTGGCGGTAGTCGAGGCAGCCGAGCGAGGACACCGCGTCGACCAGCAGCAGCGCCGGGTGGCCCGCCTCGTCCAGGGCCCGGCGCAGTTCCGCGATCCGGCTGGTCACTCCGGTGGAGGTCTCGTTGTGGACGACGCACACCGCCTTGATCGTCCGGTCGGTGTCCTCGGCGAGTCGCCGCGCGAGCACCTCGGGATCGGCGCCGTGGCGCCAGTCGCCGGGGACCAGGTCCACCCGCAGGCCGAGGGCCTGGGCCATCTCCTGCCAGAGCGTGGCGAACTGCCCGGTCTCGAAGCAGAGCACCCGGTCGCCGGAGCTGAGGGTGTTGACCAGCGCGGCCTCCCAGGCGCCGGTCCCGGAGGCGGGGTAGATCACGACCGGGCCCGAGGTGCCGAACACCGGCCCGATCGACGTGAGCAGACGGTGCGTCAGTGCCGCGAACTCGGGCCCTCGGTGGTCGGTCGTGGGAGCCGCCATCGCCTGCAACACGGGGTCGGGGACGTTGGTGGGGCCCGGGATCTGGAGGAAGTGGCGGCCGGTACGGAAGGACATACGCGTCGAACCCCCTTAAGGGTTGTGCCGTGTGACGGCACGTCGTATCGTGGAGCGGCATAGCGGAGCGTAGACGCCACCTTCGAAGGGGGTCAAGGATGCAGAACGTGCTCAACGCACTGCGGGTACTGGAGGAGGTCGCCGCGCGCCAGCCGATCGGTGTCGCGGAGCTGGCGCGGGCCATGGACCTGCCGAAGAGCTCCGTGCAGCGGGCGCTGCTCACCCTGCACACGGCGGGGTGGCTGCGCCAGGCCGGCGGGGCGCCCACCCGGTGGCTGGTCACCGCCAAGGCGCTCCAGGTCGGCCGGCAGGCCACCGGTGAACTGGGCCTGCGCGACGCCGCCGTGCCGGTGATGGAGGAACTGCGCCGGCAGACCGGCGAAACGGTGCACCTGGCCGTGCCGGAGGGCGGTCGGGTGATCCTGGTGGAGCGACTGGAGACCAGCCAGCCGGTGCGGATCGTCCTTCCGCTCGGGCAGGACCTGCCCGCCCACGCCTCCGCGAACGGCAAGGCGGTGCTCGCCGCGAGCCCGGCCGAGGCCCTGGAGAGCTACCTCGCCGAGGGGCTGGCCCGCTACACCGACACGACGATCGTCGAACCGCGGCGGCTGCTGGACGAGTTGGCGGAGATCCGGCGCCGGGGCTACGCGACCAACAGCGGCGAGTGGCGTTCCGACGTCTCGGCGGTCGCCTCGGCGGTCATCGGGGGCCTCGGGCTGCCGGTCGCGAGCATCAGCGTCAACGTCCCCGCCAGCCGGGCCACCGACGCGTCGCAAACGGAGCACGGAGCCCTGGTCAGCGCGGCGGCGAAGCGGCTCGGCGTCGCGCTCGGAGCGCGCGGATGACGGCGAACTCATTCCGCCCACAGCCTTCTTGACGGTACGTCAGGGCCGGCGCTCCCGATCCGGAGCCCGCCCCCCGACCCCTTGACGGCGGTATCGGCGCATCCCATGCTTGGCGCCTGATGGAACTCGGGTTCCATGATGCGAAAACGTGCGTGCGCCGATCGTCCGTACTCGGGTGGATCGAGCGTTCTCGCCGTCGCGGTCATCGCCGACTGGAGAAAGCGAGACCCACCCGTGTATCGCCAAGTCCCCGACCCGCTCGGACACCCCGCTCTCGCCGCCCTGCTCGCGGCGACCCCCCTCCTCGTCCTCCTGGCCCTGCTCGGCCTGGTACGCCTGAAGTCGCACTGGGCTGCCCTCGCCGGGCTCGCCACCGCCTTCCTGATCGCCACCGCCGGCTACGGCATGCCGCTCGGCCAGGCCGCCGACGGCGCACTGGAGGGAGCCGCCTTCGGGCTGTTCCCGATCGTGTGGATCATCCTCGGCGCGGTGTGGATCAACCGCCTCCAACGCGCCTCCGGCCACTTCGACGTCATCGGAAGGACCTTCTCGTCCCTCTCCGGCGACGTCCGGATCCAGGCCGTGCTCATCGCCTTCTGCTTCGGGTCGATGATCGAGTCCCTCTCGGGATTCGGCACCCCCATCGCGGTCACCTCGCTCATCCTGCTCGGCCTGGGGCTGGAGCCCCTGAAGGCCGCCGCCGTCGCGGCCTTCGCCAACACGGCACCGGCGGCCTTCGGCTCGGTGGGCAACCCGATCCAGACCCTGGCCAAGGTCACCTCCCTCCCCGGCGCCGACCTCGGCGCCATGGTCGGCCGCCAGTCCGCCGTCATCGCGGCCCTGGTGCCGTTCGTCCTGCTGCTCCTCCTCGACGGACGCCGAGGGCTCCGGGAGGTGTGGCCGGTGGCCCTGGCCGCCGGAACCGGCTTCGCCGTCGGCCAGTTCCTCTGCTCGAACTACCTCACCTACCAGCTCACCGACCTGGTGGCCTCACTCACCTCGCTCGCCTCGGTCATCGTGCTGCTCAAGGTCCGGGCGCGGCGACACGGCCACGCCACCGAAGCGGAACCCCGCGCGACGCGCGTCCCCCGGCGGGACACCGTGCTGGCCTTCCTCCCGTACGCGATCATCACGGCGCTGTTCACCCTGGTGTCCTACGGCGGGCCCCTCGCCCGCTTCGTGAAGGACCAGGACGTCTCCTTCCCCTGGCCCGGCCTCCACGTGACCAGCGCGAGCGGCCGACCCGTGGCGGTCACCACCTTCGACTTCGGCTGGCTCGGCGCGGCCGGGACCCTGCTCCTCGCCACCGGCGTCCTGACCGCGCTCATCCTGCGGGTGCCGGTACGGCGGGCACTGCGCTGCTACCTGGACGCGCTGCACCAGATCCGCTGGGCGGCCCTGACCATCGCCTGCGTCCTCGCCCTCTCCTACCTGATGAACCTCTCCGGAATGGCCGTCTCCATCGGCACCTGGCTGGCGGGCCTCGGCGGTGCCTTCGCCCTGTTCTCCGGCTTCACCGGCTGGTTCGGCGTGGCCCTCACCGGATCCGACACCTCCTCCAACGCGCTCTTCGGTGCGATGCAGGTCTCCGCCGCCCAGCACATCGGGCTCTCGCCCCTCCTGGCCGCCGCGACCACCAGCACCGGCGGCGTCCAGGGCAAGGCCGTCGCGATGCAGAACCTGGTCATCGCCGCGAGCGCGGTCGGGACGTACGGGCGGGAGGGGGAGGTCCTGCGCAAGATCATCGGCTGGAGCCTGGCCGTCCTGGCCGTCCTCTGCCTCCTCGCCTGGCTCCAGTCCACCCCGGTCCTCGGCTGGATGGTGCCGTGAACGAGTGGCCGCCGCGCCGGTCGGCCCGTTCGGCGCGGCGGCCCCGCTCGGCGGATCGGCCCTGTACGACGGACCGACCCCGTCCGGTGCGGCGGCCCCGCACGACGGACCGGCGTCGGCCCAGGCGGCGGGTCAGCCCAGGCGGCGGGTCAGCCCAGGCGGCGGATCGGCTCGCCGGCGAGGTAGGCCGCGATGTCCTCGACCGCCTCGCCGTAGTAGCGGCGGTAGTTGTCGCGCGACACGTACCCCAGATGCGGGGTGGCCAGCAGCCTGGGCGCGGTGCGCAGCGGGTGGTCGGCGGGCAGCGGCTCGACGTCGAAGACGTCCACGGCGGCGCCCGCGATCCGGCCCCCGGTGAGCGCGGCCAGCAGCGCGTCCTGGTCGACGATCGCCGCCCGGGAGGTGTTCACCAGGTACGCCCCGGGCTTCATCAGCGCGAGTTCGGCCTCGCCGAGCAGTCCCCGGGTGCGCTCGCCCAGGGCGAGGTGGATCGAGACGAAGTCGGCGCCGCTCAACAGCTCCTCCTTGTCCGCGGCCCGGCGCACGCCGACCTCGGCGGCCCGCCCGTCCGTGAGGTTCTGGCTCCAGGCCAGCACGTCCATGCCGAAGGCCAGTCCGACCCGGGCGACCAGGCCGCCGATCTTCCCCAGGCCCAACAGGCCGAGCACCCGCCCGTGCAGGTCGGCGCCGACGGTGCTCTGCCAGGGACCGCCCTCGCGCAGCGCCCTGCTCTCCGGCACGATGCCGCGGGCCAGGCCGAGCAGCAGCGCCCAGGTGAGCTCGACCGGCGGGGTGGAGGAACTGGCCGTCCCACAGACCGTCACGCCGTGCGCCTCGGCGGCCGCGTGGTCGATCACCGAGTTCCGCATGCCCGAGGCGACCAGCAGCCTGAGCCTCGGCAGCCGGGCGAACAGCGAGGCCGGGAACGGCACCCGCTCGCGCAGGGTCACGACGAAGTCGAAGTCGGCCAGCGCGGCGGCGAGTTCGTCCTCCGACCCGAAGTGCTCGGAGAAGGCGGTCACCGCCACCCGGTCGGAGACCGGGGACCAGTCGACGATGCTGGTGGCGACGCCCTGGAAGTCGTCGAGGACGGCGCAGCGAAGGGTCCGAAGTGTCATGCCCGCACTCTCCCAGACGCCGGTCGGCGCCCGGCGCGCCAGGCCCGGTCCGAGCCGCGGGCCTGCGGGATCGGCCCCGGGGGCGAACCGGCCCCCGGTCACGCCACGGCGGGCCGGCCGGTCGGCCTGGCCCTCGTCCCGGTGGCGAGCGCCAGACCGAGCAGGCAGCCCGCCACCAGCCCGGCGCCGTGGTTGTTCCGCAGCACGCACAGGAACAGACCGGCCGCGGGGATGAGCAGCAGGTACCAGGTGCCCTTGAAGGTGAGGCCCAGGGCGCTCCCGCGCAGCAGGCAGATGACGGCCAGGGCGCCGAGCAGGCCGCAGACGGCCACGGAGTCGCCGCCGCCGCGCGGCGACCAGCCCGCCAGGCTCACCACGTGGGCGAGGACGCCGCTGGCGAGGAAGACGGCCAGGGTCCGCCACCAACCGAGGACCGACTCGGCGACGGCGCCGACCACGAGCAGGGCCGGCAGGTTCATCGCGATCTGCGCGATCCCGGAGGACTGCACCAGCAGGGCCGTCCCGGCCCGCCACCACTGCCCGTCGGACAGCGCTCCCGGCTGCCGCATCAGATCGTCGACCAGGGTGGGCACGGCGTACTGGAGCACGGCCATCACCGCCATCAGCGCGAACAGTGCGAGGGTGGCCCGGGGCCGCCGCGCCAGGGCGGCCCGGACCACGGCGAGCACCTCGCCCGGCCCGGCGCCTGCCGGAGCTCCTGCTCCCTGGCCGGCGGCGGCGCCGGCCAGCACCAGCGCTCGCAGTCCCACGCTCACCACCACGGCGGCGCTCGCGTACAACCCGATCTCGTGCGGCGACATCGCCGACCCCCCGTTCACCCGACCTCGGACGCTTCCGCCCGTCGACGCGCCCATCATTCCGGCCGGGCGGGGCCCCCACCAGGGCGGGTGATCATGGAAACGGCATGACGGTTGTCACAGTCCGGACCGCTCCGCCGTCACCTCCGCCCCTGCGGATTCTGCGAGGATCCGTCCATTCCCGAATCGCTGGCGGTCGGGGCGGTGCAGTGGCGATCATGACGGCATGGCCTCTGACACCACCCCCGTCTCCGTCCCTGCCGCCGCCCCCGTCACCGCTGCCGCCTCCGGCAGTTGGACGCTCGGCGACCGCACCGTCCACCGGATCGGCTTCGGGACGATGCGCCTGCCGCAGACCGGTCGGGCGCTCGTCCCCGACGCCGTGCCGCGCGACCGCGAGCAGGCCGTCCGGGTGCTGCGGCGCGCCGTCGAGCTGGGCGTCAACCACCTCGACACCGCCGCCTTCTACTTCTCCCCGCTGCGCTCCGCCAACGAGCTGATCAACCGGGCGCTCGCGCCGTACGCCGACGACCTGGTGATCGCCACCAAGGTCGGCCCGGGCCGTGGGCTCGACGGCGAGTGGGTGGAGCACGCCCGCACCCCGGAGCGGCTGCGCGGCCAGGTCGAGGAGAACCTGCGCCAACTCGGCCGCGACCACCTCGACCTGGTGAACCTTCGGATCAGCGGCACCGACTCGGTCGCCGAACGCTTCGGCGCCCTCGCCGAGTTGCGGCAGGCCGGGCTGATCCGCCACCTCGGCCTCTCCAACATCCACCCGCACCAGCTCGCCGAGGCACAGGCCGTCGCTCCCGTCGTGTGCGTGCAGAACCCGTACGGCATCGGCGCCTCGCCCGAACAGGACGCCGTGCTGCGGCTCTGCGGCGAGCAGGGCATCGCCTTCGTCCCGTTCTACGCGATCGCCGGAGCCGGGCGGGAGTCCGGCACGGGCGCCGCCGAACCGGCCCAGGTCCGAGCGGTGGCGCAGGCGCGCGGGGTCGGCCCGGCCCAGGTCCGCCTCGCCTGGACGCTCCACCAGGGCCCGCACGTCCTGGCCATCCCCGGCACCGGCGACCTGGCGCACCTGGAGGACAACATCGCCGCCGGGGCGCTGCGCCTCTCCCCGGAGGAGCTGGCGCTGCTCCAGGAGGCGCACGCGGGCTGAGCCGGAACCGGGCGGGGCCGCGGCGGCGTCGCTCCGGGACGAGCTCAGGATCACCGGCGGGCACGAGAGCACGCGCGCCAACACGAACGAAGGAGTCCCGGAGCATGGCCGAGTCCGCCACCCGCTACCTCTACCTGACCCGCCACGGCGAGGCCGCGCCGGACGGCAGCGGGCTCACGGCCGACGGACACCGACAGGCCGTCCTGCTCGGACGGCGGCTGGCGGATCGCCCCATCGCCGCAGTGCACCACGGGCCGCTGCCCCGGGCCGCGCAGAGCGCCCGGCTGATCGCCGAGCAGTTGGGCGGCGGGCGGCCGGCCGGCGCGGTCCCGGCGGTCTGCGAGGAGGCCGGCGACTACGTGCCGTACGTCCCGGAGCGGCACGAACTGCCCGCCGGCAGCGCCGACTACCTGCTGGACTTCCTCGCGCAGTCCACGGCGGAGGAGCGCGCCCGCGGCCCGGAGCTGGCGCGCCGGGCCGTCCAGCGGTTCACCGGTCCGGTGGCGGGCGGCGAGGACCGGCACGAACTGGTCGTCACCCACGCGTTCCTGATCGGCTGGTTGGTCCGGCACGCCCTCGGCTCCCCTGCCTGGCGCTGGCTCGGCCTCAACTCCTGCAACGCGGCGCTGACCGTCATCCGCTACACGCCCGGCCGCCCCTCCTACGTGCTGCTCCACAACGACATGCGCCACCTGCCCGACGAGCTGTGCTGGACGGGCTTCCCGCCCGAGGCCCGCTGCTGAGGCCCGTCGACAGGAATATGCAGACCGGTCTATTGTTTTCCGCATGGGAGTCAAGGGTGAGGAAACCCGGGCCCGGCTGATCGCCGGCACCCGGACGCTGATCGAGGCACAGGGCTACTTCGGGACCGGTCTCAACCAGATCGTGGCCGCGACGGGCGCACCGCGCGGCTCGCTCTACTTCCACTTCCCCGAGGGCAAGGACCAACTGGTCGCCGCCTCCCTCGTCCAGGCCGGGCAGGAGGTCGAGGACCTGCTCGCCGCACTGGCCACCGAGGGCGCCGACAGTGGAGCGCTCACCGAGCGGCTCACCGAGGTCTTCGCCGAGCGACTGGCAGGCTCCGACTACACCAAGGGCTGCCCGATCGCGACCGTCGCCCTGGAGGTCGCCGGCACCAACGAGCCGCTGCGCGCCGTCTGCGCGGAGGTGTACGAGAGCTGGCAGCGCGTGCTGGCCGACCGGCTGCAGGCCGAGGGCTTCCAGCCGGCCGAGGCCGCGACGGCGGCCGGGCAGGCGCTGGCACTGCTGGAGGGCGCGGTCCTGCTCGCCTCGGTCCGGCGCAGCCGCGAGCCGCTGGACCACGCGCTGCACGCCGTCCGCCACCTGCTCGGCGCCAAGCCGGCCACCCGCACCGCGTAGGGCTTCACGGGGCGGAGCCGCCGCCGACCTGCGCGCGGCTCCGCCCCTTCCGATTCCTTGTGCCCGAATCTCCCGCGCCCGAGGTTTCCTCACGCCCGACGTCCTCGCCCACCGGCTGATGGACGTGAACTGACCCCCGCACCGCGCGAGCGCGGGCCGGACGCCGGGAGAGCGGTCTACCCGAAGGCCAGGCTCGTCCAGCGGACGCCGGACCGGCCGTGCAGGTCGCCGCGTTCGGTGCGGTGGAGCAGTCGCAGGCCCCGGGCGGCGGCGAGCGCGACGGTCTCCTCGGGCGGGACGTCGAACATCCGGCGGCCCGGCGGGACGGGCCCGTGGCGCAGGGTCAGGGCGAGGCGCCCGCCCGGGGCGAGCAGCCGGCCGAGGGCGGTCATCGCCAACGGCCGCTCGGCGGGGGCGAGATGCATCCATACGGCGGTCAGCAGGACGAGGTCGAAGCGTTCGGCGCCGGCGCTCAGCTCGGGCAGCTCGGGCAGCTCGTCGGCGACCCAGCGCACGCCGGAGCCCGCGTGCAACCGCTCGGCGAAGGAACGGAGTTCGGCGGTCGGCTCGACGGCCACCACCGGATGGCCGAGGGCGGCGAGGGCGGCCGCGTCCCGCCCGGTGCCGGCGCCCACGTCGAGGACGGCGGCGGGCGGGGGCGGGTAGCTGTCCAGCAGGTCCGCGTGGACCTCGGCGAAGGTCACGCTCTCGTACTGGACGGCGAGTTCCTCCGCCGCCTCGCCGTAACCGGCGGTGCTCGAAAGCCCGTTCAAGCCTTCCGTCCTATCCGACTCGCCCACCCCGATCAGGCCTTCCGGTCCCGGACGACCACCGCGTCACCGGCCGCCGCCGCGTCGGCGAAGAAGTCCCGCAGCTCCCGCAGGTCGGCGACCACCCGGGACGCCCAGGTCTCGGACCACGGCGTCGGGTACCCGAGGCGCGCGACCGTCCGGGCCAGCACGGTGTCCTGCTGGCGCACGAGTTCGCCGAGCGCCGAGTCGCGCAGGAAGGTGAAGGCGGCCGCGACCTGCGCGGGGCTCAGCACCAGCGGATCGGTCTGCGCGGCGTCGGGTTCGCGGCGCTCGCCGCCGTACACGGGCAGGCGGGCGGCCGGGTCGGGGTGCAGGCCGTTCTCGGTGAGGGCGAGCTCCATCAGCCGGGCGGTGCTCCGCACGCCGAGGAGGAGCCCGGCGGAGGCCAGCTGGTCGTAGCGGACGTCCTGCCGGTCGGGGACGAGCTCGCCGAGTTCCGTCGGCGAGCAGGTGTCGACCTGCTGGCCGGGCAGGCGGCGCCAGAAATGATCCACGCTCACCCGGACAGCGTAACGAAAGCGCGGCTCACGCCTCGCCGGGGTGCCAGAGGGGCCACTCCCAGGGGCGATCCGCCCAGTGGACGCGGACCGGATCTCGCGGGTCGAGGTCCGGGAAGAGCTGGTGGATCCGGGGTTCGAACTCCTCGGGGGCGAGCGGCTCCCAGCCGTGGCCCTCGAAGTGGACCAGGCGGTAGCGGCTGTCGGTCCGGAAGTCCGCCACCTCGACCAGGTGCTTGGACGTGCTGTTCGTCTCCATGCCCCCAGCATGTGGCGCGGCGGCAATCGGCGCCCCTCTAGACCCCTCTTCCGGGTCATGTCCCGGCGTCGGCGCGCTCGTTGAGCACGGGAAAGGCACGGCGGGGGATTCGGCGGGGGTTCAGCGCTGAAAGGACGACAAGATGACTGGGCAGCCCACCGGAGGACAGTGGCAGTGGCCGCAGGACGCGTGGCAGCCACCCCCGGTACCCACCGCGTTCGCGCCGGCCCCCGTTCGGCCGCCCGCACCGGCGTCGCGGCGGTCGCGGAAGGTGTGGGCCGCCGCGACCGTCGGGACCGTCGCCGTTCTCGCCGCCGTCCTGGCGATGTGCGGGCCGGGGTCGGGAGACGAGCTGGACGTGGTGGCCCTGCCGCACCCCTCCCCCTCCGCGTCCGACCCGGCGGCGCCGGACCCGCCCGCGTTCTCCCCGCTCCCCACCAGGCCCGCGCCGTCCCCGCTCCCGCCGCCCACGCCGCAGGGCGCCGGGCCGGCCCGGGCCACGGCCACGGCGGCGGCCGCGCCGGACGAGGACGAGCCGGCCGACGCCCAGCACGCGGCGACCGCGCACCCGAAGCCCGGCCGCACCGCGCACCCCTCCCCGTCGGCCCACGGCACCACCCCCGCGGGTGCCACCCCGGCGGCTCCGGCTCCCGGCGCTGCGCTGCCCACCCTCGGCCCGGGCGGCATCTGCGACCGGGCCGAACGCGTCGGCCGCTGGCCCGCGGGCTCGGAGCAGGCCCGCCTCTGCCACAGCGTCTACGGCTGAGAAAACGCCTGCGGCGGCCGCCGCACCCGCACCCGCACCCGCACCCGCACCCGCACGACGAGGGCGCCCCGCCGGACCGATCCGGCGGGGCGCCCCAGGCGGCGGAGCGGCGCTACCCGGCCGCCTCCAGGATTCCCTTGTCCAGGCGCGGCGCCAGGACGCGGGCCAGGGTGTCGGTGATGTGGCCGGTGTCGCGGTACAGCACCACGCCCTCCAGCACCGCCGGGCAGTCCGGTCCGCTGCCGGGGCACAGCAGCGGGCCCAGGTCGAGGGTGCGGACGCCGTAGCGGGCGGCGAGGCCGCCGTCGAGCATCGGGTCCGGCTCGAAGGCGGTGTCGCGCGGGAAGAAGCAGGCGTCCGAGCGGCCGTCGGAGGCGGCGAGGCAGGTCGGGATGTCCTTGCCGGGCATCGGGGTGTCGCCGAGGTAGGCCAGCGGGGCGCCGACGGCGGCGAGCCGGTCCAGGGTGCGGGTCCAGCCCTGGGTGCGTTCCTCCTGGCTGCCGTAGCGGTTGAGGCCGGCCATCAGGACGAGGCGCGGCCGGGGCCCGGAGGTGAGCCGGGTGAGGGTGTTCTCGCGCCAGCGGTCGCACTCCTCGAAGGTGCGGCCGAGGACGTTGTTGCGCACGGTGAGGGTGGCGAGCGGGCAGCCGGGCTTGACCAGGACCTCCAGGGCCCAGTGCCGCTGCTCGGCCATCGCGAGTGCGGAGGATATCCACTGGCCGGCGTGCGAGTCGCCGAGCAGCACGATCCGGTCGGGGCTGTCCTCGGCGCCGAACAGGCAGCGCGGGCTGCTGTCGGCGTTCAGCGGGATCTCGCAGCCCTTGCCGGGCGGGAAGTCCTCCCGGGCGCGGGCCAGCGAGGGGGTCAGACCGAGCACCCGCGCGCCGGGGGCGAGCAGGCTGGGGCCGGTCGGGGCCCCGGCCGGGGCGGCGGAGGGGGTATCGGCGGTGCCGCCGAGGGCGCGGACCGTGCCGCCGCCGAGGGTGAGGGCCGCGATCAGCGGGATGACAAGGGCGCTGGCGCCGACCGCGAGGCCCCGGCGCGGCGCCGGGCTGCTGCCGTACCGCAGCGGCTGTTCGACGAGCCGCATGGTGAGCCAGGCGGGCAGCGCGCTGGCTGCGGCGAGGGCGGCCAGGGTGGTCCAGGGCAGGGCGCCGTAGCGGGCCTGGGCGATGGTCAGCACCGGCCAGTGCCAGAGGTACCAGGCGTACGACAGGCGACCGGCGGCGCGCAGCGGCCGGTTGTCGAGGAGGCGTCCGGCGTCGGTGGCGCCGAGCGCGCGGTGGGCGGGGCCGGCGAGCAGGACGGCGGCGGCGCCGAGGACGGGCACCAGCGCGGCGGTGCCGGGGAAGGGGGTGTTCCGGTCGTAGAGCAGGATCGACGCGAGGACGGCGGCGGCGCCGGCCCAGCCGAGCAGTCGCAGCGACCAGGCCGTACCGCGCCGCTGCGTGCGGCCGGCCAGCGCGCCGCCGAGCAGTGCCGCGCAGGCGCCGGCCGCGAACTCCCAGAGCCGGCTGCCGGTGGAGAAGTAGGCGAGCGGCGCCGAGGTCGCCGTCCACCGGACGCACAGCAGCAGCGAAACCGCGCCGATGGCCGTCATGGCCAGGGTGATCGCGACGGTGCGGCGGCGGCCGTGCAGGAAGCGGGCGAGGCCGAGCAGCAGAACGCCCCACAGCAGGTAGAACTGGTTCTCCACGCCGAGCGACCAGAAGTGCTGGAGCGGGCTCGGGGCGTGTTCGGCGGCCAGGTAGTCGGTCTGCTGGCCGACGAAGCGCCAGTTGACGACCTGTCCGGCGGAGGCGATCAGGTCGCGGGCGAGGTCGGTGCCGCGCAGCGGGTCGAGCAGCGCGCCGCCGGCGACGGCGGTGGCGACCAGGACGGTGGCGGCGGCGGGCAGGATGCGGCGGGCGCGGCGGGCGGCGAAGTCCCACAGGCCGATCGGGCGGCCGAGCAGCAGTCCGGTGATGAGGAAGCCGGAGATCACGAAGAAGACGTCGACGCCGACGTAGCCGCCGGCGAAGCCGGGAACGGCGGCGTGGTAGGCGAGGACGGAGAGGACGGCGACGCCGCGCAGTCCCTCGATGTCGGGGCGGAAGCCGGTGCGCCGCTGGGCCTGCGGCGGTGCGACGGCTTCTGCGGAGGGGCGCCGCTCGGGCGCGGCCTGCCGGTCCATTCGGACGACGCCGGGCAGCAGTTCGGCCGAGGCGGTGGCGGCAGGGGAGGAAGGGGACGACGACGGTGGTGGTACGGCCGTTGACACGGCGGTGCTCCTCGCAGGGGCAGGCAGCGGGTGGTCGGGACCGCCGGGCCGATGGGGCGGCCGGGCGGCGCATCCGCGCCGGTGGGGCGACGCACTGGGAAACGCGGTGGATCCGAACGAAGTTGATGGGTCGTCAGACATCGACTTTGACGTCAGGAGTTGATGGAGCGGCATTGGTGGAGCGGCATCGATGGAGCAGAAACTGACTTGGCGTCAGAAGATCAGCGGATCGGCCCAACCGGAGGCCAGCAGCCCGCAGAGCAGCAGCACGGCGGTGACGGCGACGGCCTCCGCGTGGCCGAATCCCAGGTCGGACCGGCGCCGCACGGGCGCGGCGACCTCTCCGACGGCGGCCCCGTTGCCACCGCGCAGGAGCGGCCACAGGGACCGGATCAGCGGGATCATGGTGTACGCGGTGAGCGCGAGCAGCGCGGTGAGCGCCCAGAAGGGCTGCCAGCCGTACAGCACGGCCGCGCGCACGAGTCCGGCGATGCCCGCGAGAACGACGAACCCCAGCCAGCCGACGCCGATCCGGGCGACCGCCTTGGCCAGTGAACTGCCGCCCGACACGGCACCGGTGGGCACCCAGTCGGCACTGCGGCGGCGCAGCGCGTGCGCGATGGCGACCACGTGGCAGAGCCCGCCGAGGAGTTGGACCCGGGTGACCTCGAAGCGCCAGCGGGTGCGGGACATCGCGGGCAGCAGGACGAGCGAGACCCAGATCGGCGGCAGGAACGGCAGGACCTGCCACGGCTGGATCTCACCGGGGGCGAAGAACAGCATGATCAGGGCGGGCAGCGGGACGGCGAAGACGTTCACCGCACTGGTGACGTAGCCGAGGATGCCGTTCCAGAAGCAGAGCCGGGCGGAGCGAGGGAGCGGTCCGCGGCGGAAGTCCGGGTCGCGGACGAGCGCCAGGGAGCCGAGGCACCAACGGTACTGCTGGCTGATGAAGGCGGGCAGGCCGGTGGGCGACATGCCCTTGGCGACCAGGGCGGGCACGTACCGGGTGGTCCACCCGGCGCGGGCGAGCGAGAGGCCGGTGTAGAGGTCCTCGCTGTGGTCGATCTCGGCGAAGCCGCCGACGCGCATGAGTGCGGCGCGCCGGTAGAGGGCGTTGGTGCCGCAGCAGACGGTGCCGTCCTGTGCGTCCCGGGAGGGCTGGATCCAGCGGTAGAAGATCTCCTGGGTGGCTCCCGCGGCGCGTTCGAGCCAGGACATGTCGGCGTCCGTGTCGAAGCACTGCGGGCTCTGCACGATGCCGACCTCGGGGTTGTCGAGGTAGGGCACCAGGTGGTGCAGGAAGTCGGGGCGGGGGCAGAAGTCGGCGTCCAGGACTGCGACGATCTCGCCGTTGCCCTCGGCCAGGCCGTGGTTGAGGTTGCCGGCCTTCTTGAACCGGCCGCGGTCGGGGCGGGCCCGGTACTGGAAGCCGTAGGACTCGGCGAGTTCGCGCACCTCGGGGCGGGCGGCGTCGTCGAGGACGATGACGGTCAGCGCCCCGGCCCACTGGACGGCGACGGTGTGGCGGTAGGCGTTCTCCAGGACGGCCAGCGGCTCGCCGGCGGTCGGCAGCAGCAGGTCGACGCTCGGGTGGCGGGCGGGCTGCCAGGCGCGCATCAGCAGGTCGTGCGAGTCGCGGGTGTAGCGGCGGGCCCGCTGGCCGTCGGTGAGCGAGAGCAGCCAGGTGGCCGCGTTGAGCACGGTGAGCACCAGGAAGGGCCAGAGCAGCGGCCGGCTGAGGGCGAACAGGCCGAGGGTGGCGGTGGCTCCCGCGTAGGAGAGGGTGGCGCAGAGCAGCACCCAGCGGCGCTGCGGGCCGAAGTACCAGTAGAGCTCCTCGTCGTCGGGCGGGCTGGGCAGGCGGAGGTCGGGGTCCGCGGGGATCCGGCGTGGGCCGGCGTCGGGCGCGGGCATGGCGGTGCCATGGAGTACGGGCATGCGGAAGTGGCCCCCCTGGGCATGGGACGGAACGTGACCGTTCGCCCTCAGCCTCTCACATTGGCCTAGACCAATCATGAACGAGGTATGACATCTCCGCATCGCCCCTGGTCAGTGACTTGACATGCCATCACGTACCGACGAACCGTCAAGCGATCATGGATTCGCCCCCGAGCACGGCCGGCCCGCGCCCCGCCGGTCAGGCCTCCCCCGGCGACCTCTTCAGCCCCTTCGTCAGCTTTTCGAACCGCAGGTCAGGACGGAGCGGGACGCCGAAACGCTCGTCGCCGTACGGGAACGGGGTGAAGACCCCGGTCCGGCGGAAGCCGCGCCGCTCGTACCACGCGATCAGGTCGGCGCGCTGCTCGATCACGGTCATCTCCAGCTCGCCCACGCCCCACTCCTCGCCGGCCAGCCGCTCGGCCTCGGCGAGCACGGCCCGGCCGAGGCCGCCGCCCTGGAGCCCAGGGCGCACCGAGAACATGCCGAAGTACGCACGGTCCCCGCGGTGCTCCAGCTGGCAGCAGGCGACCAGCCGGCCGTCCCGCTCGGCGACCAGCAGCACCCCGTCGGAGCGGCCGATGACCTCGGCGACGCCCTCGGCGTCGGTGCGCTGGCCCTCCAGCAGGTCCGCCTCGGTGGTCCAGCCGGCCCGGCTGGCGTCACCGCGGTAGGCGGACTCGACCAGCTCGACCAGCGCCGGTACGTCGGCGAGGGTGGCGGGGCGGAAGGCGGGCTGCCCGGTGGGCCGGGCGTGGCTGGGGATGGTCTCGGACATGGCGGGTCCTCATTCTGCGTGCGGTGGAACCGCCCGCCGCTCGTGCCTGCGGCGTGGCGCGGGCCGTCCCTGGTGACCGGCCTGCGGGCATCGTGCCACAGCCCGCGAACCGGCCCCGCGACCCGGGACCTGCGGTGACAGCCCCCACAGGCCCGGCCGGCGGGGGGCGCTGGCCCGGCCGCCGTCCACCCCGGACACGGCTTCGCCGCCGCGGCCTGCGCGCCGCGTCCCGCCCAGGAGGCCCAGGAGGCCCAGGAGGCCCAGGTCTCGGCCGGCGGGGCGGGAACATCGCCGGTCGACGCGCCATCGGCCCTCCTCGGAGCACATGGCAGCCGAGTCGTCACCCTGCCCGCCGCCGGCCGAGGACGTCCGGAAGGTCGGGGACCGGCCGGCCGGCCCGGCGGATCAGACCCGGGCGCCGAGCATCCGCAGCACCAACTCGCCGTAGCGGCGGCCGAGTTCGTCCGGCGTCTCGGTGGAGCGGTCGGTGAACCAGCGGGAGACGTCGATGCCCAGCGAGGTGACCGCGCGGGCCGCCGTCCGGACTTCGGACACCTGGAAGGCGCCGGCCGTCACGCCCGCCTCGATCAGCGCGCTGACCTCGCGCTCGATGTCCAGCCGCAGCGCCGCGACCACCGCGTAGGCGTCCTCGGGCAGCGCGTGCAGCTCGTAGTTGACCACCCGGCCGACCGTGCGGGCCCGGGCGTGCCAGGCGGTGAACTCCTCGACCAGCCGGCGCATCCGGGCCGCCGGGTCGCCCTCGCCGGACGCCGCCGCCCGGACCAGCTCCAGCGTGGCCGCGTGCCCGGCCTGGCTGATCTCGGCCAGCAGCGCGGCCTTGGACTGGTAGTGGATGTACAGCGCCGCCGGGCTCATCCCGGCGGCGGTGGCGATGTCCCGGGTGGTGGTGGCGTGGAAACCGCGCTCCGCGAAGGATTCGACGGCCGCCTGGAGCAGCCGGTACGCCGCCTCGGGGCGGGAGTCGGCGCCGCCGGGCAGGGTGCGCCAGAGGTCGGCGATGGGCGTGCTGGTCATGGCGCCATCCTCCCAGAGAACTCGTACACACATTCCCGCCGGCCGGTCGACGGACTGTTGACAGGCTCCCGCACCGACACCATGCTGAGCAAGCGCTTAGTCAGCCGGTGGACCGGCACACCCGCCGACCGGGCACACCCGCCGAACCGGCGCCTCCGCCCACCCGGCACCCCCGTCGAACGTTCCGTGCGAAAGGCAGGACCCTCCGTGGCGTACTCCTTCAAGGGCCGGGTGGCCGTCGTCACCGGATCGAGCCGGGGCATCGGCCTCGGCATCGCACGCGAGCTGGTCGCCCGCGGCGCCAAGGTCTGCCTGACCGCCCGCACCCCCGAGCCGCTCGCCGAGGCCGTCCACGACCTGGGCGGGCCGGAGAACGCCATCGCCGTCGCCGGCAAGACCGACGACCCGGCCCACCAGGAAGAGGCCGTCGCCCGCACCCTGGAGGCCTTCGGCCGGCTCGACCACCTGGTCAACAACACCGGCATCAACCCCCTCTACGGCCCGGTCCTCGACACCGGCGAGGCCGCCGCCGCCAAGATCCTCGCCGTCAACGTGCTGGCCCCGCTGGCCTGGACCCGCCGCGCGCACGCCGCCTGGATGGGCGAGCACGGCGGCTCGGTGGTCAACGTGGCCTCCGTCGCGGGCATCCGCTCCTCGCTCGGGATCGGCATGTACGGGGTCAGCAAGGCCGCGCTGATCCGGCTCACCACCGAACTCGCCGCCGAGCTCGGCGGCCAGGGCATCCGGGTCAACGCCGTCGCCCCCGCCGTGGTCAAGACCAGGTTCGCCGAGGCCCTGTACGAGGGCCGGGAGGAGCAGGTCGCCGCCGCCTACCCGCTCGGCCGGCTCGGCGTGCCCGAGGACGTCGCGGGCGCGGTCGCCTTCCTGCTCTCCGCGGACGCCGCCTGGATCACCGGCCAGACCCTGGTCGTCGACGGCGGCGTCACCCTCGGCGGCGGCGGCCTGTGAGCAGCGCGGCGGACACGGACGCACCGGCGACAGCGAACCAGGAGGCCCCGACGACGGACTTCGCCGGCCAGGGCGTGGTGGTGACCGGCGGCGGGCGCGGCATCGGCGCCGCCCTGGCCCGGGCCTTCGCCGCGGCCGGCGCCCGGGTCGTGGTCAACGACCTCGACGCCGACGCCGCCCGGGCCGTCGCCGAGGACTGCGGCGGCACCGCCGCCCCCGGGGACGCCGCCTCCCCCGAGGGGCTGGCCGCCCTGGTCGGGCAGGCCCGGGCCGCGCTCGGCGAGATCGACGTGTGGTGCGCCAACGCGGGCGTCGCCCCGGTCGGCGGGGCCGACGCGCCCGCCGCGGCCTGGGCGAGCGCCTGGGAGGTCAACGTCCTCGCCCACGTCCGGGCCGCCGACCTGCTGCTCCCCCGTTGGCTGGAGCGCGGCGGCGGCCGCTTCCTCGCCACGGTCTCCGCCGCCGGGCTGCTCACCATGTTGGGCTCGGCCCCGTACGCGGTGACGAAACACGGCGCGCTCGCCTTCGCCGAGTGGCTCTCCGCGACGTACCGCCACCGCGGCGTCCGGGTGCACGCGCTCTGCCCGCAGGGCGTTCGCACCGACATGCTCGCCTCGACCGGCGCGGTCGGCGAGGCCCTGCTCGCACCCACCGCGCTGGACCCGGAGGACGTCGCCGAGGCGGCGCTGACCGGGCTGCGCGAGGGCCGCTTCCTGATCCTGCCGCACCCCGAGGTCGCCGAGTACTACCGGGTCCGGGCCACCGAACCGGACCGCTGGATCAACGGGATGAACCGGCTCCAGCAGGGGCTGGAGAGGAGCGAGGCGCTGTGAGGGCCTGGCAGGTGGAGCGGCTCGGCGAGCCGGGCGAGGTGATGCGGCTGGCCGAGGAGGTGCCGCGGCCGGTGGCCGGGCCGGGGCAGCTGCTGGTCCGGGTGCGGGCCGCGGCGGTCAACTTCCCGGACGCGCTGATGGTGCGCGGCCAGTACCAGGTCCGCCCACCGCTGCCGTTCACGCCCGGCGTGGAGCTGTGCGGCGAGGTGGCGGACGGCGCGCGGCGGGGCGAGCGGCTGATCGGCAACCCGGTGCTGCCGCACGGCGCCTTCGCCGAGTACGCGCTACTGGACGCGGCCGCCGCCTTCCCCGCGCCCGGGGCGCTGGACGACGCCGAGGCGGCCGCGCTGCACATCGGCTACCAGACCGCGTGGTTCGCCCTGCACCGCCGGGCCCGGCTAGCGGCCGGCGAGACGCTGCTGGTGCACGCGGCGGCGGGCGGCGTGGGCAGCGCGGCGGTCCAACTGGGCCGGGCCGCCGGGGCCCGGGTGGTCGCCGTGGTCGGCGGCCCCGCCAAGGCGCGGGCGGCCCGGGCGCTCGGCGCCGACCTGGTGGTGGACCGGACGGCCGGGGACTTCGTCGCCGCCGTCAAGGAGTTCACCGGCGGGCGCGGCGCGGACGTGGTCTTCGACCCGGTCGGCGGGGACGCCTACACCGGCTCCACCAAGTGCGTCGCCTTCGAGGGCCGGATCGTGGTGGTCGGCTTCGCCTCCGGCCGGATCCCGGCGCCGGCGCTCAACCACGCGCTGGTGAAGAACTACGCCGTCCTCGGCCTGCACTGGGGCCTCTACAACACCCGTGACCCGCAGGCCGTCCGCGCCGCCCACGACGAACTGACCCGGCTCGCCGACCGGGGCGCGGTCCGCCCGCTGGTGAGCGCCCGGGTGCCGCTCGCCGGGGCCGCCGACGCCGTCCAGCTCGTCGCCGACGGCCGCAGCACCGGCCGGATCGCCGTCCTCGGGGACTGACGGCAGGCTCCACGGGAGCGCGGTGCGGTGGTCGGCGGATGTTGCCCTACCGCGCGTACTCCATCTCCGGGAAGCGCGCCGACGGCCCGTCCAGCAGGTGGTCGTCGTGCCCGCGCAGCCAGCGGTCGAGGAAGGACGCGACGTAGGAGCGGGTGGCGAGCACCGCCCGGTCGGGGCGGATGTCGCCCACGTCCTCGCTCAGCCGCTCCGGGGGGATCGCGCCCTGCCGGGCGAGCTGGGGCAGCAGGGACTGCGCGTCGGTGTAGGAGCCGTGCCGGGAGCCGTTCAGCGTGACATCGGCGTGCCAGCCGGTGCTGCGCTGCCAGAGGGCGTCCCAGCCGGGCTGGTGGTGGTAGTCCCCGGAGTCCTCGTTGCGGGTGCCCATCAGCAGGAACGGGCGGTCCAGGCCGTCCTGGGCGACGCTGGGCAGGTACACCCCGGTGTGGCCGTCCGGCCCGGGGAAGTGCAGTTGGCCGTCCAGGTTGACGCCGGCCGCGATGCGCGGGTCGTCGTGCATGGTCTGGAGGGCGGTGAAGCCGCCCGCCGAGTGGCCGACCATGCCGATCCGGTCGAGGTCCAGCGAGGCGGCGAGACCGGCCGGCAGCCGGGGGTCCAGGCGCAGGCCGCCGAGTTCGTCCAGGACGAAGCGAGTGTCGTCGACCCTGGTCCGCATCGATTTGCGCAGCACCGCGCCGATGTCCAGGCCGGGCTGTCCGACCAGCGCGGGGAACACGGAGGTGGCCAGCTCCCCGTCGGGGAAGGCGACTTCGGAGGCCTCGTAGGTGTGGTCCAGCGTGACCACGACGTAGCCGCGCGAGGCCAGGTCCTCGACCAGCCCGGTGCCCCAGGTGCGCGGGTCGCCGAGGCCGGCCGAGTACAGCACCACCGGGCGCGGGCCGCCGGGCAGGGCGGGGGCGTCCGGCCGGGCGTGGGTGCGGATGCCCGCCCAGTCGGTGCGGCCGGGCGTGGCGCCGTAGTTCGCCTGGCCGATGCTGCCCTCGGTGCCGAAGTGCTCGCCGGCGGCGGGCGCCATGTACCGGGCGCGGTCGGCGCCGGTGGCCGGGCGGGCGGTCGGGTACCAGAGGCTGATCATCAGCTCGCGGCGCTGCCCGGGCTTCCAGGGGTCCTGCCGCCCGGTGTCGGTCAGGTGCAGCGTGGTGGTGCCGATCGGGTACGGCCCGGTGGGCTCCGGCAGCCAGGCCCGGGCCTGCCGCTCGCCGCCGCCGTCCGCCCCCGGCGCCGGTGCTGCCGCCACCGCCCCGGATGCGCCGACCGCTCCGAGCACCGCCGTCGCCGCCAGTAGTACCGCCGCCGCGGCCCGTCCCCGCCCGCCCATGATGTCTCTCCTCGTCCCCGTTGACCTGCCGGCCTGCCGGCCCGTTGGCCTGCTGACCTGCCGGCCTGCTGATCAGGACAGTACGGGCGGGGGCGGGCCGCGGCCGTCATACCCAGGGGCCAACCTGCCCCTGAGTACTCCGGTATGACACCCCTACGGGTGCCGCCGCAGCTCCCGCCGGGCCAGCGAGCGCTTGTGCACCTCGTCCGGGCCGTCGGCCAGCCGCAGGGTGCGGTTGCCGGCCCAGAGCTGGGCGAGCGGGGTGTCCTGGCTGACGCCCGCAGCGCCGTGCGCCTGGACGGCCTTGTCGAGGATCCACTCGACGGTGCGCGGGGTGGCGATCTTGATCGCCTGGATCTCGGTGTGCGCGCCCCGGTTGCCGACGGTGTCCATCAGCCAGGCGGTCTTGAGCACCAGCAGCCGCAACTGCTCGATCCTGACCCGGGATTCGGCGATCCAGTCCTGCACCACGCCCTGCTCGGCGAGCGGCCGGCCGAAGGCGACCCGCCCGTTCACCCGGCGGCACATCAGCTCCAGGGCGCGCTCGGCGATGCCGATCGCGCGCATGCAGTGGTGGATCCGGCCGGGGCCGAGCCGGGCCTGCGCGATGGCGAAGCCCGCGCCCTCCTCCCCGATCAGGTTCCCGACCGGGACGCGGACGTCCTCGAACAGCACCTCGGCGTGGCCGCCGTGGTCCGCGTCGTCGTAGCCGAAGACCGTCATGCCGCGCCTGACGGTGACGCCGGGGGTGTCGCGCGGGACGAGCACCATGCTCTGCTGGCGGTGCGGTTCGGCCCCCGGGTCGGTCTTGCCCATCACGATGAGGATCCGGCACTGCGGGTTCATCGCCCCGGTGATGTACCACTTGCGGCCGTTGACGACGTACTCGTCGCCGTCGCGCTCGATCCGGGTGGCGATGTTGGTGGCGTCCGAGGAGGCGACCTCGGGCTCGGTCATCGCGAAGGCCGAGCGGATCTCGGCGTCCAGCAGCGGGCGCAGCCAGCGCTCGCGCTGCTCGGCGGTGCCGAACTGGGCGAGCAGTTCCATGTTGCCGGTGTCGGGGGCCGCGCAGTTGAGCGCGGGCGGGGCCAAGTGCGGGCTGCGGCCGGTGATCTCGGCGAGCGGGGCGTACTGGAGGTTGGTCAGGCCCGCACCGTACTCACCGGGGATGAACAGGTTCCACAGGCCCTGCTTGCGCGCCTCGGCCTGGAGTTCGGCGACCACGGGCGGGATGCTCCAGGCCTCGCGGGCCGGGTCGGCGAGCTGCTGCGCGAGGGCCGCCTCCGCCGGATACACGTGCTCGTCCATGAAGGCCAGCAGCTGCGCGCGGAGTTCGTTGGTGCGGGCGTCGTAGGCGAAGTCCATCGGTCAGTGCTCCTTGAGGGTGCTCAGGCCGTGCCGGGCGAGGATCGGGGCCATCTCGCCGGCCCGCTCGAAGCCCGCGCCGAGGGTGCGGCCCTGCTGGTAGCGGTAGTGGATGCCCTCGGCGACGACGGCGAGCTTGAAGGAGGCGAAGGCCACGTACCAGTCCAGGTCCCCGGCCTGTCGACCTGTCGACTCGGCGTAGTACGCGGCGAGTTCGTCGGGCTTCGGGAAGCCGGGGGCGGTCGCGGCGGAGGGGATGATGCCGCCGCCGACCCCGGCGACCTCGGTGTACATCACCAGCAGGCCGACGTCGGTGAGCGGGTCGCCGAGGGTGGACATCTCCCAGTCCAGCACGGCGGTGATCGCGTCGCCCTCGCCGTCGCCCTCGCCGTCGCCCTCGCCGTCGCCGACCAGCACGTTGTCCAGCCGGTAGTCGCCGTGCACCAGGGCGGGCGCCGGGGAGACGGGCCGCCGCGCGGCGAGCAGGGCGTGCAGCCGCTCCACCTCGGGCAGGTCGCGGTTGCGGGAGTTCGCCAACTGGGTGGACCAGCGGCGCAGCTGGCGCTCCAGATAGCCGTCGGGCCGGCCGAAGTCCGCGAGGCCGACGGCCGCCGGATCGATCCGGTGCAGGGCGGCGAGGGTGTCGACCAGCCGCAGCCCGAGGGCGCGCACCCGCTGCTCGCCGAGGGCGGCGAGCGGGGCGACGTCCCGGTGGGAGATGCCGGGAACGAACTCCATCAGGTACCAGGGCGCACCGAGCACGTCCGTACCGGGGTCGAGGAGGAGGGTGCGAGGGACGGGCACTTCGGTGTCGCGCAGGGCGGTCATGACGCGGTACTCGCGGCCCATGTCGTGGGCGGTGGCGAGGACGTGCCCGAGCGGCGGGCGACGGAGGACCCAGCGGCCGGTGCCGTCGGTGAGGACGTACGTGAGGTTGGAGCGGCCCCCCTCGATGAGGTCGGCCCGCAGCGGGCCCTGGACGAGCCCGGGCAGCTCGCGGTCCAGGTGGGCGCGGAGGAGGGCGAGGTCCAGCCCGGGCGGGTCGGCGGGGCTCTCGGGCATCGGGCGGCTCCTCGGGGTGCGGCATCATTGACTAAGCGCTTGCTTAGCATTCAGCGGGACGTCGCCTACTGTCAATGCCCACCCGCACGCGACGAGCCCCCGGACCGTGCGGTCCGGGGGCTCGTCGGTGAGGTCCTGGATCAAATGTCGCCGAACTCGCCGGCGGCAGGTCCTCCCGCACCACATGTCGGATCCCCGGCCGAGCGGTGGCGTTCAGTCGACGGGTGCGGCGGTTCCGGTGCGGTAGAACTCTGCCGCCGTCACGGTGGCGGGGACGCCGAGTTCGGCGGCGACGGCCGTGATCGCGGTGGTGCCGACGGCGAGGTCGGCTTGGCCGTCGGTGGTGAAGTACGGTGCGATGAACGTCTCGTAGTGGGCGCGGGCCTCTTCTGCGGTGTGTCGGCCCAGGAACGCCTGGATGTAGCGCACCGTGGTGTCGGGTTCGTCGTGGATCACTTGCAGGGCGCGGCGGTGGGCCCGTACGACGGCCTGGACCGCCGGGTCGTCCGGGCGGAGGTGGGTGGGGTCGACGGCCACGCCCACGGTGGGGATCTGGAAGTGGTCGCCCATCCAGGCCAGCACCTGCCAGCCGTACTCGGCGGCGATCGCCTCCGGTGCCATGGTGCTGCCGACCACGGCGGCGTCGATCCTGCCGTCGCGCAGCCGACGCAGGTCCATGCCGTAGTCGCCGGGCGGGCGGACGACGGCGTGGAGGTCGCGGTCCGGGTCGAGGCCGGCCCGGCGCAGCACGATCCGGGTGAAGCATCCGGGTGCGGTGTGGGGGGCGTGCACCGCCAGCCGTCGGCCGGCCAGGGAGGCCGGGCCGGGGCGGGAGGTCAGGCCGGGGCGGGCGAGGAACCAGAACAGCGGGCGGTGGGTGTTGACGTTGAGCGCGACCCAGGGGGTGGCGCCGGTCAGCCGGGACAGCAGGGCCCGGCCGAGCCCGATGGTGGCGACGCGGCGCAGCCGCTCCTCGCTCCAGGAGCAGCCGTCGTGCAGCGCGACGTGGACGCCCTCGTCGGCGTAGTAGCCCTGCTGGTCGGCGACGTAGGCGGTCAGTTCCTCGTGCAAACCCCGCCCGACGTAGGCGAGATCGATCGTGTGCATGAACGTTCTCCCTTGGTCGTGTCGCCACCGGGGCCCCGCGCGTGCCCGCCGCCTCGCCGCCCGGGGCGCGGGACCCGCGACGCGGGGCGGCGGGGCATCAGTCCATGGACATCCCGCCGTTGACCGCGGCCGTGGTGCCGGTCATGAAGGCGCTGTCCTCGCCGGTGTAGAAGGCGACCGCCCGGGCGACGTCGTCCGGGCGTGCCAGGCGGCCCAGGGGGGTCGCCGCCACCTGCCGCTGCCGGTGCTCCTCGTCGAACGCGTGGGCCGCCATGCGGGTGTCGTCCACCGGGCCGGGCTCGACGACGTTGACCGTGATGCCCAGCGGGCCCAGTTCCTGGGCGAGGTACCGGGCGAACTGCGTCAGTGCGGCCTTGGCCGTGCCCAGCGCGATCATGCCCTCCCGGGGGCGGCGGCTGAGGCCGGTACCGAGATAGACGATGCGCCCCCAGCGCTGTTCGGTCATGGCGGGCAGGACGGCTCTGGTGACCGTGAAGGCCGCCCGCAACTCGTCGTCGAGCTTGGCGCCCAGTTCTTCCCACGTGATGTCCAGGAACGGTTTGATCACGTACGGGGTGAGCGCGTTGTGCACGAGCACGTCGACGCCGCCCCACGCCGCCCGGACCTGCTCGACCAGGTGCTCGACCGCCGCCGGCTCACGCACGTCGGCCTGTACGGCCATGGCCTGACCGCCTGCGGCCTCGATGCCGGCCACCACCTCCTCGGCCGCCGCGGCGCTGTGCAGGTAGTTGACCACCACGCGCATGCCCCGTGCGGCCAGCAGGCGGGCCGTGACGGCACCGATGCCGCTGCTGGCCCCTGTCACCAGGGCGACTCTGCCTGCCGACCCGGTCACGGGACGGTGAAGTGCGGCGTCGTCGTGGTGGGTCTCGTGCTCGACGTCCTGGTCACCCATCGCGTCTCCTGGCCCCCGTCGCGTTCCCTCCGATCACCGTGGTGCCTGGTGTCGGACAAGGCCCATTCCGGTGTCCCGTCCCCTGCTGACCACCGTAACCCCGGCGGCGACGGCGGGCGCGGGCGCGCCAAGCCGTCCGAGGACTCCGCACGCGCCCGGCCGGGCGCGGCGACGGATCGGGCTCCCCCGTCGCCGCGCCATGCCGGTGCACCCGTGCGGTCGCGGCACCGGCTGTCGTCCCGTGGCGCGGCGCCCCGCGCCGCACCCGCCCCGCGCGCCCGACAGAATGGCGCCATGAGGATGATCCACACCCTGGCCGGCGCGCTGCTGCTCCTGCTCATCGTCGGCAGCATCCTGCGCACGCTGGTCGTCCCGCGCGGGCTGTACTCGGCGCTGGTCAGCCGGCTCTGGCGGGTGCTGCGAACCGTGCTCCGGCTCTACGCGACGCCGTTCCGCAGCTACTACGCGCAGGACCGGGCGCTGACCTGGCTGGCGCCGCTGATCCTGCTCGGCATGCTCGGGGTGTGGCTCAGCGGCATGCTGCTCGCCTACACCCTGTTGCTGCACGGCACGTCCGAGCTCAGCTGGTCGGTGGCCATCCGGGAGGCCGGATCCAGCCTCTTCACCCTCGGCTACGCCAGCGGCGAGCGCCTGCAACTCTCGGCCATCGACTTCATGGCCGCCGCCAGCGGGCCGCTGGTGATCGCCCTCCAGATCGCCTACCTGCCCACCCTCTACGCCGCCTACCAGCGGCGGGAGACCGAGGTGACCCTCCTCCAGTCCCGGGCCGGCGAGCCCGCCTGGGGCCCGGAACTGCTCGCCCGGCAGTCCCTCGTCGACACCGAGACCGCCCTCCCCCAGCTCTACCGGGACTGGGAGCGGCTCGCCGCCGACATCGGCGAGAGCCACTCCAACTACCCGGTGCTGCTGTCCTTCCGCTCCCCGCAGCCCAACCGCAGCTGGGTGGTCGGCCTGATCGCGGTGCTCGACGCGGCCGCCCTCCATCTGGCGCTCTGCCCGCGCTCGGCCCCGCCCGAGGCCCGCCTGGTGCTGCGCGCGGGCTTCACCGCGCTGCGCGACATCGGCCGCTCCGTACGGATCGACTTCGACCCGGACCCTGACCCGGACGTCCCGATCCGCCTGACCTACACCGAGTACATCGGCGCCGTCGCCATGATCACGTCCGCCGGCTTCCCCCGCGAGCGCCCGGTCGACGAGGCCTGGCAGCACTTCCACGGCTGGCGCGTCAACTACGAGGCGCTGGCCTACGAACTCGCCCGCCGCGGCGACGCCGTCCCCGCCCTGTGGACCGGCCCGCGCGACTTCCACGCCCCCGTCATCCCCCCGGCCCGCCCCACCGACCGCCGCCCGGGCCCGACCGGCACCACCCTGCCGCCGGTCTGACCTGCGCCGGCGGGCGTCAGACCGCCACCGGTGCGCCCGTGGCCAGGGAGTGGTCGGCGCCGGCCAGGATCTCGACCACGCGCCGGCCGAACTCCGCGTCGCAGGGGTGTGGTTGGCCGGTGGCGGCCGAGGCCTGGAGGGCGTCCAGGGCGCGGTGCAGGGCGGCGGCCGGGCCCTCGCCGCGCTCGGGCAGGTGGGCGATGCCGTGCTCGCCGCGCAGTTCCAGGCCGGCGCCGCCGGCACCGACCGGCGCGGTCAGGCTCAGTGCCAGCGTGCTGGAGGCGCCGTCGGCGTGCCGCAGCACCAGGTGGACGGTGTCCAGCGGGCCGGCCACCGCCGTGACCTGCGTCGCGTCGCCGAGCACCGGCAGCAGCACCGACAGCGCGTGCGGGCCGACGTCCCACAGCGCGCCCTTCTCCTTGCGCCACGGCGAGGCCGCGTACGGGCTGGTGCTGCCGGGGGCGAACACCGAGCCGAGCCAGTCCGAGCGGCCGGTGAACCAGCCGCCCAGGCCCGCCTGCTGCTCGATCCACGGGATCTGCTCCCCGCCGAAGCGGACGGTGAAGAAGACCACGGAGGCGACCTCGTGGGCCCGGACGGCCTCGGCCACGGCCCGCGCGTCCGGCACGGTCAGCGCGACCGGCTTGTCCAGCAGCAGGTGGCAGCCGGCCTCGGCGGCCCGTACCGCGAGGCCCGCCTGCACGGTCGGCGGCAGCGCGATCGAGACCGCGTCCACCTCGGCGAGCAGCTGGTCGAGGTCCGCGTAACCGGGGACGCCGTACGCCCCGCCGAGGGCCGTGGCCGCCTCCGGCCGGCGGGCCCAGACGCCGGTGAACTCCAGCCCGGGGTGCTCGGCGAGGACGGGTGCGTGCACCCGCTCCGCCCAGGGGCCGGCGCCCAGCAGTCCGATCCGCACGATGTCTCCGTTCCTCCGTGGTACTGGAAAAATTCAGCTCTGCACGCGGGCCAGCGTGAAGCCGTCGTAGCCCTTGCTGCCGACCGTCTGCACCGACGTCGCGGTGACCCCCGGCTCGGCGGCGATCAGGTCGTGCAGGGCCCGGGTGCCGACCACCGACGGGTCGGTGCTGTCCGCGTCGGCGACGGCGCCGCCGCGCACCACGTTGTCGACGATGATCAGCGAGCCCGGCCTGGTCAGCTGGAGCGCCCGCCGGAAGTACTCGGGGTTGCTGGGCTTGTCCGCGTCGATGAAGACCAGGTCGAAGGGCTCCACGCCCTGCTCCACCAGCGCGGCCAGCGAGTCGGCGGCCCGGCCGAGCCGCACCTCGGCGACCTTCTCCAGCCCAGCGCGCGCGATGTTCCCCTGGGCGACCTCGGCGTGCTTCGGGTCGATCTCCAGGGTGAGCAGGGTGCCGTCCGCGGGCAGCGCCCGGGCGAGCCAGATCGCGCTGTACCCGCCGAGCGTGCCGACCTCCAGGATCCGCCGCGCGCCCTGGGTCAGCGCCAGCAGGTGCAGCAGCTTGCCCTGGTTGGGGGCGACGGCGATCTTCGGCAACCCGGCCGCGTCCGCGGCGGCGGCCGCGGCCTCCAGCGCCGGGTCGTGCCCCACCAGCTGCTCGGAGAAGTACGCGTCCACGGCATCCCACGTCGACTGGGTCATCGGGCCCTCCAGTTGTGCATGATCGGCAGGTACCCGCCGATGCTACTCCGGGGGCCCGACAGCCCCGCCGTGCTCAGTGCAGACGCTTCGTCATTCCGCTTGCTCCGCTTGCTTGCTCCGCTTACTCCGCGACGGGCGCCTTGGCGGCGGTCGCCGCGGCGGCCGCCTCCTCCGCCTCGATCCTGGCGTGGGTCTTGGCGGCGCGGCGCTTCATGAACCAGGCCGAGGCGCCGCCGATCAGCACCGCCGCGGCCAGGCCCGCCCAGGAGAAGCGGGACAGCCAGGGCTCGATGCTCTTGCCGACCTTGTAGACCAGCAGCGTCGTGCCGCCGGCCCAGACGATGCCGCCGAGCACGTTGGCGATCAGGAACTTCCAGTACGGCATCTTCAGCGCGCCGGCGAGCGGCCCGGCGAAGATGCGCAGCAGGGCGATGAAGCGGCCGAAGAAGACCGCCCACATCCCCCACTTCTGGAAGGAGCGCTCGGCGGTGGCCAGGTGGGACGGCCCGAAGTGCTTGGGGAACTTGCGCCCGAGCTTCTCGAACAGCGGCTTGCCGCCCTTGCGGCCGATCGAGTAGCCGATCGAGTCGCCGATGATCGCCCCGAGGATGGCGACCACCGCGATCCACTCCGGGCTCACCACACCCTTGACCGCCATCAGGGTGGCCGTGACCAGCGCGATCTCGCCGGGCAGTGGGATGCCCAGCGACTCCAGTCCGATGATCAGGCCGACCAGGGCGTACACCGCTGTCGGTGGGACGCTCTCGATCCAGGCGTCGATGTGCAAGGCCAGTACCTCCGTGGCAGGTCGGAACCGGCGCGGCCCTCAGCGGTGCCGCACGCCGGTTCCGGCAGTTGTCCGATGGCGGCAACGCGGCCGCTTCCCCATAAGGGCAGCCTAACGTGCCGGGCGGCCTGTCCCCCCGGCCGATCACCCGTGGTTACGACGTGCGGTGGTGCCCCATGGTTCCCGCTCGACCAGCCGTTCTTCAAGATCCGGCAAAGCGAAGTGCGACCACGGACGGCCGCGCGTTCACCCGGCGCACGAGCGGCAGCAGGGCGCGGAGCAGGCCCCGCCCGCCCTCCGGGTACACCTCGCGCACGTCGGTCACCGCCGGGTGCGCGGTGGCCAGCTTGCCGTGCTCGTCCGCGTCCATGCCGAACGGCATCGGCGGCGCCTGGTAGTGCCGGGTCCGCAGCTTGCCCTGGACGGTCCGGGCGCTGAACCAGCGCGGCACCGCGTCCAGCACCATCGACCCGCCGGGGAAGCGCTCGGCGCAGGCCGCGATCAGTGCCCGCGCCTCCTCCGGCCGCAGGTACATCAGCAGGCCCTCGGCGCAGATCATCACTCCGCGTGCCGGATCCACCTCGTCCATCCAGCCCGGGTCGGTGACCGGGCAGGCGAGGATCCGGCGCCGCTCGTCCGGCGGCAGCAGCCGCTCCCGCAGCGCGGCCGTCTCCGGCAGGTCCACCGCCAGCCAGTCCGCCCGGCCGTTGTCGACCCGCCACGCCTGGGTCTCCAGGCCGTCCCCGAGGCCGACCACGGTGCCGCGCGGGCAGCGGTTCAGGAAGTCCGCCACCTCACGGTCGAAGCAGGCCGCCCGCAGCGCCTGCAACTGGCTGACCAGCGCGCCCTCCCCGAAGCGCTCCGCGAACGGGAAGTCGATCCGGTCGACCAGTTCGACCGCCTTCGGGTCCTCCAGCACCGTGTCCGGCCGACGCGCCTCCACCGCGCGGTGCCACAGCGTCCACAACGCCGTCTCCGGCACCTGCGCCAACTCCGGCCGCTCCCCGCCGCTCATCGCTCACTCCTTCGGATGTGCTCCGCGCTGGACCTGCTCCGCGCCGGACGTGTTCCGCGCTCGGCGTGCTCCACGCTCGACGTGCTCCACGCTCCGGCCTGAACCCGCCGATTCTGACACCCCGGACGCGGGGACGCCCGGGCCGCCGCGCCGCTCAGCCGATGCTGAACGCGCCGTCCGGCGGGGGCGGGGAGTCGGTGGCGTCGGCGTCCGTGACCGGGGCTGTGCGGCCGACCAGGGCGGCCAGGTCGGCGCCGTCGGTGAGGCGGGCCGGGAAGATGTCGCCGGCCAGCAGCCGGGTGAGCTCGGCGGCCGGGAGCGGGGCCGTCGAACCGGCGAGCAGGATGTTGCCGTACCGGCGGCCGCGCAGCACCGGGGCCTCGGCGACCAGGAAGGTGTACGGGAACACCGCGCCGACCGTCGCGGCCTGGGCCCGGGCGAAGGCCAGCGGCGGGCCGTCGGCCAGGTTGGCGGCGTAGCAGCCGCCGGGGCGCAGGGCGGCGGCGGCCAGCCGCAGGAACTCCACCGAGGTGAGGTGGGCGGGGGTGCGCGAGCCGTGGAAGACGTCCGCGATGACCAGGTCCCGGCTGCCGGGCGGGGTTCCGGCGAGGGCGGCGCGGGCGTCGCCGACGGTGGCGGTGATGTCCGCGCCGGGCCCCTGCCAGGGCAGGTGCTCGGCGACCAGGTCGAGCAGCGGCCCGTCCACCTCGACCACCCGCTGGCGCGAGCCGGGGCGGGTGGCGGCGAGGTAGCGGGGCAGGGTGAGCGCGCCGCCGCCGAGGTGCAGCACGTCCAGCGGCTGCCCGGCGGGGGCGAGGGCGTCGGCGAGGTGGCCGAGCCGCCGGGTGTACTCGAACTCCAGGTGGGTCGGGTCGGCGAGGTCGACGTAGGACTGCGGGGTGCCGTCCAGGGTGAGCAGCCAGCCGCCGTCCCGGTCGAGGTCCGGCATGAGCTTGGCGAAGCCGAGGTCGGTGTGGCGCCCGACCGGCACCGGCTCGTCCGGCACCGCCCCGACCGGCACCGGCTCGTCCGTCACGCGCTCTCCCCCACGGCCTGGGTGTCCGCAGGCCGGACGTCGAGGTAGGCGGCGAGCCAGCGGTCCAGTTCGGCGAAGGCCCGGGTGCGGGCGGCCTCGCCCGAGAGCACCAGGTCGTGCATGCCGCCCTCGATCCGGACGATGGTGACGTGCCGGCCCAGTCGGGGGCCCTGGCCGGCGATGTCGTCGGCGCGCAGCACGGCGTCCGCGTGGTGCAGCGCGTTGTGCCACTTGGTGGTCGTGATCGACCGGGTCGACGCCATCAGCAGCACCGGCACGTCGATCCCGAGCCCGTGCCGCAGCTGCCGGTGGCCCTGGTGGATGGCGGCCAGCCAGCCCGCGTACAGCGGGAAGCCCTCGGCGGGCTTGAGGGCGAGGTCGAAGTCCCACTCGCCCCGGTGGTCCTTGTGCAGGCTGTGCGTGTAGTGCGGGTTGAGCGTCGACGGCAGCACGCGGGTGGGCGCCAGCCGGCCGATCGCGGTGACGGCCGGGCCGCCGACGGTCCGCACGGCGGGCGCGGCCGGCATCGACAGGAACGGGCTGTTCAGGAACAGCCCCTCCACCAGGCCGCGCCCCGAGCGCCGCCCCGCCCACAGCGCGCCGATCAGCCCGCCGGTGGAGTGCCCGTTCAGCAGCAGCCGCCGGTGCCCGTCCACCTCGCGGATGATCCGCACCGCCTCGTCGATCTCCTCGTCGTACTCGGCGAGGTCGCGCACGAAGTTCGGCGACTGGTGCGGGCGCAGGGAGCGGCCGTACTTGCGCAGGTCCAGGGCGTAGAAGGAGAACCCGAGCGCGGCGAAGTGGTCGGCGAGGTTGGTCTGGAAGAAGTAGTCGTTGTACCCGTGGATGTACAGCACGGCCCGCTCCGACCCCGGCACCAGCCGGCGCACCAGCGTCGCGCAGACCTCCCCCTCGGCGTCCGGCCGCAGCGTCAGCTCGGCCGTCTCGTAGGGGGCACCCAGGATGTCTTCCCGAAACTCCATCTGCGCCGCACCCGTCCTCGTGCTCGACCTGCCGTACGTCGCAGGTGTCCTTGATCCAGGACCCCGACAATACCGGCCGGTAGCGCGGGACTGCCTGCCGGGCGCCGCTCCGCCGGGCACCGGTGTGACCGGGCCGTCCGCGCCTCCTGATCGCTCCCCGTGCGCCTGCTGTGCGCCGGTGGTCGTGTGGAACGCTACCCGGACAGATCCAACTCCGGTTGTCACGCAGGCGAGTTGAGGAGAACACATGCCGCAGCCCGGCCACACCGATCCGTCGCTGTACCGTTCGGCCGCCGAGGCGATCGCCGCGCCACCGGAGACACTGGCGTACGTCGCCGGGTTCGACCGCGCCGGGGATCGGCCGGACGCGCTGCTCACCGTGGACACCGATCCGGCGTCGGCGAGCTACGGGAAGGTCCTCAACTTCGCCGAACTACCGACACTGGGCGACGAGTTGCACCACTTCGGCTGGAACGCCTGCTCCAGTGCGCTGGCGCACGCCTGCCACGAGAACCCCGAGCGGCGCTACCTCCTCCTCCCGGGCCTGCGCTCCTCGCGGCTGCACGTGATGGACACCCGGCCCGACCCCGTCCGGCCGCGCCTCGTCAAGACCGTCGAGGCGGCGGAACTCGCCGCCAAGGCCGGCTACTCGCGCCCGCACACCCTGCACTGCGGACCGGACGGGGTGTTCCTGTCCTGCCTGGGCGGCGGGGACGGGAACGACGGGCCCGGCGGGGTGGCGCTGCTGGACCACACCACCTTCGAGGTGCTGCGCGCCTGGGAGACGGAGCGCGGGCCGCAGCACTTCGCGTACGACGTCTGGTGGCACCTGGGAACGAACGTGGGGGTGACCAGCGAGTGGGGCACGCCCTGGATGGTGGAGGGCGGGGTCGTCCCGGAGCTGCTGCTGGGCCGCAAGTACGGGCACGCGCTGCACTTCTGGGAGCTGGACTCGGGGCGGCACCTGCAGCGGATCGACCTCGGCGACCAGTACCAGATGGTGCTGGAGCTGCGCCCGGCGCACGATCCGCAGGCGGAGTGGGGCTTCGCCGGGGTGGTGACCAACGTCGAGGACCTGTCCGCCTCGGTCTGGCTCTGGTACCGGGAGGGCCCGGCGTTCACCGCGCGCAAGGTGATCGAGATCCCCGCCGAGCCCGCCAAGACGGAGGACCTGCCGCCCGCGCTGCAACCGTTCGGCGCGGTGCCGCCGCTGATCACGGACATCAACCTGTCGGTGGACGACCGCTGGCTGTACGTGTCCGCGTGGGGCACCGGCGAGCTGTTCCAGTACGACGTGTCGGACCCGTTCCACCCCCGCCTCGCCGACTCGGTGCGGCTGGGCGGGGTCGTCGCCCGCACCCCGCACCCGGCCGCGCCGGGGCGCCCGCTGAGCGGCGCCCCGCAGATGGTCGAGATCAGCCGGGACGGGCGCCGGCTCTACCTCACCAACTCCCTCTACGGCGCCTGGGACGACCAGTTCTACCCGGACGGCATCGAGCCGTGGATCGTCAAGCTGGACGCCGACACCGAGGCGGGCGGGCTGAGCGTCGACGAGCGCTTCTTCCCGCACGGCGCCGACTTCCGGGGCCTGCGGGTGCACCAGACCCACCTCGCGGGCGGCGACGCCTCCTCGGACTCCTACTGCTACCGGTAGGACGCCCGCCGGCGGGGACGTCCAGCGGCAGGACGTCCCCGCCGGCGGGCCGGACGGCTAGGCCCTGTCCGGTCGATCTTGCCGGACAGGACCTAGCGGGCGAGCGCCTGGTCGTAGCGGACCTGGGCCAGGGGCAGCCCGGCGGCGAGCAGTTCGGAGCGGACGGAGGCGACCATTCCGGCCGGGCCGCTGACGCAGGCGAGGTGCTCGCGCCAGTCCCCGGCGCCCGCGACGGCGTCGGCGAGCCGACCTGCGGTGACCGACGTGAGCGCCAACCAGGGCTTGTGCAAGCACAGTTCGGAGAGCGCGGACCAGTCGTAGAGGTCGCCGCGGTCCCGGGCACCCACGAACAGGTGCACGCGGCGGCCGCGCGGGCGCTGGGCGGCCTGCTGCTCGACGATGGCCTTCATCGGGGCCAGGCCGGTGCCGCCGGCGACCAGCAGCAGGTCGCGGGTGTCGTCCTCGGGCAGCAGGCCGCCGCGCGGCGGGCCGAGGCGCAGCCGGTCGCCGACGGCGGTGCGTTCGACGAGGGCCGCGCTGACCCCGTCCGGACCGGTGCGCCGGACGTGGAACTCCAACTCGTTGTCGGTGCGCGGCGCGCAGCCCATCGAGTACTGCCGCCAGGTGTGCGGGAGCGTCGGGTGCTCGACCGTGCCGTACTGTCCGGCCCGGTACGGGTAGGGCTCGCCGGTGCGCACGCGCAGGACGGCGAGGTCGGGGCGGCGGCGCTCGTGGCCGGTCACCACGGCGTGCCAGTACGGGGGTTCGGTGAGCGCGGAGTCGGCGCCGGCCGTCATCGCCGCGACGGCGAAGCGCAGCATCCGGACCCAGGCCGCTTCCATCTCCTCCGTCCACCGGGAGGCCGCCCGGTGCCGGATCGCCGCGCACAGGGCCTCCTCGAAGGCCTCGTAGTGGACCGGCCGGACGCCCAGTTTGCGGTGGTCGCGCCCGAGTTGGCGCAGGGTCGAGGCCAGTTCGGCCGGGTGGTGGAGGTGGTCCACCAGGTGGCGGAGGATCCGCTCCAGGTGGGCCTGCTGGAACTCCATCGAGGCGGGGAAGAGCGGACGCAGGTAGGGGCGGCGGCGGAACATCACCGCGTAGAGGTGGTCGATCAGTTCGGAGAGCGGTTCGAGCAGGCCGAGGTCGCGCCGGATCAGCCGCTGGTCGGCGGCGCCGTCGTAGCCGTCGCGGTCGCCCGGCCCGCCGGTGCCGCCGTACGCGCCGGCGCCGGCCGGATCGTGGGCGAACGGCGAGGCAGGGGTGAGGAGTTGGCGGCGGAGCCGCATCGCGTGGTGGCGGGCGATCAGCCGGTCGTACTCGGCGGTGGTGCCGCTGGTGGTGGTGTCCATGACCCGCCCAGTCAATCGCCACCCGGTTACCGGCGAGAAGGGCCGATGGCCCCGATCGGACCCGGGACCATCGACCCCTTGACGGAAGGGTCTGGCGGGAATCCCGTCGCGTCGCTACCGGGCGGGATCGGCCGGGGTCGCCTCGGCGGGCTCCGGGTGGAAGTCGGTGGCCGCCCAACTGGCCAGCAGCCGCAGGGACTCGGCGGAGCTGGAGCCGGGCTCGGCGTGGTAGGTGACGAGCATCTGGTCGACGTCCCCGGCCGGGCGCAGCGTCTCGTACTGGAGGTCGAGCCGGCCGACCACCGGGTGGTGCAGCCGCTTGGTACCGTGGCCCTTGTCCTGGATGCTGTGGGTGGCCCAGAGCCGGCGGAAGTCGTCACTCTTGAGGGACAGTTCACCGATCAGCGAGGCGAGCCTGGGGTCGTCCGGATCCCGTCCGGCGTCCAGCCGAAGCATGCCGACGACGTCGGTGGCCTTGCCGTCCCAGTCCTCGTAGAGCTCGCGGGCCGACGGGTCGAGGAAGAGCTGCCAGGCCATGTTGCGCTGCTCGGGCGGCATCGCGGCGAAGTCGCCGAGCAGGGCGGTGCCGAGCCGGTTCCAGCCGATGATGTCCAGGCGCCGGCCGAGGACGTACGCGGGCACGCACTCCATCGCGTCCAGGAGCTGCTGGAGCGCGGGCCGGACCCGCTGCGGGCGGGCGGCGGCCCGGCCGGGGCGGCGGCGGGCGGGCCTGGTGAGCCGCCCGAGGTGCTCGCGCTCGGCGGGGCTGAGCCGCAGCACGCGGGCGATGGCGTCCAGGACGGCGGCGGAGACGCTCTCGCCGTGGCCCTGTTCGAGCCGGGTGTAGTAGGCGGTGCTGACTCCGGCGAGCAGGGCCAGCTCCTCGCGGCGCAGGCCGGGCACCCGCCGCCGGGTGGTGCTGTCCGGCAGGCCCACGTCCTCGGGCCGCAGCCGGGCGCGGCGGGATCGGAGGAACTCGCTGAGTTCGGTGCGCTGGTCCATGTCTGCAGTATGCGGGGGATCCGGGCGGCGCAGGTGGGGGGAAGGGTGATACTGCCGTGCGTACGTTCCGTGGTCGTACGTCCGGGGTCCCTACGCGTGGCGTGCGTACGAAGAGCTCTGGTCTGGCTGGCCGCGCCGCACCGGAGCAGGCTGGAAGCATGACGAACTCGACGAACGCAACGACGACGAGCACCACCGAGGGCACCACCCGCACGGTCGCCGCCTACGCCGCGGCGCGGCCCGACTCCCCGCTGGAGAAGACCACCGTTACCCGCAGGGCGGTGGGAGAGCACGACATCGTGATCGACATCAAGTTCTGCGGCATCTGCCACTCCGACATCCACCAGGTCGGCGAGGACTGGGGCACCGGCATCTTCCCGATGGTCCCGGGCCACGAGATCGCCGGCGTGGTCACCGAGGTCGGCCCGGGCGTCACCCGCTGGCAGGCCGGCGACCGGGTCGGCGTCGGCTGCATCGTCGACTCCTGCCGGGAGTGCGACAACTGCCGGGCCGGCCTCCAGCAGTACTGCACCGGCCAGGGCGGCACCGTCTTCACCTACAACAGCGTCGGCCACGACGGCCTGCCGACCCACGGCGGCTACTCCTCGAAGCTGGTCGTCGACGAGGCGTACGCGCTGCGCATCCCCGACAACCTGCCGCTGGACGCCGCCGCGCCGCTGCTGTGCGCCGGCATCACGCTGTACTCGCCGCTCGCGCACTGGGGCGCCGGGCCGGGCAAGAAGGTCGCGATCGTGGGCCTCGGCGGGCTCGGCCACATGGGCGTGAAGCTCGCGCACGCCATGGGCGCGGAGGTCACCGTGCTCAGCCAGTCGCTGCGCAAGCGCGAGGACGGGCTGAAGCTCGGCGCCGACCACTACCGCGCCACCTCCGACCCGGCCACCTTCACCGAACTCGCGGGCACCTTCGACCTGATCGTCAACACGGTCTCCGCCGACCTCGACCTGAGCGCCTACCTCGGCCTGCTGCGCACCGACGGCACCATGGTGCAGGTCGGCGCGCCGGAGAAGCCGGTCACGGTGAACGCGCACGCGCTGCTCGCCGGCCGCCGTTCGCTGGCCGGCTCGATGATCGGCGGACTGCCTGCCACCCAGGAGATGTTGGACTTCTGCGGCGAGCACGGCATCACCGCGGAGATCGAGCTGATCCGCGCCGAGCAGATCAACGAGGCCTACCAGCGGGTGCTGGCCGGCGACGTCCGGTTCCGCTTCGTGATCGACGTCGCGACGATCTGACCGTGACCGTCACGGCCTGACCCCGCACTCCCCCGTGCCCCGACGCCCCGCCCCCTGGTGCTCTCCCATCGCCAGGGGGCGGGCGCCGTCGGGGCGCGGGGCGCCGCGGGTCAGGCCCCGGCCGTGCCCGCTCGGGACGACCGGCGTTCCTGGCGCCGGTCCTCCCGCCGCTGCCGCCCCCGGCGCAGCGGCTGATCGGGCAGCCAGCCGAAGGTGAGGCAGGCGCCCACCAGTCCGAGCAGCATCCCGATCACGAAGCCGCCCAGGTTGGAGGTGAGCCAGCTCGCCAGCGCGGCGAGCACGGCGAGGACGGAGTAGAACAGCCGCTGGGCCGGGTTGAACAGGATCAGCAGGCCGCACAGCACCATCACCGCCGGCACCAGGTAGCCCGCCAGCCCCTGCATCCCGATGTGCAGGACGACGGGCAGCGGGGCACGCAGGGTGAACAGGATCTCGGCGCCGCCGAACAGCACCAGCAGCCCGCCCCAGAACGGCCGTTGGCCCCGCCAGTCGCGTTTGACCGGTCGGGTGGTGGCGGGAGCGGGGGCGGGAGCCGTCCCCACGGCCCCCTCCGCGACGCCCTCGCCGGAACCGGCCGGCTCCGGTACGGACTCCGTCATGGTCAGCAGCCCTGGGAGCTGAAGCTCAGCCGCAGGTTGGGCAGTTTGAACCCGACGGCGGTGCTCGCGTAGTTGTGCTGCTTGAGGTGCGTCAGCACGACGGTGTCGGCCTGCTGCCCGAAGACGCCCGGGTTGCCCTTGCCCGCGTTGCCGGCCTTGGTGTAGGTGCTGGCGTCGCCGCCGATCTCGATGTTGGTGAACTCCGCGTCACCGGACAGCATGTCGGAGTCGGTGGTGAGATCGGTGGCGGAGACGGGGGTGCCGCCGTCGCCGGCGTGGATCACCAGGTTGACGCCGCCGAGGTCCACGCTCTGGCACAGGTTGGTGATCTCGGCCTTCTTGATCGCCGAGACCGCGACCAGCACCTGACCGCCGGTGGAGCCCTGGTTGGGGCTGTCGGGGATCATCGAGTCCAGGCTGCCGAACTGGGCGAAGCCCTTGCCGTCGAGCTTGTCCGCGGTGATCGTGAACGGCATGCCGCTGATGGAGAACTGGGCGGCGAGTACGCCCTGGGCGGTGAGGGCCATCAGGACGGCGCCCGCCGCGACGGCCGGAACGGCCATCCAGGCGCTGCGCTTGAGCCGTACCCGCCCTCTCCTGGTGCCGGTCGGCGTCTCCGGGGTCTCGGCCGCGGCGGCGGCGTCCTCGGACATGGCCATGTGTGCTCCCTGTTGGGTGGGTGGGATGTGCAGGCACTGGCACGGTGCCCTGGCGCGGACAGCGTTCCACGGCCCGACCGGGCCGCCCGCCCCTCGGCAGCGGGGCGGGCACGGTCAGGCCGCGCTTTGAGTAACTGGGAAGCTACTGCCCGGTAGTGGCCGGGTCAATACGGGTGCACGAAGGATCTTCACCGATCGGAAACCCGAGCCGGGCGGCCGCCTGTGCCGGGCCGAGGAAGGGCGCGAGACAGAACATGCTCAACACCGGCAGGAGTTCCGGTAGTTGAACCGTCCGGCCGGAGTCGATCCGCCGGTAGAGCGCGCTGTAGACCCCTCCCACCACGGCGTCCACCAGCTCCACGACCCGCACACCGCGCGGGGGTTGTGGCACCTCGGCGAAGAACGCCCGGAACCGGGTGAGGAGTTGGTCCCGCTCGCGGCGGCCGGCCGGTCCGACCGCCTCGATCTCGATCACCGCCATGGTCGCGAAAGCCGGTGTCCCCGCCAGCAGATGGAGCATCGCGCCGAGCGCCTGCCGGATCCCGGCGCACCAGTCGGACTCCGCCGCGAAGGCCGCCGCCATCCGCCGGACCACCACCCCGGTGCCGTACCGGTGCGCGGCCAGGAAGGCGTCCTCCTTGCCGCTGAACAGCTCGTAGAAGACCGGCCTGGTCACCCCCGCCGCGCGGCAGATGTCGCTGACCGTGGCGTGCTGGTAGCCGCGCGCGGCCACCGTCTGGACCAGCCCGTCGAGCAGCCGCTCGCGCTGGGTCGCGGCCACCACGCCCGGGGGCAGCCGGCTCGGGCCGCGCTTGATGGAGCGGGCCGGGTCACGGCCGGCCCGCGCGCCCGGCAGCAGGATCACGTCGGCACTTCGGAGGTGTTTCCGTTCCATCACCAACTCCTGTTACCCGTATTGACATTGACGCAACATCGGGTTTACAACACTGACAGGTTTCCAACCGGTGGGCGACCCTGTCACCACCGGACGACCTCCAGGGGCTCCGGCGGCCCCGGGCGAGCAGCCCGGGCCACGGGACCACGAGCGGACGCAGGCCCGCGGCGGTGGCAGCCGCCGACGTGCACTCCTGCACTCGCAGCGCACGTCCGCACCTTCACACCGCTGTGCCGTACGAGCGGGCCCGTGGCGCCGGGCCCGCCGCACCACGGCCCCGCGAAGCCCCCGGCACGCCATGCCCACGCACCTCCCCCGCCGTGCACGCCACCACACCCGCACCGCGGGCCACCCCCACCCGTCTCCGCACGGAGAGAGGTCACCCTCATGCGCTTTCGCCGCACGCTCGGTACCGCGGCCCTCGCCGCCCTCGCCTTCACCTGCGCCGCCGTCGCACCCGCCCAGGCCGACGGCTCCGCGGTGCTGACCACCGGCAGCAGCAGCGGCCCGGACGTCGCCGTCGGCGACGTCCTCACCGCCAGTCTGGTCTCGGGCACCACCGCCACCTTCTACAGCAGCGCCAGCGGAACGAGCGGCATCAGCTGCGCCAACTCGGCCTTCTCCGCCACCGTGACGGCCAACCCGGCCGCCCCCGGCAGCGCGGTCGAGCAGCTCAACACCCAGACCTTCGGCTCCTGCTCCTCCAACGTCCTCGGCGTCACCGGCGTCAAGAGCATCACCGTCAACAACCTGCCGTTCACCAACACCGTCGGCGACGGCCCCGGCAACCCGGTCGCCCTCACCCCCGGCGCGGCCGGCGCGATGAAGACCACGGTGGTGCTCAACACCATCCTCGGCAGCATCAACTGCGTCTACCAGACCACCACCGGGATCAACGGCACCACCTCGAACACCGGCAACACCATCGGCTTCTCCTCCCAGCCGTTCAACCTGGTCTCCGGCTCGGGCCTGTGCTTCTCGACCGGCTACTTCAGCGCCACCTACGGCCCGGTCACCGACACCTCGGTGGCGGGCAGCCCGCTCATCTTCGTCAACTGACGACCCGAGGGGCCTTCGCCGACTGACGTCCGGTCAGACCTCGTCGACTGACGGACGGGACCGGCGGGAACAGACGAGCGGCGTACGGCGACCGCGGTCGCCGTACGCCGCTCCGGCGCGCCCGCACGCCAGCACGCCTGCCCGCCAGGTGATCCAGCAGCACGCCACGGCCCCGGACCAGCGGCCCCGCACCCCACCACCCCGCCGAACCCCCGAGACAGCGAAGTGACCGGCCGGTAGGGTGCTGCCGCACGGACACGGCCGACAGGAACGGGGCGGGCAGATGAGCGGCAGCGGCGACGGCACGGGGTTCTTCGCATCGGTGGCGGACACCGCCGACCAGCTGGCCGCCACCGGCTACCTGGCCTCCACCGCCGTGGCCACCACCGTCTTCCTCGCCGACCGGCTCGGCAAGCCGCTGCTGGTCGAGGGCCCCGCCGGGGTCGGCAAGACCGAACTCGCCAAGGCGGTCGCCGCGATCGGCCGCGCCCGGCTGGTCCGGCTCCAGTGCTACGAGGGCATCGACGAGGCCCGCGCGCTCTACGAGTGGAACCACGCCAAGCAGCTGCTGCGGATCACCGCCGGCCGCGACGAGGGCTGGGACCAGGCCCGCACCGACATCTTCGGCGAGGAGTTCCTGCTCACCCGCCCGCTGCTCACCGCCATCCGCGGCGACGAGCCCACCGTGCTGCTCATCGACGAGATGGACAAGGCCGACGTCGAGGTGGAGGCGCTGCTGCTGGAGGTGCTCAGCGACTTCCAGGTCACCGTGCCCGAACTCGGCACCATCGCCGCGAGCCGCCGCCCCTTCGTCCTGCTCACCTCCAACGCCACCCGCGAACTGTCCGAGGCGCTGCGCCGGCGCTGCCTCTTCCTCCACCTCGACTACCCGGAAGCCGAGGTGGAGCGGCGGATCGTCCGGCTCAAGGTGCCCGGCCTGGACGACACGCTGGCCGCCTCGCTGGTCCAGGTGGTCGGCGCGCTGCGCGCGCTGGACCTGCGCAAGGCGCCGTCCGTCGCCGAGACCATCGACTGGGCCCGCACCCTGCTGGCGCTCGGCGCCGACACCCTCGACGAGGCGGTCGTCCAGGACACCCTCGGGGTGATCCTCAAGCACCAGGACGACATCCGGAAGGCCGCGCAGAAGCTCACCCTCGCGTGACCACCGCCCCGCCCCCGGCCGACACCGCCGCCCGACTCACCGGCCTGGTCCGCTCGCTGCGCGGGCACGGCCTGCGGATCGGCCCCGCCGAGACGGTCGACGCGGCCGCCGTCCTCGATGTCCTCGGGCTCGCCGACCGCGAGCAGATGCGGGCCGGGCTGGCCGCCGCGCTGCTGCGCTCGGACACCCAACGGGCAGTCTTCGACGCCACGTTCGACCTGTTCTTCCCGCTCGGCGTCGGCACCCCCGAGGCCGTCCGCGCCGACCCGCCCGCACTCCCGGACGACCCCCGGCCGCCGTGCCCCGGCCGCCCCGACCCGCTGCGCGACGACCTGCGCGAGCGCCTCGCCGCCGCCCTGGCCGCCGACGACCGGGCCGCCCAGGCCCGGCTGGCCGGCGAGGTGGTGGAGGCCCTGGGCCGGTACGGCGCCGGAGCCACCCCGGCCTCGGACGGCTGGTCGGCCCACCAGGCGCTCGGCCGGCTCGCCCCCGAGACCCTGCTCGCCCGGATCCTCGCCGCCCTGCGCGAGCAGGCCACCGCCCCGGACCTGTCCGACCGCGTCCTCGCCGACGAGATCCGCCGCCGCATCCAGGACTTCCGCGCCCTGGTCGCCACCGAGGCCCGCCGCCGCGTCGCCGAACTGCGCGGCGCCGAGCGGATCGCCGAACGCGCCGTCGCACCCACCGCCGACCGGATCGACTTCCTCGCCGCCGGCCGCGACCAGCTCGCCGAACTGCGGCGTACCGTCCACCCGCTGGCCCGCAAGCTGGCCACCAGGCTGGCCGCCCGGCGCCGCCGCGCCGCACGCGGACGCATCGACCTGCGCCGCACCCTGCGCCGCTCACTGTCCACCGGCGGGGTGCCGCTGCGCCCGGCCTACCGGCTGCGCCGCCCGGCCCGGCCGGAACTGGTGCTGCTGTGCGACGTCTCCGGCTCGGTGGCCGGATTCGCCGACTTCACCATGCTGCTGGTGCAGGCGATGAGCGAACAGTTCAGCAAGGTCAGGGTGTTCGCCTTCGTGAACCGCACCGCCGAGGTCACCGCCCTGCTGGCGCGCGGCGACGCCGACCCGGCCCGGCTCGCCGCCCGGATCCTCACCGAGGCCAAGGTGATGGGTCACCACGGCAACAGCGACTACGGCTCCGCCCTGGGCGAGTTCGCCGAACGGCACTTGGACGCGGTCGGCCCGCGCACCAGCGTGCTGATCCTCGGCGACGCCCGCAACAACCACCGCGACCCCAACCTGGACGCACTGCGCCGGATCGCCGGCCGGGCCCGGCGGGTCCACTGGCTCAACCCCGAGCAGCCCGCCCTCTGGCCGACCGGCGACTCCGCCGCAGCCGCCTACGCGGGCGTCGTGGAGATGCACTCCTGCCGCAACGCCCGCCGCCTCGGCGAACTGATCACCCGCCTGCTGCCGGTCTAGTGCGGTGAACGCGTAGGAGCGGCAGAAGGACGACTCAGGAGGCGGACGGCTCGATCTCCCCCGCGAAGACGATGATCTGGTCGATGAGGCTCCGCCGCAGATGGACGACGTCCGTTCCCGCCAGGCGGGGGCCTCCATCCGGCGTGGTGAAGACCCACTGGTACCGGGCCCACTCGCCAGGCATGTCCACCGCTGAGCAGCGCGCCATCGTGCCGGCCCCCGCCGGGTGGCGCCGGATGTCCAGCACGAACTGCTCGACCGCCGCGAGTCCTTCGCTGCGGCCCAACGGCCCCCAGAAGACCACGTCTGAGGTCAGGGCCTGGGCGAGCAGGGCAGTCACATAGCTGTCGTCCGAGGCGTTGAACGCGGAGATGAACGTGTCGATCGCGGAGCGTGCCGTCTCTTCCTGCATGCCTCAGTAATACCAGCCGTTGCGCGTGCGCTCGTCCCGCGAGCCGCCTTCCGACGACGGTGGACCATCCCGGTCACAGCCTTAAGGGAGCTTCCGAGTCCGCCGCCGTGGCGGCCGAAGACTGGCCCTACGCCTGGGCCTGAGCCTGCGCCCGGGCCTGCGCCCGGGCCTCCTCGGCCGCCGTCTGGGCGGCCATGGCTGCGATCGGGTTGATGTCGGCCCGGCGCGCCCACTGCATGGCCGTCAGCCGCTGGACCACCACGATCGCCGCGTGCTCGGACTCGCACGCCGGTGCCGCCAGCGCCCCGACCGGGGCGGGCGCGCCGACTCTAGGGGATCATCAACGTCCGCTGCCAGCGAGATTTCGCAGCTCAGCGGCGGTATCGCCAGATAAACGACAGATCGCGCGGGAATCGAGCCCCGGGGAGCCGACTCCGGCTCACCGCCCCGACCCGGCGCACCCGTCCCGCTCGATCCGGGTGTGCGGTCGACGGACCCCGGGCGCAGGACCGGTGAAGGGGTGCGAGCGTCCCGGGGAGGTCGAACGCGGCGTCAGGCCGAGGGCACGGGCAGCAGCCGGTAGGCGTCCCCCTCCGTGCGCACGCGGCCGGCGGTGGGCGGCGCGAAGTGGGTGCCGAGCAGCAGGGTGTCCGTGTCGGCGAGGGAGCCGAGGAGCTTGCGGCGCGAGGCCTCGGACTGCCGCGGGTCGATGTCGACGCAGGCGCCGATGGCGGGGTGGGCGAGCTGGACCGGGTGGTGGATGCAGTCACCGGTGATCAGCGCCGTCTCGCCCCCGCTGGTCAGTTCGACGGCGACGTGGCCGGGGGTGTGGCCGGGGGTGGGGATCAGGCTCAGGCCCGGGGTGATCTCGACGCCCTCGGCCGGGACGTCGACGAGGTCCAGCAAGCCGGCCCGCTCGACCGGGATCACGGAGTCGAGGAACATCTGCCTGCGCGCCTCCTCCAGGTCGTAGCCGGCCCAGAACTCCCGCTCGGCGCGGGAGGTGAGATAGCGGGCGCGGGGGAAGGTGGGGACCCACTCGCCGTTCACCTCCCGCGTGTTCCAGCCGACGTGGTCGGCGTGCAGGTGGGTGAGGATCACCAGGTCGACGGAGTCCGGGGGGAAGCCGGCGGCGGTGAGGCGCTCCAGGTAGTCGGTCCGCAGCTGGTGCCAGGCCGGGTTGGCCCGCTCCTTGCCGTTGCCTATGCCGGTGTCGACGAGGACGCGCAGCCCGCCCACGGAGAACGCGAAGCTGTGGCTGTCGAGGCGCGGGACGCCCTCGTGGTCGGCGAAGTGGGGGCGCAACCAGTCGTGGCCGGTCACGACCTCGGGGGTGGCCTCGGGCAGCAGCCACGGCCCGGTCGCGGGCGGCAGGAGGGTCTCGTCGACGCGGTGGACGGTGACGTCGCCCACCGCCCAGGCGGGGATGGGGGCGGGGGCTTCGGACGTGGCGCTGGACATGGGGCTCCTCCCGTAAACGCAATCTGTTTGCGTTAAGCCATCGTAGGGCCTACAGTCCGACTAACGCAAACAGTTAGCTTTTGCTGCGACTGCCATCGCGCCCCAGCCCCGATCAGGAGAGAACACCCATGTCCTCCGCCGAACGCCCCTCGGGCCGACCGCCCACCACCGACCTCACGCCGCCCGAGGCCGCCCGCTGGGCCGCCCGGGCCGGGCTCCCCCTGCCCGCCGACCGCCACGACTCGGTCGCGGCCACCGCCAATCAGCTGCTCTCCGTCGTCGCGGTCCTGCGGGAGCTGGACTTCGGGGACACCCCGCCCGCGAGCGCCTACCGCGCGCAAAGCGCCCACTACACGGAAGAGGAGAAGCGCGATGCAGCCGTATGAGCTCTCCCTCGCCACCGCCGCGGAGGAGATCCGGGCCCGGCGACTGTCCCCCGTCGAACTGGTGGACTCGGTCCTCGACCGCATCGAGCAGGTCGAACCGCACCTCGGCGCCTACGTCGCGGTCACCGCGGAGCGGGCGCGCCGGGCGGCCCGCGAGGCCGAACGGGAAGCGGCACGCGGCCTGCACCGGGGGCCGCTGCACGGCGTGCCGATGGGGCTCAAGGACCTGATCGACGTCGCCGGGCTGGCCACCACGGCCAGTTCCCGGGTCCGCGCCGACCACCGCGCGCAGGCCGACAGCACGGTCGCCGCCCGTCTGGCCGCGGCCGGCGCGATCCTGGTCGGCAAGACGCACACCCACGAGTTCGCCTACGGCCTGACCACCCCGCAGACCGGCAACGCCTGGGACCGCGGCCGGGTCGCCGGCGGCTCCAGCGGCGGATCCGCCGTCGCCGTCGCCGCGGGCGCCGCGACCTTCGCGCTGGGCACCGACACCGGCGGCTCGATCCGGGTGCCCGCCGCGCTCAACGGGGTCGTCGGCCTCAAGCCGACCTACGGCCTCGTCCCCCGCCACGGCGTCGCGTCCCTGTCCTGGTCGCTGGACCACGTCGGCCCGATCGCCCGGACCGTCGAGGACACGGCCCTCGTCCTGGACGCCCTCGCCGGGCACGACCCGCGCGACCCCGCCTCGCTGGCCACCACCGCCGTGGACCACCGGCCGGGCGCGGACACGGACCTGGCGGGGCTGCGCGTCGGCGTGCCGCGCAGCTACTACTTCGACCGCGTCGACGTGGAGGTGGAGGCCGCCGTCCGGCGCGCCGTCGAGCACCTGGAGGCGCTCGGCGCACGGCTCGTCGACGTCGACATCCCGATGACCCGCTACCTCCAGGCGACGCTGTGGGGGCTGGTGGCACCGGAGGCCACCGCCTACCACGAGCACTCCCTGCGGGCGGTGCCCGAGCTGTACCAGGCGGACGTCCGCGCCCTCCTGGAGGCCGGCGAGCTGATGACCGCCGGGGACTACCTGCGCGCCCAGCGCTCCCGGACGCTCATGCGGCAGGAGTGGGCCCGGATGCTGGAGGAGGTCGACGTGATCGCGGCCCCGACCGTCCCGGTCACCGCCGTACGGACCGACCAGGAGGCCGTCACCTGGCCCGACGGCACGGTCGAGAGCGTCCCCGACGCCTATGTGCGCCTGTCCGCCCCCGCCAACATCACCGGGGTGCCCGCCCTGTCCGTGCCGGTCGGCCGGGACGCGGAGGGTCTGCCGATCGGCATGCAGCTGCTCGGCCGGCCGCTCGGGGAGCGCACGCTGCTGCGGGTCGGCCACGCCTACGAGCGGACGCAGCCCGCCCGGGCGCTCGCACCGGCGGTCTGAGGACCGCAGGCGGGCCGGGCCGGAAGGCGTCGGCCCGCCGTCCGGCTCCGAGGCGGGCATCCCGACACCCCGGCGCCCCGGCACCCCAGCGCCCCAGCGCCCCAGCGCCCCGGCACCCCGGCACCCCACAAACGCAAGAATTGTGCTTTAAGGTGTTAATCATGAGTCGCAAACAGATGGTGCGCCCCGGCGGGCGCAGCGCCCGGGTCCAGGCATCGGTGCACACCGCTGTGCGTGAACTCCTCGCCGAGGTGGGCCGCGACGCGCTGACGGTGCCGCTGGTCGCCCAGCGCGCGGGCGTCACCCCGTCGACGGTCTACCGCCGTTGGGGTGATCTCCAGGAGCTGCTGTCCGACGTCGCGGTGGAGCGCCTGCGGCCCGACACGGCCCCGGAGGACCTCGGCGACCTGCGGTCCGACCTGACGGCCTGGGCCGAACAGTTCCTCGACGAGATGGCCTCCCCCTCGGGCCGCGCCTACATCCGCGACGCCCTGCTCGGCGACCCGGACGGCGGCAACGCCGGCCAGTGCTCGGACTACGCGGCCGAACAGGTCGACGCCGTGCTGAGCCGGGCGCGCGGCCGCGGGGAGGACACCCCCGGCGTGGAGGCGGTCATGGACGGCGTCGTCGCCCCCCTGATGTACCGCATCCTCTTCCGCCCGGTCGGCCTCGACCCCGCGTACGCGCGCCGGCTCGTGGCCGAACTCCTCGCCCCGTACGGGGCCGGCCCGTCGGGCGGATGATCGTTCGCAGGGCGAGGACGGGCAGCTCAAGTGATGAACGGGCAGCTCAAGTTATAAGCTTCTGCGGGACGTTCACGAGCCCGGCCGCTGGTCGGGACCTCGCCTGGGAGGAAGCGTCGTGGGGAAGAAGATCCCGGTCCGGACCGGATGCCAGAACTGCTCGCGGTGCACCGGCTCGATCGGCGGCAACGCGGCCCGCAAGACGGTGCGGGGCACCGGGGTGGCGCTCGGCGCGGTGGTCACCGTCGGCCTGAGCCTCCTCTTCATCCGGAGGTGCCGCGCCTGCGACCACCCCATGGGCAGCCACCACCACCACTGATCGCGCCGCCTCCGCCATCCTGATCCGGCTCCGACCCGGTATCCGGGCCGGAGCCGGGCGGGCGTCAGGCGTCCAGGTGCTTGAGGAAGTCGAGCAGCGCCTCGTTGACCTCCCCCGGGCGCTCCTGCTGCGTCCAGTGCCCGGTGTCCGGCAGCCGGACGTGGCGGTGCAGCTTGGGCACCCGGCTCAGCAGGTGGGCCAGCACCTCCGGCGGGACGAGCGCGTTCACCATGTCCTGTTCGCCGGCCACGTACAGCGCGGGCACGTCGATCGTCACACCGTCGAAGGCGGCCATCAGTTCGGCGTTGCGGTCGATGTTCCGGTACCAGTTGAGCCCGCCCGTGAAGGCGTGCTCGCCGTGCAGGGCGTAGTCGGCCGCGAAGGCGTCGATGTCCGCCTCGGTGAGCCAGGCCGGCAGCTGCGCCGGCTCCGGGATGGTGTCCAGCAGGACCTTGCCCTCGGGGACGACCCACGGCTGCGGCTTCCCCCCACCGCGCGGGCCACCGCCCAGGACGCGGCGGAAGCTGGACTTCACGTCGGCCGCCAGTTCGGCGTCGGCGCGGCCCGGCTGCTGGAAGTAGTTCTGGTAGAAGCCCTCGCCGAAGTTCTCCCGGGACTCCCGCAGCGGCCGCGGCCCGCCGGGCAGCGGCGGCACGCTCAGCCCGGCGACCCCGCGCACCAGGTCCGGCCGCAGCGCGGCGGTGGCCCAGGCGACCGGCGCGCCCCAGTCGTGCCCGACCACGACGGCCCGCTGCTCGCCGAGCGCGCGGATCAGCGCCGTGACGTCGCCGACCAGGTGCAGCAGGGAGTACGCGTCCACCCGCTCGGGCTGCTCGCTGCGGGCGTAGCCGCGCTGGTCGGGGGCGACGACCCGGTAGCCGGCCGCGGCGAGCGGGGCGAACTGGTGGCGCCAGGAGTACCAGCTCTCCGGGAAGCCGTGCAGCAGCAGGACCAGCGGGCCCTCGCCCTGCTCCGCGACGTGCAGACGGACGCCGTTCACCTCGACGTGGCTGTGCTTGATCGTGTCGTTCAAGTCCCGCTCCCGGTCCGGTGGAAGGGCCGGGCATCCGCTTCGCCCCGGTCCTGCCCCGCGCAACACCGCCGGGGCTCGGGGCATTCCCGCCGATCCGGGAAAACGACCGAGGCCGCTCCGAAACTCCGGGGCGGCCTCGGTGTGGTGATGGAAGGTCAGTTCACCGTGTAGCTGTACGGGATCGCCGCGAGCACCGAACCGGTGGTGCCCAGGGTGTTGTTGGCGGTCGCCACCGAGCTGGGGGCGGACACCAGGTACAGCACACCGTGAACGGTGCTGCCCTTCGGACCGGTCGGGGTGACGGTCACCTGGAGCGAGCCCTTGCCGCCCGACGGGACGGTCACCGGGTTGGCGGCCGGGGCCGAGGCGTTGACCGCCAGGGCGTACGGGTCACCGGTGCTGGAGGTCAGCGCCGGGTCGAACGCCTGGGTGTGCGCGGTCGCGGTGATGGTGGCGGTGCCGGCCGGGGCGCTGGCGGTGCCGAACGGGCCGATCTGCTGCAGGAAGGTGCCCCACACGCCGGGGAGGACCGGCTGCGACGCGCTGCCGTTGTCGGTCACGACCGAGATGGTCGAACCGTCCTGGGCCTTCTTCAGGTCGCCGAAGAGGTCCGGCGAGCCGGTGGTGCCGGACAGCTCCAGGTGGGCCGGCGTCGAGGAGGCCGCCACCGCCTTCAGCTGGTCGGTGCCCGGCGGGACGAGGAAGGACGGCACCGCGGAGGTGAGGCTCAGCGGCAGGGTGACCGTCGCGGAGGCGCCCTGCGGCACCAGCGGGAGGTCGGTGCGGCGGTCCAGGCGGCCGTCGGCCGAGATCTTCTGGGTGGCGACGGTGTTGTTGGTGTAGTTCACCTGGACGGTGACCGGCTTGCCGGCCGCCAGCTTGGCGTGCGGGTCGTTCGGCAGGCCGGCGGCGGTGGCGACGTTCTGGTTGAACGCGACGCTGCCGGTGAAGTCCTGGGCGAGCTCCTGGCCGCTGACCGGGCCGAGCACGTTCAGGACGAACCGCCAGCGGCCGGCGGCCGGGTTGACGGTGGTGGCCGAGACGCCGGCGGTGGTGCCGGTCAGGTTGCCCTGCGCGTCGAGCAGGCCGTTGCCCTCGATGTCGATCGGGGTGCCGTTCGGGCTGATCAGCGCGCCCTGCATGAGCAGCTTCGGGTCCTTGGCGACGGTGACGCCGACCCGCAGGTCCTTCTGGCCCTTCGGGACGTCGAAGGCGTACGCGAAGCTCTGCGTCGGCGAGGCGTTGCGGCCGTTGCCACCGGTGATGGTGCCGGTGAAGGTGCCCTTGCCCTGGTTGACCGGGACGAGGCTGCGCAGCACGACCGGAACGCTGGTGGCGGTGCCGTTGGAGCTGGCGACGGTGATCGCCTGGCTGGAGTCGCCACTGGTGCCCGGGGTGGTGAGCTGGACCTTGAGGGTCTTGGTCTCACCCGGCTTCAGGTCCGCGACGCTCGGGCTGACGGCGCCGGCCGGCACCGCGCGCTGGGTGGCGGTGCCCAGCTGGACCGCGCCGTTGTAGCCGGCCTTGCCCGCCGGGGTGTACAGGACGGCGGTCCACTCGCCGGCCACCGGGTGCGGGACGTCCACCAGGCCGAAGTCGGCCGGGGTGGCGCCGCCCTGCGGACGGGTGTTGGTCTCGAAGCGGCCCGACGGGTCGAGCAGCGTCATGCGGACCACGGAGCCGTTGGTGACCGGGCTGGCCGCACCCTGCCAGGCGATCGACGCCGCGAGGCGGTCGGCGCCGGCCGGGACGGTGAACTTGACCTGCTTCTGCACCCAGGTGGCGCCGTTGGTGGCGTACTTGAAGGTGTCGGTGGAGGCCGTGTCCAGCTGGACGGTCTGCTGGTTGCTCGACTGCGGCACGAAGGTGCGGGTGGCGCCGCTGACCGTCTGCGGGGCGGAGCTGGTGTTGGTGACGGTCACGTCGGCGGTGTGGGTCGAGCCGGGGTTGCCGGCGATGTCGACCTGACCGGTGGTGACGACGACGGTCTTGCTGTCCGACGCGCCGGAGCCGGCGTGGTAGCCGCGGGCGGCCTCGACGGCGGCGCGGACGTTCAGCAGGCCGGCGCCCTGCTCCTCGGCCGGGACGCCGAGGTCCTGGGCGGTGCCGGTGATGAACTTCTTCACCAGCGCCGGGGCGGGCGACTGGCCGTTGTGGGTGTCGCGGTAGGCCTGGATGACCAGGGCCGCGGCGCCGGTGACGAACGGCGCGGCCTGGCTGGTGCCGCCGAACGACTGGATCGGCGAACCCTGGCCGTTGTAGCCGGTGCAGTCGGTGTACTTGCTGGTGTCGGGCGAGCAGAGCGCCCAGTCCGACTCGCCCGGCGCGACCAGGTCGACCGTGCGGCCGGCCTGGGTGAAGCCGCCCGAGGAGAGCGCGGAGATGCGGTTGTTGCTCCAGGTCTTGTTGGAGAACTGGGCGGCCGCGTAGCCGGTCTGCTGGTAGTTCTGGTTGTCCGTCGAGGCGCCGACCGCGATCACGTTCGGGTCGGTGGCCGGGGTGCCGATGGTGCCGCTGATGCCCGCGTCGCCGGTGGAGACGGAGACGGTGACACCGGCCTTGACGGCCTGGTCGTTGAAGAGCGAGATGGTGTCGTGCGCGCCGCTGTCCGGGGTGACGTTGCCGCCGAAGGACTCGTTCAGCACGTCGACCTTGGCGACCGAGACCGCGTAGTCGATGGACTGCAGGATCGACGAGTTCGACATGATCTCGCCGCCGGCCCGCAGGGCGACCAGCGAGGCGTCCGGGGCGAGGCCGCGGATGCGGATGTTGCAGCCGGCCGGCAGACCGCGCGAGGCGTTCACGAACTTCGAGACGTCGTAGACCTGGCGGCCCTGGGCGATGACCGCCGAGGCGTCGCCGAAGGCCTCCGCGCCACCGGTCGGCGCGTTCACGCCGTCGCCCGCGAAGTCCTGGTAGTCGACGACGGCGTGCGAGCCGTCGGCCCGGATGAAGTCCGGGTTCTCCGGGTCGAGGCCGTCCGCGATGTAGGCGACCTTGACGCCCTTGCCGGTGGCCAGGTCGGCCGCGCCGGGCTTGCCGTCGGCGCCGACGGCGTGCGTCGAGTAGAGGCCCTCCGGCTCCAGCAGCGGCTGGGACGGGTCCGACGGGCAGATCGTGTTGGTCGCGTTCTGCTCGGCGCCCTGGCCGTTGCTGCCCGAAACGGCCTGCGGAGCGGTGGCCTTGGCCGACTTGGCGCCGGCCTTGGAGTCCGCGGCGTCCTTCGCGGCCGCGGCCTTGCCGGCGGCCGGCGGCGTGACGGTGACCTGCTCGTCCGCGACGACCGAGGCGACGGCCGGGTCGGCCAGCAGCGCGGCACGCAGCGCGGGGCTCACCGTGGCCGAGAACGCGTTCCCGACCACGAAGCTCTTGATGTTGGTGCCGCCGTTGGCCTTGACCCTGTCCAGCAGCGGCGCCTGGGCGTTCGCGGCCTTCTGCTTACGGGCGCCGAGGTGGCCGTTGTCGGCCGGGGCGTCCGCTATCTGGTCCTTGAGAATCACGATCACCGGCACCGGGGTCCCGTCCGCGGACGCCACGGGGGCGTTCTGCGGGTCCGGGAGCGGAGCTGCGTTGGCGCTGGACCCGAAGGTCAGGACCATGGACGCGGCGGTGACCGTGACGGCAGCTGCTAGCTGGGATTTCCGCCAGCCGATCAATGGACATCCTTTCGTCTGATGAGACGTCAGGTTGCGCGGCCCAGCGTACGCGAATCCAGGTCGGACGCGTGGTTGCTCCGGACCGCGCGTCCCGACAGCGGTCGCATTCCAGCGCATCCGACACGACCACGACAAGGGGGGAAATCCCCATTAGAAAGTAAAAAAGACCATCAGAAAGTAAAATTCACGGCAGAAATCGGGCCATGTCCGCCCCTTTTCGCTGACCAGACCCGGTCGGAACTGTCCGATCCCGGTCGGAAAAAGTCGGTGGCGAACTCTGGACAGTGGCGGACCACCGCCACCTGGGACACACCGTCAGCACCGCCACACTCCCTTCCCCCCGGACCCACTCTGAAACCGGACATGACAGAACGGGCGCGCGGTCACACCGGCGCCCGGTGGCCGGAATCCCCCGGCCACCGGGCGATCAGCACCCGATCAGCCGGCGGCCAACCGCTCCTGGGCGTCCGCCAGATCCTCGGCGGTGGGCGCGTCGTCCTGGGTCAGCCGGTGGCGCCAGTACCCGGTGAAGTCGATCGACCGCTTCGGCACGCCGCGCTCCGCCACCAGGTGGCGGCGCAGCGCCCGCACCGCGCCCGCCTCCCCCGCGAGCCAGGCGAACGGCGCGCCGGCCGGCAGCGCGGCGGACCGCACGGCCTCGGCCAGCACGGCCCCGGGGGCCGCCCCGCCCCGGGCCGGCCAGTGCACGGCCAGCTCGGCACGGCTCTCCAGCGGCTGCCGCTCGGCCGCGTCCGCGACCTCGACGAACGCGAGGGCCCGGACCCCGGCAGGCAACGCCTCGACCAGCGTCGCGATCGCCGGCAGCGCCGTCTCGTCCCCCGCCAGCAGCACCCAGTCGGCAGCGGCGGCGGCCTCGGCGAACGGGACCGACGGGGCGTACAGCGCCGAGGGGCCGACCATCCCGAGCCGCTGCCCGGGCTCCGCGCGCTCCGCCCAGGCTGCGGCCGGGCCGGTGTCACCGTGCAGCACGAAGTCGATCTCGACCAGGCGGGTGCCGGGCCGGCGGCGACGGAGGGTGAAGCTGCGCAGCAGCGGGCGCCGGGCCTCGGGGATCGCCAGATAGGCCTGGTACCAGCTCATCGGGTCGTCGCTCCGCGCGGGCAGCTCGGGCACCGCCTGGCCGGGGCGGGGGAAGCACAGCTTCACCTGCTGGTCGGGCGCCGTGCCCACGGAGTCCGCCAGGGCCTCGGCCTCGAAGGTGACCCGGGCGGTGCGCGGCGTGATCCGGCGGACCTCGACGACCTCGACGAAGGCGACGGGCAGTGTCATCGCAGAACCCCTTCGGTTGATAACCTTACGACATAAAGAGTTGTCGCGGCCGAGGATACTTTACGCCATAAGGAGTTGCTGCATGGTCGTCTACGCCGGACAGGGCGACGCCCACCGGTCCCTGTCCCTGCTCTGGGGCACACCACCGCAACCGCGCACCGGGCGCAGCGGCCCCAAACCTGGCCTCAGCGTCGACGCGATCGTCTCCGCCGGCATCGCCGTCGCCGACGCGGACGGCATGGCCGCGCTCTCGATGCGCGCCGTCGGTGAACGGCTCGGCCGCACCGCCATGGCCCTCTACACCTACGTCCCGGGCAAGGCCGAACTCCTCGACCTGATGCACGACCGGGCACTCGGCGAACTACGGCTGGACGTGGCGGACTTGGACGACTGGCGCCCTGCCGTCACCGCCTGGGCCGAGGAACTGTACGCCTGCTACCTGCGCCACCCCTGGATCCTCCAGGTCTCGCAGGCCCGGCCGGTGCTCGGACCGGCCGAACTCGCCGCCATGGAAAGCCTGTTGCGCGCCCTGCGACCGGCCGCCCTCGCACCCGCGCGGCTGCACGGCGTCGTCGCGGCGCTCTGGCAGTTCGTCCGCGGCACGGCCGCCGTGGCCGCCGAATCACGCGGCGCCGCCGCCGCGACCGGCATCGCCGACGAGGACTGGTGGACCGCCCGGTCCGTCCGACTCGCCGAACTGGCACCGGACTTCACCGAGCGCTTCCCCCTGCTGACCGCCCTCCAGGGCGCGGCCGACGGCACGCCGCAGGACCGCGACCTGGCGGCCTTCCGCACCGGGCTCGCCGTCCTGCTCGACGGCGTGGCGGCCTCGGGGGCGGGGGCGACCCCGGGGGCGGGGACTGATCAGGGTGCCGGTCGGGGCGCGGACTGAGTGCCGACCGGGCCTCGGGCCTCGGGCCTCGGGCCTCGGGCCTCGGGCCTCGGGCTGATCCTCTGATCAGCCCCGGCGGGCCGCCGGGATCGCCAGCAGGACGCCGAGCACCAGCAGGGTGGCGTACCCGGCGGTCTCATGGCCGTCCGGGACCAGGAAACGGACGAAGCCGAACAGCCGGAAGCCCCCCAGCCAGTCCGCCGCCAGGCCGGACCCGCCGCCGAGGATCAGCACGAAACCGAGATAGCCGAGCAGCGTCTTCATACCCCGAGCCTAGGCAGCTCCCGGCGCCCGGGAATCCGACTTTCGGCGCGACCCGGGGATGACCAAAGTCGTCCCGGCACCTTCCCCCGGCCGTCCCCGGCGCCCTGCCACCCGCGATCCGTACCACCCGGGCTCCGGACGGAGCAGCAGGCGCGGCGGCCCGGCGGCGCCCCGGGTACGTTCGCCGTGTGCAGCAGATGCCACAGTTTGTCAGCAGAGTGGCGGCGGCCGCCGCGGTGTCCACCCTGATGCTCGCCGCCGGCGCCCAGACCGCCCCCGGGCAGGACGCCGCCGGTGCGATCGGCGGCGAACGGCTCGGCCGGTCCGACGTCCAGGTCGCCCCGCTGGCCGGGGCGCCTACGCTGCCGGCCACGTTGACCGGGCGGTCCTGGCTGATCGCCGACGCCGGCACCGGCGAGGTCCTCGCGGCCCACAACGCCCACCTCCAGCTCCCCCCGGCCAGCACCCTGAAGATGCTCTTCGCGGACACCGTGCTGCCCAAGTTCGACCGCACCACGGAGCACAAGGTCACCACGGCCGAACTGGCCAACGTCGGCGCCGGCAGCAGCCTCGTCGGCGTCAAGGAGGACCTGCCGTACCGCGTCGAGGACCTCTGGCGGGGTGTCTTCCTCAGCTCCGGCAACGACGCCGTCCACGTCCTCGCGCACATGAACGGCGGCCTCCAGCAGACCGTCGCCGAGATGCAGGCCCGCGCCCAGACCCTGCAGGCCCGCGACACCAAGGTGGTCTCCCCCGACGGCTACGACATGGACGGCCAGGTGTCCTCCGCCTACGACCTCACCCTGTTCGCCCGCGCCGGGCTGCGCAACGCCGACTTCCGCTCCTACTGCTCCACCCGCACCGCGCACTTCCCCGGCGGGCTCGACAAGCTCACCGGGCAGCGCACCAGCTTCGACATCGCCAACACCGACCGGCTGCTCGGCAAGTACCAGGGCCTGATCGGCGTCAAGAACGGCTACACCACCAACGCGGGCGCCACCTTCACCGGCGCCGCCCAGCGCGGCGGCCGCACCCTGCTGGTGACGGTGATGCACCCCGACACCCAGACCCGGGTCTACGACGAGGCGTCCGAGCTGCTCGACTGGGGCTTCGCGGCGGCCGGCAAGGTCCAGCCGGTCGGGCAACTGGTGGAGGACACCGCCGCCGTCCACCCGGCCGGCATCACCGGCCGGGGCGGCACCGCCGCCGCCGCGACCGCCGCCACCGCCGGCCAGGCGCGTCCGCAGGCCGTCCGGGGCAACGACCCCGGCCTCGCCCCGACCGCCTGGACGGCCATCGCACTCGGCGCCGTCCTCGCCCTGTGGGCCGCCGGGCGCACCGCCGCCCGCCGCCGCGCCGCACTCACCGCCGACCCGGGCGCGCTCCCCGACCCGGGCGCCACCGCCCTCGGCGGGCACCGCCACCGCGGGCTGGCCCGCCGGGCCCGGGCCCTGGTCAGGCACGCCCTGCCGCGCGCCCGACGAGAATGATCAGGCACGCCCTAGACTTCCGGCCATGACCACGCCCGACCCCGCTTCCTCCGGCCGGCTCGCCCGGATCGTCAGCCTCTCCTCCGGCAGCTACCTGCTCGTCACCACCTACAAGAAGGACGGCACCACCGTGCCGACCCCGGTGTGGGTGGTGCGCGACGGCGAGGCGCTCGGCGTCTGGACCGTCACCGACTCCTGGAAGGTCAAGCGGATCCGCAACCGCGCGGACGTCCTGGTGGGCCCCTGCGACGTCAAGGGCCGGCCGACCGGCGAGCAGTACCCCGCCACCGCCGAGATCCTCGGCCCCGAGCGCACCGCCGCCTACCGCACCCTGCTGCGCCAGAAGTACGGCCTGCTCGGCGTGCTCACCCTGCTCGGCAGCCGCCTGCGCCGCGGCGAGCGCGGCACCGTCGGCATCCGGATCACCCTCACCTGACGCGCCATCCGGCTGACGGGGCCCCGGTCACTCGCCCGGGCGGCCCGCGGGGGACGAAGGGCGTGGCAGGGCGTGGCAGGCTTGGCGGCCATGGGAGACGCCATGGAGCACAGGGACGCGGACGGGGCCCCGGGCGGGCTGCCGCTGCTGGTGGTCGACGGGGCCAACGTGGTCGGGTCGGTGCCCGACGGGTGGTGGCGGGATCGGCGGGGCGCCGCCGAGCGGCTGCGGGACGCGCTGGTCGCCGTCGCCGGGCAGGGACTGCCGGAGCGGCCCGGACCGCTGGAGGTGGTGCTGGTCGTGGAGGGCACGGCCCGGGGCGTGGACGGACTGCCCGAGGTGCGGGTGGTCGCGGCGGCCGGCAGCGGTGACGACCGGATCGTCGAGCTGGTCCGGGCGGCCAGGGCCGAACAGCCGGACCGGGACTGCCTGGTCGTCACCGCCGACCGCGAACTGCGGGCCCGGGTCGGCGCGCTGGGCGCGGCGGTCACCGGGCCGCGCAGCGTGCGGGGTTAGGGCCGGTCCCGTTCGGGCCGGTCGCGCGCGGCAGGACCGAACGGGACCCGTTCCGGGACGTAGCCCCCCTGGCCATGACCTCGGGTCACGGGCTGGAACGGCCCCGGGGCCGAACGCGTATGGGCGCCTCCCGGAACCGACCACGGGCACCGGCACCTAGTTGACGGGTAGTAGCCGGGGCCCAGCGCATCGGGAGGCGCCGTCCCCGACGCTACCTGGTCACATCGGGTGCGTCATCCGAATTAATCCGGGCCCGGGGCCTGCCGTACGGGTCTCGCCGAGCCCGCGGCGCCAGGGCGCTCCCACCGGTTCGGACCGTACGGGAACCAACCGCGCCCGCCGTCCGACTGCTGGGGGGTGAGTGCGAAGTCGCCGGGTGTCCGGCCCTTGAGTGTGCTGGCGGGGTTCGCCCTGCTGCTGGTGGTGGTGTTCGTGGTGGCGTATGCGGTGGGACGGCAGGCGGGCCCGGTGTCCCCGGGGCTGACGCCCGGGGGCGGCGCGTCGCCCGGGGCGCCCGGGATGGGCGGGCACGACATGGGCGGGATGCGATGAGCCCGGTCGCGGGGGCCGACGCCGGGGCCCTGGTGAGCACCGATCTGGCGGTCGGCGGGATGACCTGCGCGGCCTGCGTGGGCCGGGTGGAGAAGCGGCTGGCCCGGATCGACGGAGTGACGGCCGGGGTGAACCTGGCGACCGGTCGGGCCCGGGTGCTGCACCCGGCCGGGGTGTCGGTCGCAGAGCTGGTGGCGGCCGTCGAACGAGCGGGCTACACCGCCGAGTCGGCGCCCGCGGGGGCGGGCGGCGGGTTGCCGGACGAGGAGCCGGCGGAGCGCTGGCGGCTGCTGGTGACGACGCTGCTGGCCGTCCCGGTGGTGGTGCTGTCGATGGTGCCGTCCCTGCAGTTCCCCGCCTGGCAGTGGGTCTGCTTCGCGCTGGCCGTCCCGGTGGTGACCTGGGGGTCGGCCGGGTTCCACCGCCGGGCCTGGCAGGGGCTACGGCATGCGGCGGCCACCATGGACACCCTGGTCAGCCTGGGGGTGGTGGCGTCCTTCGGCTGGTCCGCGTACGCGCTGGTGTTCGGCGGCGCCGGGGAGGTCGGCATGCGGATGCCGTTCTCGCTGACCGCGGACGGCGGCGGCGCGGCGCACGTCTACCTGGAGGCGGCCGTCGGGGTGCCGCTGTTCGTGCTGGCCGGGCGGCTGCTGGAGGGCCGGGTGCGGCGGCGCAGCGGTTCCGCGCTGCGGGCGCTGGCCGAACTGGGCGCGAAGCAGGTGTGCGTCCGGGACGGCGGGACCGGCGAGGAGCGCCTGGTACCGATCGAACTGCTGCTACCCGGGCAGGAGTTCGTGGTGCGGCCGGGCGAACGGGTGGCCACCGACGGGGTGGTGGTCGAGGGTGGTTCGGCGCTCGACCTGAGCCTGCTGACCGGGGAGAGCGTGCCGGTGGAGGTCGGCCCCGGGGACGCGGTGGCCGGCGCGACCGTCAACGTCGGCGGCGCGCTGGTGGTACGGGCGACGGCCGTCGGCGCCGACACCCAACTCGCCCGGATCACCGCGCTGGTGGCGGACGCCCAGGCCGGCAAGGCCCGGGCGCAGCGCCTCGCCGACGCGGTGGCCGGGGTGTTCGTGCCGTGCGTGCTGGCGGGCGCGGTGTGCGTGCTGGGCTTCTGGCTCGGCGCGGGCGCGGCCCCGCAGGCGGCGGTGACGGCGGCGGTCGCGGTGCTGGTGGTCGCCTGCCCGTGCGCCCTGGGCCTGGCCACCCCGACGGCGCTGCTGGCGGCGACCGGGCGGGGCGCGGAGCTGGGCGTGCTGGTGCGCGGCCCGGAGGTACTGGAGAGCCTGCGCCGGGTCGACACCGTGGTGCTGGACAAGACCGGGACGCTGACCACCGGGCGGATGGAACTGGCGGCGGTGACGGTCGCCCAGGGCTTCGACTCTGAGCTCGGCTCGGGGTTCGACTCCAGGCTCGGCGAAGGTCTCGGCTCGGGTCTCGGCTCGGGTCTCGGCTCGGGTCTCGGCGAAGGTCTCGGCTCGGGTCTCGGCGAAGGTCTCGACGAGGGTGCGGTGCTGCGGCTGGCCGGCGCAGTGGAACACCGCTCGGAGCACCCGATCGGGCGGGCCGTGGCGGCGGCCGCGCGGGAGCGCTGCGGTCCGCTGCCCCCGGTGGACGGCTTCGCGGCCGCCACCGGGGTCGGGGTGTCCGGGGTGGTCGAGGGCCGGAGCATACGGGTGGTCCGCCCGGACGGCACGGCGCAGCCGCTGCCCGCCGACCTCGCGGACGCGGTCGCCGCCGCCTCGGACACCGGCCGCACGGCCGTGGTGGTCGAGCTGGACGGGCGGGCCGCGGCCGTGCTCGCCGTCGGCGACACGCTGCGCTCGGGCAGCTGGCGGGCGCTCCACCGGCTGCGCGGGCTGGGGCTGGAGACCGTCCTGCTGACCGGCGACGGCCCGGGCGCGGCCCGGGCGGTGGCGCGCGAGCTGGGCATCGAACGGGTGCACGCCGCGGCCTCGCCGGAGGGCAAGGCCGCGGTGGTGGCCGAGCTGCGGGGCGCCGGGCGGACGGTCGCGGTGGTCGGCGACGGCGTCAACGACGCGGTGGCTCTGGCCTCGGCCGACCTCGGGGTGGCGCTGGCCTCGGGCAGCGACGCCGCGATCGGCGCGGCCGGACTCACCCTGGTGCGCGGCGACATCGAGGCGGTGGTGGACGCCGTCCGGTTGGCCCGGCGTACCCTCGGCACGATCCGGGCCAATCTGCTGTGGGCCTTCGGCTACAACGTGGTGCTGATCCCGCTGGCGGCCGTCGGCCTGCTCAACCCGATGCTGGCGGCGGTGGCGATGTCGCTCAGCTCGCTGCTGGTGGTCGGCAACAGCCTGCGGCTGCGCACCTGGCAGCCCGGGCGCGGCACCTCGGCGGCCCGGAAGGGGGCGCGGCGATGAGCGCGGCGACGAGCGCGATCGGACGGCTGCGGGTGGTCGGCCCACCGGTGGGCGCGGCGGCGCTGACGCTGGTGCTGCTGACCGGGTGGACGGCGGTCGGCGGGGCCGGGCGGCCCCGGCCGGTGGAGGCCGGCCCGGGCTGGCTGCTCCTGCCGACGGCGGGCGCGGCCCCGGCCACGGCGGCGTTCTTCACGATCCGCAACCCGGGCGACGTGCCGGACGAACTGACCTCCGCCAGCTGGGAGTTCGGCGGCAGGATCACGATCAAGCGACACCTCCACCAGGGCGCCGCAGGCCGCTGGGAGCCGGTGGCCACCCTCCCGGTCCCGGGCCGCGGCGAGCTGGCGATGGCCCCGGAGGACGCCGACCTGATGATCGCCGACCCCCCACCCCTCCGGGCCGGCCAATGGGTGGACTTCACCCTCGGCTTCCGCCACAGCCCGGACCTCCACCTCAAGGCCCAAGTCCTCCCCCCGGGCACCCGCCCCCGCTGACCGGGCCGACGACGGCCTGGCACCCCCGGCCGACTGGTCCCCGACACCCGTCGGGGCGAGACCCGGAACCGCCGATGGCCCGGACCGCTGTGCGGTCCGGGCCATCCGTCGGAGGACGATACGAGATTCGAACTCGTACGGAGTTGCCCCCGACACGCCGGCGAAGGCGGGCCTACACGGGTGCCGTGCTGCCACGAGGTGCCCCATCACTCGGACGAGTGATGCGAGGGCATCCTTGCGCAGGAATCGCCTGAGCAGTTGGGAGAGTGGGGGTGTCAGTCGGCGAAGGCCTTCCTGAGGTCGGCCGCAGCATTGGCTGCCGACGAAACGCACGCAACCGTCCTTGCGCGCGATGTGCCCATCAAATCGAGGAGTGGTCTGAGCATGTCCAAAGTCACGACGTCGGGAACCTGGACTGCTGTCACCCCGACCCCGCCCAACGTCTCGGGCCTCAACACCGGCCACGTCACCTGGGGCACTCCCGCAGGTGGGGGCGGCAAGAGCGGCTACTCGTTCGCCGGTGGGATGATCGAGATGAAGGCTGACGGTTCAGAGGTGGTACTGGGCACCTTCACCCACCAGAACTTCCCCATCTACGGTGGTGGCGTCGACCGGTTCGATGTCGATCTCGTGGTGCGCATCCGGTTCGAAGAGGACAGCAAGGACCGCGAGTTCAGCTTCAGGTTCCACCACTTCGAGACGCCCAACGTCGGCCCCGTTCATGATGACGAGGTCGACCTGCCCACCCGGGTGTCCCCGGAGAGCGTGACCATCGACGGCGAGGAATACGCCGCCGTGATCACCGGCTTCAAGCGGAACGGAAAGATCGTCAACAAGTTCCTCAGCCCCGAGAACGGCGCCAACAGCGCCGACATCGTTGCCGTGCTCTCCCGCGTCGGCGCTCCGGACGTCATCATCACCGACGTCTGCCACAAGGGCACTGTCAAGTACACCCAGGCCGACGAGTACGTCGAGATCGTCAACCAGGGCACGGCGCACGCGGACATCTCCGGCTGGCTCCTCCACGCCGACGACCCCGGCCAGAACTTCACCTTCCCGCCCGGCACCACCCTCAAGGCCGGCCAGCGAATCCGTGTCTACACCAACGAAGTCCATGCCGAATGGGGCGGCTACTCCTTCGGTAGCGGACGCGCCATCTGGAACGACAAGGGCGACACCGCACACCTCTTCGACACCGAGGGCGCAGCCGTCCACCACTACGGCTACGGCACTGAGGCTCCCTGACCTCATTCCTTGTCGGCGGGCTGCGGGAAGGGTCGAGCACTGGCTGCGTGGCCCCGCTACGTGGCTGAGACCAGAACCGCGACCACAGATGATCGGGTTCTGCCTGGTCGAGGGCTCGATCGGGCGCAGGGACCACGGTTCAGCGGGCGGCAGATCGCCGCTCACCCGACACTTGATCACGTGAACAGGCGATCGACTCAAGGGGCGATGTCGCCACGCCCCGGCGAACCGGTCGTGCTGCGGCGCTTCACCCAGGATGACTCCGTTGAGGGACTGACGCGTCTGCTTCACCGCGCTTAATCCGATCACGTCGCCGCTGGGCGAGTCTTCTTCGCCTCGTACCAGTCCGTCCAGGACACGGCCAACCGCCTGAGGAAGGGCGAGTGTTGGATAGCTCTGATCGGGACTGAGTTGGTGGGCACCGTGACGTTGGCGGCTCCGTACGAGGCACCGGAGAGGTACCCGGCCCCGGCGGGTGCCGGTTCGTTCTGGCAGCTTGCGGTGGCCCCCTCACAGCGAGGGACGGGACTCGGGCAGCGTCTGCTGGCACTCGCGGAGGCACGGGTCGCTGCTCTCGGCTCAGCCCAGGTCGCGATCGACACATCGGCCGAGGCCACCGAGGTGCTTGGCTGGTACCGCCGGCGGGGGTACGTGCCGGTCGGGACGTGGCGGTGGGATGTGACCAACTACGAGAGCGTGGTCCTCCTCAAGGACCTGGCGGCGGCCTGACACAGGACGCGGCACGGGTTGCCGGTGCCTCCCCGGTGAGGGGGAGGCACCGGCAACCCGTGCCATGGATGACCTGGGGCTACTGGCCGAGAACTCGGGTCGCGTCCTGGACAGCGATGGCGAGCGCCTTGTCGAGTGCTCCGGCATGACGTCCACCGGCGCTGGCAATGGGGCCCTTGCCGCCGGCTCCGCCACCGACCGTGCGGGCGGCCGGGATGAGGATCTGGCTGGCCTGGGTGCCGGTGTCGTGGAGGCTGCGGGTGATCGCGGCGGCGAGGAGGGCCTTGCCGTCGTGTTCGGTGCCGAGGATGACGACGGCGTGGTCGTCGCCGAGGAGGTCGGCGGTGTCGGTGGCCAGGGTGCGGAGTTCGTCGGGGCCGAGGCCGGTGACGTTCTCGGTGACGTTCTCGGTGACGATTCGGCCGCCGGGGACGGTGCGGGCGGAGGCGGCGAGCTGCCGGGCGCGGGTGCGGAGCTCGGCGTCGCGGAGGCGGGCGAGTTCCTGTTGGGCGGTGGTGAGGGCGTCGAGGCGCTTGCGGAGGGTGTCGGGGGCGTCCTGGGGGCGGGTGCCGAGAAGGGTGGAGAGTTCTTCGAGGAGGCGGCGTTCGGTGTCGTAGTGGGTGAGGGCGTCGCGTCCGGTGAGGGCTTCGATGCGGCGGAGGTTGGAGCCGACGGAGGCTTCGCCGAGGATGCGGACGGGGCCGGCGCCCGCGCCGTGAGGGACGTGGGTGCCGCCGCAGAGTTCTCGGGAGAAGTCGCCGATGTCGACGATGCGGACGTGGTCGCCGTACTTCTCACCAAAGAGGGCGGTGGCTCCGGCGGCCTCGGCTTCGGAGCGGGTGGCGTGCCAGATGCGGACCTCGGGGTCGTCGAGGAGGTGGTCGTTGACGAGGGCCTCGATGGCGGCGAGCTGGGTGCGGTCGAGGGCGGAGAAGTGGGCGAAGTCGAAGCGCAGGCGCCCGGCGTCGACGAGGGAGCCGTGCTGGCGGGCGTAATCGCCGAGGGTGCGGCGGAGCATGGCGTGCAGGACGTGGGTGGCGGAGTGGGAACGGGCGACGGCATCGCGACGCGGGCCGTCGACGAGGGCTTCGGCCTGCTCGCCGGTGCGGATCTCGCCTTCGCGGACGCGGACGGTGTGAACGTGGAAGCCCTCCAGGCCGAGCCTGGTGTCCAGGACCTCCAGGAGCGCGCCGCCGGCGGTGCGGATGGTGCCGGTGTCACCGACCTGGCCGCCGGATTCGGCGTAGAACGGGCTGCGGTCCAGGACCAGTTCGACGGTGTCGCCCTGGTCGGCGCCGGGCACGACGGTGCCGTCAGAGACGACGCCGAGGATGGTGGCCTCGGTGTCGAGGCGGTCGTAGCCGGTGAAGTCGGTGCGGCCGTGGCGGGAGGACAGTTCGCGGTAGGCGTCCTGGCGGCGCAGGGCCTCGGCGGTCTTGGCCTTGCCGCCGGCCTTGGCGCGCTTCTGCTGTTCGGCGAGCAGGGCGGTGAAGCGGTCCTCGTCGACGCTCAGGCCGGCGTCGCGGGCGGCCTCGATGGTCAGCTCGACGGGGAAGCCGTAGGTGTCGTGCAGTTCGAAGGCGGTGTCGCCGGTGAGGGTGGTGGAGCGGCCCTCGCGGCTGCGGGTGACGGCGGCGTTGAGCAGCCGGGCGCCCTGGGTGAGGGTGCGGGTGAAGGACTCCTCCTCGGCGGTGACGACCTGCTCGATGAGGGCGGCCTGGCCCACCAGTTCGGGCCAGACGTCGCTGAGGTTGGCGATGACGCTGGCGGTGGCCGGGGCCAGGACGGGCTGGTCGATGCCGAGTAGACGGGCGTGGCGGATCGCGCGGCGCATCAGGCGGCGCAGGACGTAGCCGCGGCCGTCCTTGGCGGGCAGGACGCCGTCCGCGATGAGGTAGGCGATGGAGCGGGCGTGCTCGGTGACGACCTGGAAGGAGACCTTCTCCTCGCCGCCGGGGCCGCAGCCTGGGTAGTCGCGGCCGGCGAGTTCCTGGACGGTGGTGAGGGTGGGCAGGAGCAGGTCGGTGCCGCAGACGTTCTCGACGTCCTGGAGGATGGCGGCGAGGCGGTCGAGGCCGAGGCCGGTGTCGATGCTCTGCCGGGCGAGGTCGCCGAGGATCGGGAAGGTGCCGTTGTCGTCGTCCTCGCCGCGCAGGGACTGCATGAAGACGAGGTTCCAGATCTCGACGTAGCGTTCGCCGTCGACGGCCGGTCCGCCTTCGCGGCCGAAGGCCGGGCCCCGGTCGTAGTTGAGCTCGGAGGAGGGACCGCAGGGCCCGGGGACGCCCATGTCCCAGAAGTTGTCCGCGCCGAGCCGCTGAATGCGGTCGGCGGGGACGCCGATCCTGCGCCAGAGCTGCTCGGCCTCGTCGTCGTCCTGGTGGACGGTGATCCAGAGACGGTCCTTCTCCAAGTGGTAGCCCTGGGTGAGGAGTTCCCAGGCGTAGGCGATGGCGTCGGCCTTGAAGTAGTCGCCGAAGGAGAAGTTGCCCATCATCTCGAAGAACGTGGCGTGCCGGTTGGTGCGGCCGACGTTGTCGATGTCGGAGGTGCGGGCGCACTTCTGGATGGTGGTGGCGCGGGGGTACTCCGGGGTGACCTCGCCCAGGAAGTAGGGCTTGAACTGGTTCATGCCGGCGTTGGCCAGCAGCAGGGTCGGGTCGGAGGGGATGAGCGGGCTGGACGGGACGTGGCGGTGGCCACGCGAGGTGAAGAAGTCCAGGAAGGCGGAGCGGATCTGCGTCGAGCGCATGGCGGTATGGCCCTCACGGAAGAGTCGCGGAGAGAGGTGGGGTGATCACACGCCGAGCCGGGCCGAGAACGAGGACTGAGTGGTTCTCAGTTCTCCAGCTCGGCGCAGATAGCTCGCGCCCCCACGGTGTAGACCATGACTCCGGTATCCGTCGCTCTGAGGTGGCGCAGCCGACATGGGACGCAACGGTCCGCTGCGGCTGCGCCGCCAACAGTAGCCGGTCCGGTGTCAAGATCGCTTGGGGTTGTCCTCCTTGTGGCCGATGCCCACCAGGAGATGATCTTCCGGGTTCTTTCGGACGCGGCCATGGACAGCCCCCTGCCAGAGGAGCGGTGCCCAACGGGTGCGAACGCGACGGATCGGCCAGAGAGCCTGCCCACCGGATGCGGTCGTGCGACCGGTCCCCGGTGGGTCCCGGCAACTGCAACCAGAACGGCAACCACGGAACGACGAAGGGCCCGATCGCAGTGCGGTCGGGCCCTTCGTTTGCCCTGGCGGGCGAAGGCGGCGGATGCGAGATCCGAACTCGTGAGGGGGTGGACCCAACACGCTTTCCAATTCTCCCGGCGGTGACGGGTGGGTTGAGGAAGACCGATCCGGCCTGGCGGGCATCGGGACCGTGGGGGTCGAGGAGGAGTCCCCGGCCGTGACGGTTGACGAGGGCTGCGGCGGTCACCTCGGCGACGAGCGGACGGGCGCCGACCTGGACGCCGAGTTCGTCGGCGAGCGGCTGGTACGTGATCGGGGCAGCCGGTGAGCGGGTGAGGTGGAACGTCGCGGTGAGGATGGTCCAGCGGCCGGGGTCGCTCTTGAAGCGGCTGTCGCGGTGGCGGAGGCGGCATGCCTGGGCGGGCAGGGGCCGCAGTCGGCCCATGTCCCAATCCCATGCGGCGAGGTGGTCGAGGGCGTCGGAGACCTGCTGGCCGTAGGCTCCGGCGTTCTGGACGGGGGCGGCGCCGACAGTGCCCGGTATGCCGGCCAGGCACTCGATCCCGGCGAGGTGTTCGGCTGCGGCCCACTGGACGAGGTCGGCGAGCGGGTGGCCGGCCTGGACGGTCGCGGCCACCGTGTCGTCGCCCACCCGCTTCACGGTGATGCCCCGGATGTTCATCACGGCGACGGTGCCCTCGTGGCCGGTGTCGGCGGCGATGACGTTGCTGCCGTGGCCGAGGGTGAGGGGCGCGTCCTGCTGCCGGTCGCCGATCGTACGGACCAGTTCGAACCAGTCGTCGGGATCGGCGACCTGCAGGACGTCGCTGGCCGGGCCACCGAGCCGCAGGGTGGTGAGGGAGGCAAGCGTGGTGCTGGGCACGGGTGGCCCTCCTAGGGTTCGTCGGTGATCGCCTTGAGGGCGAGGGCCCGGAGTGGGGCGAGGCTGGTGCGGTTGTCCTGGTGGTGGTAGACGGCGTTGGTGCAGATGGCCAGGTAGCGGCCGGTGGCGGGGGCGAGGTAGAGGCTGGTGCCGGTGAAGCCGTGGTGGTAGGCGACCCGGCCCTCGTCGGCGAGGATCCAGGCCAGGCCACGGTCGAGGCCGGGTTCGATCTCGGCCTGCGGCTGCATGCTGGCGGTGAGCCAGCGGCCCAGGGGCCCATCGGTGGCGTGCGAGGACAGCAGGTGGGTGGCGAAGACGGCGAGGTCGGCCGGGGTGGTGAACACCCCGGCATGGCCGGCGACTCCGCCGAGCAGGGCGGCGTTGTCGTCGTGCGGCGTCCCCCACAGCCGGGGACCGCCGGTCAACCGCTGCTCGGTCGGGGCGACCTGAGCGGAGCGGGGCACTGGTCCGTAGGTCGTGCTCGTCATGCCGAGGTCCTGCCAGAGCTCGGCCGCCAGCTCGTCCAGGCGCCGGCCGCGACAGTGGGCCAGGGCCAGGCCGAGGAGGATGAAGCCGCGGTTGATGTAGCGGTGTCCGGCTCCGGGGGCGGCGATCAGCGGCTCTCCGCAGATCAGGTGGGCAAGCGGCTCGGCGCGGTGCCGGTACTGGTCGAGGCGGGTGTCGGCCCGCAGGCCGGAGGTGTGCGACAGAATCTGGCCGACCGTCACCTGACCGCCGGGTGCCTCGGCCGGGATGCCGGGCAGCAGCTCGCGCATCGGGGTGTCCAGGGTGAAGCCATCCATGAGGGAGGTGCCGACCAGCGGCCAGGTGGCCAGGACCTTCGTCAGCGACGCGACGTCATACACCGTGTCCGGCCCCGGCCGGGCGTCGCCGCACTCGGGGGCGACGACGCCGCAGGCCAGGTAGCCGGGGTCGGTGTCGAAGGTGCCGTGGGCGATGACGCCACCGGGCACGGTGCCGTCTGCGGTCGTCAGGTCCAGGCACTCGCGCAGGTCGGCGAGCGCGTTCGGCTTCCACGGCACGGTGGTGGTCACGGCTACTCCTGGTCGATCGTCAGGTGGGCACCGAGCGCGGCCAACTTCGGCAGCAGGCTGCCGTATCCGCGCCGCAGGTGGTACATCCCTCGGATCGTAGAGGTGCCCTCGGCGGCCAGGGCAGCGATCACGAGCGCGGTCACCGCCCGGATGTCCTCCCCGGCCACGTCGGCGCTGGTGAGGGCGGACCGGCCTTGGACGGTGATCACCGAGCCGGTCGCGTTGACGGCGGCGCCGAACGCAGTGAGGGCCGGCAGGTGGGTGTCGCGCTGGGTGTAGATCCGCTCGTCGATGCGGGAGTTGCCCTCGGCCTGGGTGAGGAAGGCGGTCAGCTGCGGCTGCACGTCGGTCGGAAAGCCCGGGTGCGGGCCGGTGGCCATCTGTACCGGTCGCGGCCCGGCCGGGGTGCTGACGGCCGTTCCGCCGTCCAGCGGGTCGAGCTGGATTCCGGCGTCGGCGAACACCGACACCAGCCCGTCCGGGAACGCGGCGGGCGGGAAGCCGTCCAGGTGGACGGTGCCGCCGGTGATGGCGGCGGCCAGCGCGAGCGTGGCGGCCTCCAGACGGTCTGGCGGCACGGTGAACACCCCGCCCCGGATCCGGTCGGTGCCGGTCAGGTTGAGAGCCGCCCTGCCCCGCCACTCGATGCCGACGCCGGCCTGCGAGAGCAAGGCAGCGGTGTGGGTGACCTCGGGTTCCACGCTGGGGTTGAGGATCGTGGAGGTGCCCGGGGTTCGGGCGGCCAGCAGCATCGCGGTGACCGTCGCGCCCAGGCTCGGCCCCCACGAGCGGGTCTCGGCGTCGGTGATGAACGGCAGCCGTTTGCCGGTGAAACGGGCCCGCACCCGGCCCCGGCTCACCTCGACCTCGGCCCCGGCGGCTTCCATCGCGGCCAGGTGCCGGTCGATGTAGCGGGCGCAGAAGGCGTCCCCGCCGGGGGTGGGGAAGGTGACCTTGCCGGAGCGGGCCAGCAGGGCGCCGCCCATCACCGCGGTGGTGCGGATGCGCCGTCCGAGGTCGTCCGGGATGACCGGGAAGTAGGAGTCGGCCGGGCGGGTGGCGAACTCGTCGCCAGTCACGGTGGCGCGGGTGCCGGTGCGGTGCAGGATGTCGGCGACGACCAGGGTGTCCAGGATCTCGGGGGCGCCGACCAGAGTCAGCGGGTCGTCGGCCAGGATGGCGGCGGCATACAGGTGCAGGGCGATGTTCTTGCTGCCCTGCACGGTGGTGGTGCCGACCAGGCGGTGGCCACCGGTGATGCGCACGGCCCGCGCGTCGGCGGTGGTGTCGGTGGTGGGCATGGTCACCTTCCCTGGCTTCCGGCCGGGAAGAAGCCCCCGACCTGGGTCTTCGGGTAGAGCAGGGTGTGCGCGCCGATCAGGGTGGCGGGCTGGAGCACGGTTCCGGCGGGAACGATCACGCCGTCGCCGACCACCGCGCCGAACTTCGTCTGGCCGGTGGCGATGCGCCGGCCGTCGAGGTGGGCGCAGACCTCTTCGGTGGCCGGTTCGGTGACCGGTCCGGAGGTGACCCGCAGGCCGGTGGTGGAGACGAACGCGCCGATGTTGACGCCGAGGCCGAGCACGGAGTCCCCGACGAAGCTGGTGTGCTTCATGAAGACACCGCCGACGAGGAGGGAGCGGGTGACCTCCGCGCCGAAGCCGATCCGGCAGCCGGGGCCGACGACGGTGTTGTCGCGCACCCGGGCCCCTGCCTCGATCACCGCGCCGGGGCAGACCAGCACCGGACCGGTGACGAACGCGCCTTCGGCGATGACGGCCCCGGGCGCCACGATCACGTGGCCCCGGACGGTGGCGCCGGGCTCGATGATCCCGGTCGCCTCCGGCAGCGGGATGTCCAGGTGGCCGGCCAGCAGGTCGGTGATGGCCTTCTTGAGGCCGAAGACGGTCGGGCAGCAGTTCAGCAGCTCCAGCACGACCGGGTCGGTGACGTGTTCGGTGTCGAAGTAGTACTCAGGGGTGGTGCGGTAGTCGATGCGCTCCAGCTCGGTGTGCAGTGCGGGCGCGTCGGTCAGCCGGTGCATGGCTGGATCTCCTCTCGGGCAAGCGAGTGGAAGAAGGGGCCGTCGCGACGGCCCCGGGGCCTCAGGAGGCAGACAGGTCAAGCACGGCCGCCGCCATCCGGGGGCTGGCCTCGGCCGGGTGGTTGTGGACAGCCAGGGCGAGCACGGGTAGGTGCAGGGCGGCCCAGGAGGCGGTGAGGAAGGTGCCGAGCCGGTCGCGGTCCGCCGGGGCGGCGTGCCGCTGGCCAGCGGGCGGCAGGGAGGTGCTGGGCGTTGGCATGGGAGGGTCTTCGACAGCAGAGGGAGGGGTGGACGTTCCCCAGTGAACCGCCAGGCGAAAGGCCGGATCCGTAGCCGGACTACGGGCCGTAGTCCGGCTACGGGTCAGATGATCTGAACGCCCGCTCGGACGGCGAAGTCCCGTACGCCGGGCAGCTTGCGGTCGTGTCGCAGCAGGGTGGTGGCGAGGTCGCGGACGGCACCGCGGCGGATTTCCTGCGGGGCCGCCTCCTCGGCGGCCAGCAGAGCCCGGTAGCACTGTTCGGGCTTGCCCCACTGGTCGAATGCGCGGGCCACGTCGATGAAGAAGCGGGCCTGCCGCTCGGCGGTCGGCAGAGCGGCGGGGTCGATCGTGGAGGCCAGCTCGATCGCCCGGCCAGCGTCGCCCAACTCGTAGTGCACCGACAACTCGTGCAGGGCGACGCCTTGGACGCCGTCCATCAGACCAGAGGCCCGGCTGGCAGCAGCGGCACTGTCAGCAGCCTCATGGATCAGCGAGTGCGAGTAGGCGCGGTCGCCAGTCTTCGCGGCGGTGTAGGCAGCGGTGGCGTACAGGTCGCCGCGGGCAGCCAGACGGGCGGACTCGGACACCGTGGTGTCGGCGAGGAGGTCTTCGGCGGCGACCACCACGATGTCGGTTGCTCGGGCGAGGCTGCCTTGGCGGCGCCAGGAGCTGGAGACCATCCGCTGGGACTCGGCGACGACCAGAGGGTCACCGCCCGCGCGGGCGGAGGTCAGCGCGCGGTCTGCGGTGATGGCGACCAGGTTGTTGTCGCCGACCTTGATGCACAGTCGGACGGCGAGGTTGTAGAGCTGGGCGACGTTGCATGCGCGCTCCTCCGGCGTACCGGCCATCTGCGCGGCGGCGATCCGCACGGGCAGGGCCCCGGCGAGTGCGTCGTACTTGGCCGCCTTGAACTCCTGGCGCGATGTCAGGAGTGAGGCGGTGACTGACTCCTTGGTCGGCTCGCGCCGAGGAGCTGGAATCCGGCCCGGCCCGTAGAGCAGCAGGTCTTCCAGACCGGCCAAGGGCGAGCCTGTCTCGGCATGTGCGGCCTGCTGGCCGGCAACCGGGGCGAACAGGGCGGCAGCCGCCAGGGTCAGGAACGGGCGGCGTCGCACATCGTCCTCCTCGGCAGCGGAAGTGCTCGTCAGCGTAGCGGAGGCGGACTTGCGGGGGCGGGACCTCGACCGATCCGCGGCTGGCTGCGGTAAGGCCATCAGCTCGCTGAGCTCGCAACCCAGCACCGCCGCGAGGCGACGCAGCAGAGTCAGATCCTTTACCTGCTGCAGGTCGCGTTCCACCAGCGACATCCAGACCTCGCTGCGGTCGAGCTCGGCGGCGAGACGGAGCTGCGTCCACTCCATCTCGGCGCGGCGGAGTGCGATGAACTTGCCGAACGTGATGCCACTGCTCCCCACGCCGGCCCCCAGCATCGTGTTGAAGCCATTACGGAGGGCTACCGTACCGATGATCGGGGGCGCGGTGTAGGGCTTTCGGGGCGACGCCGGCGTTCACCGCGCTGCCGTGCTGATGCTGCCGCCGGTGCATGTGTCTGGTGTAGCCCAGGAGCCCCTGAGGCCAGCCGGGTGGGCAGGTCTCAGGGGCTGGGTCACGACCAGGTGGTGCCGGCCAGGAGCCCGTCGAAGCCGAGCGCCTGCATTGCGGTGTCGCAGTCGTCCCACTCGTGTTCGGGGGCGGTGAAGTGGAGGTCGAAGTACGCGCGGGTGAGGTCGGCCTCGCGCCATGCGGCCGCGCAGCGGCAGCGGACGAAGACCTGGTGGCGGACGTTGAGGAGGAGCCAGAGGAGGACTTCGGCGGGGCGGTCGGTGGTGGTCAACTCCCGTTGCTGGGCGGCCTCGGCGATGGCGCGGTGGGGCGGCTGGCCAGCTGATTCGGCCTGGGCGAGTGCGGCGGCCAGGGCGTGCCAGGAGGGGGCGGCGAGGATGCGCTGAGCGTGCTCGGGGACGGTGGTCCGGACGTGGGTGGCGAGGCGGTCGGTGGCCTTGGGGGTGGGGGTGCGGCGGGTGAGGTCGGCGATGACGGGCTCGGCGGTCTGCCGGTAGGCGGTTCGCAGGTGGACGAGGCACTGCTGGGCGGCTGTGGCCTGCTTGCGGTGGCCGTGGGCTTCGCGCCAGCGGGCGATGGCGATCAGGACGAACACGGCGGTGGACAGGAGGGCGGCGGCGGTGGCGCCGTCCTCGCCGGAGTCGGCCGTGTTCAGGAGTTCCTGGGCGGCCGAGCGGAGGGCTGCGGCCTGATGGTGTTCGGCGCGAATGCGTCTTCCTGCTGTGGCCGACACCACGGCTGACGGCGGTATGGCCCTCCGCTCAGTAGCGGCCCCACGCTGAATCCCTGGAGGGCGAGCATTCTACCGATCGGATGATCTGTGATGAAGCTTCACTTCAAGGGGTCGGATGGCCTGAGGCGCTTCGACGGTTCGTCAACTACTGGACCGAATAGGACAGGTGATCTCCATGGCAACAGCGGCCGAGCGCGCCGAGGGGCTGTTCCGCATGCTCGACAATGACCACGACGGCTCCGTCGACAAAGCCGATTTCGATCTGCTGACGCTGTCCCTGGGTGCGGTGATCGGGGTCGCTCCCGGCAAGGACGGGTGGCAGCTGCTGACCAAGGGCACCGACAACCTGTGGCGGACACTGGTGGAGATCACCGGTACCGACAAGTCCGGCAAGGTCGCCAAGGGGCGGGTCCAGAGCAACTGAGACCAGAACTGAGACCGCGGCACGAAGAAGGCCCCGACCGGAAACCCGGTCGGGGCCTTCAACTGCCTTGCCAGGCAAAGGCGGCGGATGCGAGATTCGAACTCGCGAGGGGGCGAACCCGGCACGCTTTCCGAGCGTGCGCTGACGGGCAGCCGGTCAGGCGTGGGGGATGACGGCGACCGGGGACTGGGCGTGGTGCAGGGCGGCGTGGGCGACGCGGCCGAGGCGGGGGCCGAAGTCGAGGGAGCGGTGGCGGCGGCCGACGACGAGGAGGGCGGCGCCGGCGGAGGCTTCGACCAGGCCGCGGGCGGAGCCGAGCCGGACGTCCTCGATCACCGCGGTGTCCGGGTGCCGCTCGCGCTGGCCGGCCAGGGCGAGGGTGAGCAGTTTGGCCTCCAGCGCCTCCAGTTGGGCGATCTCGGTGGGCGGCACGGCCCCGCCGGCGTAGCCAAAGACCGGTGGGAGGTCCCAGCCGTGCACGGCCCGCAGCCGGGCGCCGCGCAGGGCGGCCTCCTGGAAGGCGAAGGCGAGCACCTCCTCCTCAGGGGCGTGCGCGTCGACGCCGACCAGCACCTCGGGCACTCCGTCGCCGGCCCCCTCGGGCGCGCCCGGCTCGCGCACCACGACCACCGGCACCGTGCTGCGGGCGGCCGCGGCCATGCCGACCGAGCCGAGCAGCAGCCCGGTGAAGCCGCCGAGGCCGCGCGAGCCGAGCACCAGGAGGGCGGCGTCCGCGGCCGCGGCGACCAGGCCGTCCACCGGCGCGTCCAGGACGGCGTCGGTGTGCACCTCCAGGTCGGGGTGGCGCTCGCGGATCGCGTCGGCGGCCGAGGCCAGGACTCGCTGCGCGGCGGCCGGCAGGTCGTCGGGCTCGGCGAAGGTGGCCACGCCGTCGGTCAGCCACGGCCAGGCGTGCACCAGGCGCAGCGGGGCACCCCGGAGCACTGCCTCGTCGGCGGCCCAGAGGGCGGCGGTGGTGCTCTCCGGCGAGCCGTCGACCCCGGCCAGGACGGATGGCGTCATGAGGGTTCCTCCACTGTGTCGGCGCTTGGCGGGGCGGCGCGGGGACGGTGCGCGCACTGACGGCCCGTCCGCTCCTCCCCCACCCTGGCGGTCCGCCAGGGCCTCGCGACAGAGGCGGCAGGCCCTTCGGCGACGGGACGAAAGGCCCGCCCGTGGGAGCGTACGGCGCACCCCGGCGTGCGGGGTACCGACACCCGGGCACTACCGTGATTCCGGCAATCGCCCTGATCGGGCGGCACCCGGCGCCCTCCGGCGGCGGGTGGAGGACGGGCCAGGGCGAGTACGAGGAGGACAGCGGTGGGCGGAGCGGACGGCAGCGCGGCGGTTGGCGGCGCGCGGATGCCCCGGCTGCGCCTGGACGAGCTGCTGGAGGAGCTCCAGTGGCGGATCGACGCGGCGCGCGGCACCCAGAACCGGGTGCACAGCCTGCTGGAGGCGGTGCTCGCGGTCGGCCGGGAGCTGGATCTCGGCCAGGCGCTGCACCGGATCGTCGAGGCCGCCGCCGATCTGGTGGACGCCCGTTACGCCGCGCTCGGGGTGATCGGCCCGGACGGGCACTCGCTGTCGCAGTTCCTGACGGTGGGGCTGTCCGAGGAGGAGATCGCCGAGATCGGCCCGCCGCCGTCCGGCCGGGGCATCCTCGGCGAGCTGATCCGCGACCCGCAGCCGCTGCGCTGCCCGGTGCTGTCCGAGCACCCGGCCTCGGCGGGCTTCCCGCCGAACCATCCGCCGATGCACACCTTCCTCGGGGTGCCGGTGCGGGTGCACGGCGAGGTGTTCGGGAACCTGTACCTCACCGACAAGCGCGGCGGGCTGGACTTCGACACGGATGACGAGGCGGTGATCTCCACCCTGGCGGTCGCGGCCGGGGTGGCGATCGACAACGCCCGGCTGTACGAGGAGGCGCAGCTGCGCCAGCGCTGGCTGCGGGCCAGCGCGGAGATCAGCCGCAGCCTGCTGTCGGGCGCGCCCCGGCTGGAGGTGGTGGAGCTGATCGCCCGCCGGGCGGGGGAGATCGCCGGCGCCGAGCTGGCCGACGTCTCGGTGGCGCTGGACGGTCCGCAGGAGCGGGCGGAGGAGCTGACGGTGGAGGTCGCGCTGGGCGGGGCGCCGGCCGCGCGGCTGGGGGTGACGGTGCCGGTGGACGGCACGCTGTCGGGCGCCGCGTACGCCTCCGGTTCGCCGGTGACCAGCGACGACCTGGCCTGCGACGCCCGCTACCCGGCGGGCCCGGCGGGGCGCTTCGACGGGCTGGGCCCGGCGGTCGCGGTGCCGCTGGGCACCGGGGCGGGGTACGGGCGGGGCGTGCTGCTGCTGGCCCGCGCGGCCGGGCAGCCGGCCTTCGGGCCGGACGAGACCGGGCCGCTGCTGGGCTTCGCGGACCAGGCGGCGCTGGCCCTGGAGCTGGCCGAGCGGCGGCGCGACGCCGAGCAGCTGACGCTGCTGGAGGACCGGGACCGGATCGCCCGGGACCTGCACGACCTGGCGATCCAGCGGCTGTTCGCGACCGGGATGACGCTGCAGAGCGCGGGCCGGCTGATCGACAGCCCGGCAGCCGCCGACCGGGTCGCCCGCGCGGTGGCGGACCTGGACGAGACCATCAAGATCATCCGGTCGACGATCTTCGGGCTGCGCGCCCACAGCGAGCCCGACCGGGGCCTGCGCGCCCGCGCCACCCGCGTCGTCGCCGAGGCGCAGGGGACGCTCGGCTTCGCGCCCCGGCTGAGCATGGAAGGCCTGCTGGACACCGACGTGCCGCAGGAGCTGGCCGACCACGTGGTGGCCGTCCTCGGCGAGGCGCTCAGCAACGCCGCCCGGCACGCGCGGGCGGGCCGGGTGGAGGTGACGCTGCGGGCGCTCGCCGGGCGGGTGGCCCTGGTGGTGGCCGACGACGGGGTGGGCGTACCCGAGGGCGGCCGGCGCAGCGGGCTGCGCAACCTCGCCGAGCGGGCCGAGCGGGTGGGCGGCACCTTCACGATCGGGCCCGCCGAGGGCGGCGGCGCCCGGCTCTCCTGGGAGGCCCCGCTCGGCTCCTGACGTACGGTCAGCCAGCCTTCGCCCACGCCGCTCCGCGCCCTCGCGCACGCCGTCCCTACTCGAACGACCGAACGCCCTCGGGCGGGTTCACACGTCGGGCACGCCCCCCTCGAAGAACGCTCTCAACATCCATTGTCGCCACGCATGTTCGACGGTAGAGTCGCCGTTCGCCGAGCACGGATGAGCATTCGACAGCATCATTTGGGGCGGCCATGTCAATTAATCAGGACACCCTTAATCAGGACACCCTCCGGGTCGTTCCCGACCTGATCCACGCGTTCACGGAAATGGCACGCCGCAATCCCCGGCACCCCGCGATCGTCCAGCGGGGGCGCACCCTCGACTACGGCCGGCTCGCAGAGCTGGCGAACACCCTGGCCAGGCGCCTGGGACCGGACCCCGGCACGGTCTCCGTGCCGGCCGTCCACACGGCCGAAACGGTGGTCGCGCTTCTCGGCGTGCTGACCGCCGGAGGCACGTACTGCCCGATCGATCCGGCATTCCCCGAGGCCCGTCGACACGCCATGGCGACGGCCGCGAACTGCCGCACGGCGATACTCGGCGAAGCCGTCGCGGACCACCGACTCGACGCTCGATTAGTGGAGTTACCGACCCTCCCGGAATTCCCCGGAGAACCGCCCGGAACCCTTCCGGCGGACCACGCCGCAAGCGGCCCGGAACATCCGGCCTACATTCTCTTCACGTCGGGTTCGACCGGGCAGCCGAAACCCGTCGCCACTCCCCGCCGGGCCGTCGCGGCCACGGCCCACACACTGCGCGACCTCTTCCACCTCACCCCCCAGGACCGGGTGCTCCAGTTCGCCTCGCTCAACTGGGACACCTGCTTCGAGGAGATCCTCCCCGCACTCACCGCGGGCGCCACCCTCGTCCTCGACCCCGACGCGCACTGCGGGTCGTTCCCGCGCTTCCTGCGGATGGTCGAGCGCGAGCGGATCACCGTCCTGGACCTGCCGACCGCCTTCTGGCACGAACTCGTCCACCACCTGGTCGACGATCGGGCCGAACTTCCGCCCTGCGTCAGGCTCCTGGTGATCGGCGGGGAGGCCGTCCAGCCGGCCCGGCTGGACGACTGGGCCCGACTGGACACCGGGCGGATCCGGCTGCTGAACACCTACGGCTGCACCGAGACCACCCAGATCACCCACGCCGTCGACCTGTCCGGACCGCTCGCCCGCGAACCGGTCGGGCCCGGCGCCCACCACGCGCCGGCCGCCCGCGCACCGATCGGCCACGCCCTGCCGCACGTCGTCGAACGCCTCGGCGAGCAGGGCGAGTTGCTGATCGGCGGGCCGGGCCTCGCACTCGGCTACCCCGGCCTGCCCGAGGCCACGGCGGCCCGGTTCACCACCGTCGACGGCGAGCGGTACTTCCGCACCGGCGACCGGGTGAGCCGCGGCCCGGACGGCCTGCTCACCCACCAGGGCCGCCTGGACGGCGAACTGAAGGTACGCGGGGTCCGGGTGGACCCGGCGGAGGTCGAGGCGCACCTCACCGGCCACCCCGAGGTGACCGCGGCCGCCGTCACCGGCGCCGCCCTGGCCGGCCGCACCACGCTGCTCGCGTACGTCGTGGCGCGGCGGCACACCTGCCCGCCGGACCTGGCCGGCGACCTGCTCTCCTACCTGCGGGCCCGGGTGCCCGGCCACCTCGTGCCCGGGCGGATCACCGTCGTCCCCCGGCTCGTGCACACCCCCAGCGGCAAGGTCGACCGGGCCGGCTGCCACCTGCGCTACGGCGCCCACGACAGGTCGAAGGAGACCTCCGTTGAGCACTGACCTCACCACCCCCGCCACCCCGCAGGACCTGGTGGACGTCTTCCGGCGCGTGCTGGAACGCGACGACGTGGCGCCCGACTCCGACTTCTTCGACCTCGGCGGCGACTCGCTGATCGCCACCCGGGTGCTGAGCGCCGTCGCGCGCGGCTACGCCGTCGAGCTCACCTTCGACGAGTTCCTGCTCGCGCCCACCCCCACCGCGCTCGCGCGCAGAATCACGGCCGGGAGATGAACGACCGCCCGTCCAACGAGCACCCGTTCGACGCGCATCGGCCAGGAGGAACCGCCGTCGTGGTCGGCGCCGGACTGGCCGGGCTCACCGCCGCCACCGGGCTGGCGGCGCACGGCTTCGACGTGACCGTCCTGGAGGCCCGGGACCGGGTCGGCGGACGCACCCACGGCATCGAGGCCGCCCCCGGCGCCCTGATCGACGCCGGAGCCGCCTACCTGGGCGACCGGCACACCGAACTCCTTGCCATGATGGACGAGTTGGGGCTCAAGACCACCCCCACCACGATGTCCGGCGCCAGCCGCTTCGCCCTCCACACCGGCAGCGACACCGACGCCGGACCCGGCACCGACGCCACGACCCGCGACGGCCGGTTCCCGCCGCTCGACGGCGTCGCGCTCGGCGACCTGTTCGACCGGCTGTCCGAACTCACCGCCGCCGTACGGCCGGAGGCGCCCTGGCTCACCCCGGACGCCGAACGCCTGGACGCCCTGACCGCCGCCGAGTGGGCCGAGCAGCACCTCACCCACCCCGACGCCCGGCTGTTCTTCCCGCTGTTCCTGGGCGAGATGACGGCCGCCGACCCGGCCGACATCTCCGTCCTCCACCTCGCCTTCTACCTGCGCTCCGGCGGCGGCCTGCGCTACCTCAACGCCTTCGCCGGCGGCGCCCAGCAGGACCGGATCTGCGGCGGCGCCCACCAGGTGTGCGAGCGGCTGGCCGAGCGCCTGGGCCACCGGGTACGGCTGGGCGAGCCGGTCCGGGCCGTCCACCAGGACGCCGACGCCGTCACCGTGCACACCGACCGCGGCGAGCACCGCGCGGACGTCGCCGTCATGGCGCTGCCGCCGCTGCTCGCCGACGCGATCGACCACCGGCCCGGCCTGCCGGTGCGCCGGGCCGGCGAGCGCACCGCGCGCGGCTGCGCGGTCAAGGTCCACCTGGTCTACCCGGCGCCGCTGTGGCGCGACCACGGCCTGTCCGGCTGGTCGGTCAACGCCCGGGGGCCGCTGCTCTCCACCGTGGACGACTCCCCCGCCGAGGCCGGCATCGGCGTCCTGACCGGCTTCGTCACCGGCGCCGAGGCTCACCGCTTCGCCGCCCTCACCCCGCGGCAGCAACGCGCGGCGGCGATCGGGCAGGCCGCGCAGCTCTTCCCGATGCTCCCCGAGCCGACCGCCTGCCACGTCACCGACTGGCTCAACGACCCGTACAGCCAGGGCTGTTACGCCGCCCTGCTGGGGCCCGGCGACTGGCCGCGGCTCGGCCCGGCGCTGACCGCGCCGCACCACCGGGTGCACTGGGCCGGCACCGAGACCAGCACCGCGTACTTCGGGCTGATGGAGGGCGCGATCCGCTCCGGCCACCGGGTCGTCGCCGACATCCTCGCCCGCGCCTGACGCCCGCACCCCGAACCCACGCCTGACGCCCCACCCCTGTCCTTCCCCGGCCTTTCCCCCTCCCCGGCGCCGGTTCCACGAGAACCCGCGCCCGCCCCCCTTCGGGAGACCCCCATGAGCGACCGCAGTTCCATCGCGCCCCTCGCCGCCAGACAGCGGCTGATGACCGAACCCGCCCTGGGCGCGGGCAACTTCCTCGACCACGCCCTCGCGGCCAACCCGCACCGCGCCGTCCCGTCCGTCTTCACCCACCGCACCGACCACCGCGGCGAGGTCGTGCTGCGCGGCCACAGCCTGCTCGACCTGGCCGCGCTGCGCGACCGCTACGCCGCCTGGTACCACGCCAACGGGGTGCGCCCCGGCGAGCCGGTGGGCGTCGTGGTCGGCGAGGGCCTGGAACCGCTGCTGCACTTCCTCGCGCTGACCTCCCTGGGCGCCGTCCCCGCGCTGGTCAACGACGCGATGCGGCACGACGTGCTGGTCCGCTACCTGGACCACGTCGGCGTGGTCGGCGTGGTCGCCGACGACCCCACCCGGCTCGCCGCCGCCTACCGCGAGGACCCGGGCCGCCGCCCGCGCTTCCTCGCCCTGGCCGCCGAGGTGCAGGCCTTCGACGCCGACGCCGTCGAGCTGCCCGCCGACCACCCGTACCGGCACGCCCCGGACGACGTGGTGGCGCTGATCCACTCCTCCGGCACCACCGGCACCCCCAAGTCGACGATGCTGGCGCACCGCCAGTTCTGGGACGGCAAGCAGCCGCGGATGGAGCGCTTCCCCGCCGAGCCGTACGACCGGCTGATGTCGCTGATGCCGCACACCCACGCCGGCGGGCTCAGCTACTTCCTCACCGCGACCCTGCTCGGCCTGCCCACCGTGGTGATGTCCGACTGGCGGCGCGCCGTCGTCGAGCCGGTGATGGAGGCCTTCCAGCCGACCATGGTCGCCTCCTTCCCCCGGACCTTCGTCGAGCTGGCCACCGGCGAACTCCCGGTCCGCGGCGCGGCCCGGGTGCACTCCTGGTTCAACACCGGCGACAGCGCGCACCACGGGCACATCCGCCGCCTGGTGACGCTCGGCGAGCGGCCGGCCGGGCTGATCCGCCCCTGGCTGCTGCCGCAGGACCGGGCCGACCGACCCGCGCTGCCCGGTTCACAGTTCGTCGACGGCCTGGGCTCCTCCGAGATGGGAATGGCGCTCTTCGGCCAGGTGACCACCCCGGAGAGCGCCCGCGACGACCGCTGCGTCGGCAGGCCGCTGGAGGTGGTCCTGAAGGCCGCCGTGCTCGACCAGGACGGCACCGAACTCCCGGACGGCACAGTCGGGTTGCTCGGCGTGGTCAGCCCCTCCCGGACCCCGGGCTACTGGCACGACCGGCGGCTGACCGAGAGCTTCGAGCTGGCCGGCTACTGGCTCACCGGCGACGTCGCCCGCCGCTCGCCCGACGGCCGCTTCTACCACCTCGACCGCACGGTGGACGTCATCGACACCGCCGACGGCCCGGTCTACAGCCTGCCGATCGAGGAGGTGCTGCTCGCCGACTGCGCCGACCTGGTGCAGGACTGCTCGGTGGTCGGCGTGCCCGGGGCGCCCGGTGAGGGCCAACGCCCGGTCGCCGTCGTCCGGTTGCAGGCAGGTGCCGGAGGGGACGCCGGGGCCGGCGCCGAGGAGGTGCGGGACGCGGCGAACAAGGCGCTGGCCGCGGCCGGGCTGGCCGCGCTCGCCGCCGTCCGGATCGCCCGCACGCCGCAGGACTTTCCGCTCGGGCCGACCGGCAAGGTGCTCAAGCGCGAGCTGCGCACCCGCTTCGCCGGCCTCCTCGCCGACCCGCGGACCGAGTCCCGAACCGACACCCGGGCCGACACCCGGGCCGAGCTCCGAACCGGCCCACGAACCGGCCTCCCCACCGCCCCCTCCGCCGGCCAGTAGCCGGCCATGGACCACCCCGTGATCCGCCAGCCGTACACGTACGCGCGAACGGCGCTGGTCGAGCCGGACTGGCGCCGGCTGCCGGGCTGGCGCCACGTCACCGAGGTGCAGTGGCGCGACGCCCAGTGGCAGCGGGCCCACTCGGTGAAGACCGCGCGGCAGCTGCGGGCCGTCGTCGGCGACCGGCTCTGCGACCACTTCTACCGCGAACTCGCCGCCGACCAGGCCGGGTTCGCCACCATGCCGATGCTGCTGCCGCCGCAGCTGCTGAACACCATGGCCCCGGACGCCCCGGCCGACCCGCAGGCCTTCACCGAGGCGTTCCTGGCCGACCCGGTGCGCCGCTACATGCTGCCGGTGCGCACCGACCGGCACCCGCACTGGCCCAGCCACCCCCGGGCCGAACGGGACTCGCTGCACGAGGCGGACATGTGGGCCGTCGAGGGCCTGACGCACCGCTACCCCACCAAGGTGCTGGCCGAGTTGACCGCCACCTGCCCGCAGTACTGCGGGCAGTGCACCCGGATGGACCTGGTCGGCACCTCGACGCCCCAGGTGGCCAAGACCCGGCTGCTGCTGCGCCCCGCCGACCGGCAGGAGCAGATGCTCGACTACCTCAAGCGCACCCCCGCCGTGCGCGACGTGGTGCTGTCCGGCGGCGACCTCGCCAACGTCCCCTGGCCCCGGCTGGAGTCCTTCCTGCTGCGGCTGCTGGACCTCGGCACCGTCCGGGACATCCGGCTGGCCAGCAAGGCCGTGGTCGGCCTGCCCCAGCACTGGCTGCAACCGCGGTTGCTGGACGGCCTGGCCCGGGTCGCCGAACTGGCCGCCCGCCGCGCGGTCAACCTGGCCGTGCACACCCACGCCAACCACGTGCGCTCGATCACCCCGCTGGTCGCCGAGGCGGCCCGGGCCCTGCTGGACGCGGGCGTACGGGACGTCCGCAACCAGGGCGTGCTGATGCGGGGCGTCAACGACACCCCCGAGGACCTGCTCGACCTCTGCTTCGCCCTCCAGGGCGAGGCGAACATCCTGCCGTACTACTTCTACCTCTGCGACGTGATCCCGGGCGCCGAGCACTGGCGGACGCCGCTGCACCAGGCGCAGCGCCTCCAGGAGGCGATCATGGGCTACCTGCCCGGCTACGCGACCCCGCGCCTGGTCTGCGACGTCCCGCACGTCGGCAAGCGCTGGGTGCACCAGGCGGTGGCCTACGACCGCGAGCTCGGCATCTCGTACTGGACCAAGAACTACCGCACCGGCCTGGAGAGCGGCGGCGGCCGGGACGCCCCGCTCGACCGGCGCCACCCCTACTACGACCCGGTGGACACCCTCCCGGAGACCGGCCGCCGCTGGTGGTCCGAGCCGTCCACCGCAGGAGGAGCGCGATGAGCACCCCCGACCCGAGCCCCGCCCCGAGCCCCGCCCCTCCCCGGGGCGGTGAACTGCGCCGCCTGTGCTGGATCTTCCCCGACCGGGAGTCCTCCCGGATGGCCGCGATGTGGCACGGCTTCTTCTGGGACCTCTACGCCGAGAGCGCCGCCGGCCTCGGCCTGCGCTGGACCAGGCACGCCCCGGAGGCCGTCACGGTGGACGCCACCGGGCCCGGCCGCCCCCGGGTCTACGTGGACGACGAGCCGGTCACCCCCGAGGACACCCTGTTCATCACCGCGCTCTACTCGCTGCCGTACCAGTCGATGGACGTCTTCAACCAGTACGCGCTGTACGCGGTGCTCGAACAGGCCGGGTTCTACCTGCCGTTCCCGCCGCAGGTCTCGCTGATCGGCAACGACAAGCTGGCCACCCTGCTGTTCCTGGGCGGCTCCCCGGTGCCGACCATCCCGACGGTGCGGATCGGTACCGGCCGGGACATCAGCAAGCACGGCTACGAGGTGGGCCTGCGGAACATGACCTACCCCGCGATCGTCAAACCCGCCGGCTGGTGCGGCGGCGGCGGGATCAACCTGGCCCGCGGCCCGGAGGACGTCCGGGGCCTGGCCAGCCTCGCCCAGGGCGGCGACACCACGCTGGTGGTCCAGCCCTACCTGGGCGACGGCACGATCGACTACCGGGTGTACGTCGTCGACGGCGAGCCGTACGCGGTGATGAAGCGGACCCCGGAGCCCGGCTCCCCGGTCGCCAACGCCAGCCGGGGCGGCGCCATGGAGTTCCCCCCGGTGCCGCCCGAACTCGCCGCCGCCACCGCCTGGTTCGCCGAGCGGCTGCCGATCCCGTTCTTCTGCGTCGACTTCCTGTACGACGGCGAGCGGTACTGGTTCTCCGAACTGGAACCGGACGGCGTGATCGCCCCCGACCTCACCGACCCGGACCGCACCCTCCAACGGGACGTCACCCGCGCCCGCTTCGCCGCCTACCGCGACGGCCACGCCCAGTGGCTCGCGGACGGCGCCCGCCCGCTCACCCTCGACCCCGCCCGAAGCCCCGCCCCCGCACCCGCACCCGCACCCGCACCCGCACGCACCTCCCACCGCGACCGCGACCTCGACCTCGACCCCCGGACGGACTCCCGATGACCGCCTCCTTCTCCCTGCCCCCCGAGGCCGCCGAGCCCCGCCTGCACGTGGCCCGGCGCACCCTGGAGCGGCTGCGCAGCGTCCCCGCCCTGGCCCCGCGCTACGCCAGCCACGTCAACGTCCACACCCTCGACCGGCTCGCCACGCTCCCGCCCCTGGCCAAGGACGACCTCAACACCGCGCTCGCCCACCTGGAGCCCGCCGCCGACCAGGCCGCCACCTGGCTGTTCCAGAGCGGCGGCAGCACCGGCGCCCCCCAGGTCGGCTACGCCCCTACCGGCTTCTACATGGCCGGCGTGCACGCCCACTGGCAGCCGCTCGACCGGACGGACGTCTTCGTCAACGCCTGGGGCGCCGGCCGGATGTGGGGCGCGCACTTCCTCGCCGCCGCGCTCGCCGACCTCTCCGGCTGCCGGATCATCGCGCTCGGCTCGGTCGCCGCCGAGGAGTACGGCGACTGGCTGGCATTCCTGGCCGCGCGCCGGGTGACGGCCATCGGCGGGACGCCCAGCGTGCTGCGGCTCTGGTTCGCGCACGCCCGCGCCGCCGGCATCCGACTCCCGTCCCTGCGCAAGGTGGTGTGGCTCGGCGAGGCCTGGCAGCCCCGACTCGACGAGGACCTCGCCGTGGTGGCGCCCGAGGCGCGGCGCTGGGGCATGTTCGGCAGCACCGAGACCTGGGTGGTGGCCACCAACACCCCCGACTGCCCGGCCGACACCTTCCACCCGCTGCCCGACCAGCTGGTCCACGCCGACGCCGGCGGCCTGCTCGACTTCACCACCCTCAACCCCGAGATGCTCAACCCGGTGCTGCGCTACCGCACCGGCGACGCGGGCGAGTTGACCGACTGCCCGTGCGGGCGCCCGGGCCCGGCGATGCGGGTGCTGGGCCGGCGCGACAGCGTCGTCCAGGTCCGCGGCCTCGGGCTGGACGTGGCCGAGCTGATCGCCCGGGCCGAGCGCGAACCGGGCGTGGCCCGCGCCCAGGTGGTGCTGACCGAACAGCGCGGCCGGGCCACCGGGGTGGAGGTCCTGCTGCTCACCGGCGGGACGGGTGCCGCGCCCGACGCCGAGCGGCTGCGCAAGGAGCTGTTCACCGCCACCTTCACGCTCAGCACCGCCTTCCAGCACGACCCGGAGTCCTTCCGGGTGCGGCCGGTCGAGGAGCTGATCAGCAACGGCCGCACCGGCAAGACCGCCGGGCTGGTCCTGCGGGAGGGTGCGTGAAGTCCGACCGGGCGGGCGAGGGCACGACGTCCGACCCGGTGGAGGCCGGGGCGGCGCCCGTCCGGCCGGCGCCGCTGGGCCGGGGCTTCGACCTGTTCTGGGCCGGGCAGACCGTCAGCCTGGTCGGCGACAAGGTCACCGTGTTCGTCGTCCCGACCCTGATGATCTTCGTCCTGCACGCCTCCGCCCTCCAGGTCGGCGTGGTGGCGATGGCCCAGTACCTCGGCATCCCGCTGCTCGGGCCGGTCGCCGGGGTGCTGGTCGACCGCTGGGACAAGCGCCGCACCATGCTCGGCTGCGACCTCGTCCGGCTGGCGGCGGTGGCGGCGATCCCGCTCGCGTACTGGCTCGACGTGCTGTCCACCCCGCTGCTGTTCGGCTGCGTGGCGGTGATCAGCGGCGCGACGATCTTCTTCAACGTCGGCTACCTGGTCGCCGTCCCCGCCGTGGTGCCCGAGGACGGCATGGTCCGCGCGTACTCCCGGCTGGAGGGCAGCGGCTCGGTCGCCGAGGTCGCCGGCCCCTCCATCGCCGCCGCCCTGTACAGCGCGCTCGGGGTGGCCGCCCTGCTGGTGGACGCGGCCAGCTACCTGGTCTCGGCCGTCTGCTTCCGGTACATGAGCCCGTGGGGCGAGCGGACGGTCGAACCCGGCTCGATCCGGGAGCGGCTGACCCTCGGCTTCCGGCTCAACTGGGCGGACCCGGTGCTGCGCCGGGTGGTGCTGGCGGCCGTCACGCTCAACTGCGGCGGGCCGATCTTCGTCACCGTCCTGCCCGTCCTCGCCTACCGGGGCCTGGGCGTGACGGTCGGCGCCTTCGGCGCGGCCATGTCGGTGGCCGCGCTCGGCGCGCTGGTCGGCGCCCTGGTCGCCCCGCGGCTCAGCCGGCGGTTCGGCCTGGGCCGGACGATGGCCTGGTCGCTGCTGCTGCACTGCCTGGCCGGCCTCGGCCTGCTCGCCGCGCCCGCACTGCCGCCCGGGCCGGTGATCGCGGTGACCATGGGCTGCTACGGGTTCTTCATGTCCTGCATCAACGTGTGCAGCGCGCCCACCCGGCAGGCCCGGATGACCGCCCGCAACCAGGGCGTCATGCATGCCGCCTTCCGGACCGTCACCTGGGGCGTGATCCCGCTCGCCGCGCTGGTCGGCGGCCTGGCCGTCACCCTGCTCACCGGCCCGCTGGGCATCCTGGACGCGGCCCGGGCGGTGATGGCGGGCGGCACCCTGCTGGCCGCCTGCTCCTTCCTCCCCGCCCTCGGCCTCCAGCCGCTGCTGGACGCCGCCGGGCGCGAGGCCGCCGCCCCCGGGGAACTCGCGGAGAGCGCGTCGTGAGCGGCGGGAGCGGCGGGAGCGGCGGGAGCGGCGGGAGCGGTGCGAAGGCCAGGAGCACCGACGGCAAGGTCCTGCTGATCACCGGGACGTCCTCCGGCATCGGCCTGGCCACCGCCGTCGCGGCGGCCCGGGCCGGATACCGCACGGTGGCCACCCTGCGCGAACCCGGCCGCGCCGGGGAGCTCCGGCGGGCCGCCGAGGCCGCCGGCGTCACCGTGGACGTCCGCCGCCTCGACGTCACCGACCCCGGCTCGATCGCCGCCTGCCTGGACGGCGTGGCCCGGACGTACGGGCGGCTGGACGCCGTGGTCAACAACGCGGGCGTCTCCAACTCCGACCCGACCCTGGAGATGTCCACCGACGCGGCGCTGCGGGCCAACCTGGAGGTCAACTTCTTCGGGGTGGCCGCGGTCAGCCGGGCCGCGCTGCCGCTGCTGCGGGCCGCCGCGGGCCGCCTGGTCGCCGTCGGCAGCGTGCACGGCGTGGTCGGCCAGCCGTTCAACGAGGCCTACTGCGCCGCCAAGTTCGCCGTCGAGGGGTTCCTGGAGGCGCTCGCCCCGGTCGCGGCGGCGCACGGCGTCCAGGTCTCGGTGGTCGTGCCCGGCTACGTCCCGGACACCCGGTTCGGGGTCTTCCCGGACATCGACCGCGGCACCATCCAGGCCGCCTCCGGCCCGTACGCGCCCACCTTCGCCGGTTACCTGGACTGGGTCGGCGGCCAGGGCTGGGAGTCGGCCGGCCAGCCCGCCCGGGAGGTCGCCGAGGTCGTCGTACGGACCCTGCTCGCCGACCGGCCGCCCTTCCGGGTCCCCGCCAACCGGTGGGCCGCCGACTACCTGGCCGCCAAACTCGCCGACCCGGACGGCTCCACCGTCCAGTCCCTCGCCCGGTCCTGGCTCGGACAGCCCGAAGCGCGCCTCGAAACACGAGCCGAAGCACCCCCCACAGCACCCTCCTCCTGAGCAAGGGACCCGACCACCATGCCCGCCAAGCCCCTGGCCGAGCTGATCGCCTTCGCCCGCGCCAACTCGCCGTTCTACGCCGAGCTGTACCGCGACCTGCCCCCCGCCGCCGAGCGCCTCGACCAGCTCCCCGTCATCGACCAGGCCGCCTTCTGGGCCGCCAACACCTGGCCCGACAACCGCGTCCTGACCGGCCCGCTCAGCGACGCCGGCATCTACAAGACCGGCGGCACCACCGGCGTCCCCAAGTTCTCGCCCTGGACCCGCACCGAGCACGCCGACTCGGTCACCGCCTTCGGCGCCGGACTCGTCCGGGCCGGCCTGCGGCCCGGGCACCGGGTCGCCAACCTGTTCACGGCCGGCGAACTCTACGGCGGTTTCCTCTACATCGAGGGCGCCCTGCACCACGCCCCCGTGGACAACGTCCGCCTGGGCGTCGGCGGCGCCGCCCCCGACCCGTACATCGCCGACCTCATCACCGGCTTCGGCGTCCACGTGCTGGCCGGCGAGCCGATGAAGCTCAGCGCCGTCGCCGAGTGCCTGGTCCAGCGCGGGGAGACGGCCGACGGGGTCGAACTGCTGCTGTTCGGCGGCGACCTGCTCTTCGCCGACCTGCGGCCGATCCTCTCCCGGGCCTTCCCCCACGCCGCCGTCGCCTCCGTCGGCTACGCCTCCAACGACGCCGGGCTGGTCGGCTCGCCCGTCCCCGGCGACGACGTCCGGGTGCACGAGGCCTTCGCGCACCGCACGGTGGTGGAGCTCGTCGACGACGTCACCGGCAGGACGATCACCACGCCCAGGACTCCCGGCCGGGTCGTCGTCACCAACCTGTTCCGCACCCTGATGCCGATCCTGCGCTACCCGACCGGCGACCGTGCCGAGTGGACCGACGCCCGCTGCCGCCGCTTCCGCCTGCTCGGCCGCTCCACCGAGGGCGCCCGGGTCGGCACCGTCGCCATGCCCACCGAGGAGATCCGGGCCGTCCTGCTCGCCGCCGACCCGGAGCGCCGCATCACCGGCATGCAGCTCGTGCAGCGCCGCTGGGCCGGGCGCGACGGCCTGATCCTGCGCCTCGGCTACACCGGGCAGCGGCCGGCCCCCGAGCTCGCCGACCGGCTCGTCGAGGCCGTGTACACGGCCCGGCCGCTCTACCCCGACGAAGTCGCGCTGGGCAGCATCCACGACCTCGCGGTCGAGTGGGTGCCGCGCTCCGAACTGGTCACCAACCCGCGCACCGGCAAGCTCCAGCAGGTGCTGGACGAGCGCCCGCGGTCCTGACCGGGCGGTGACGGCGGAGGCCGGGGCGGCGGTGCCGGGGCGGCGGTGCCGGGGGCCGGGCAGCGGTAGGGGCCGGGTGCTCAGTCGGTCTGCGGTCGGCCCCCGATCACCACGCTCTGCCCGCGGAACTCGGCGACGACCTTCCCGTCCGCCCGCCGGACCGTCACGTCGTAGACCCCGCCGCGCCCGGCCCGCGACCGCTCCACCGCCTCCGCCACCAGTTCGTCCCCGACCGCCGCCGGGGCCAGGAAGACGACCTGCGCCGCCTGCGCGACCGTCACCGGGCCGTGGCTGTTGCAGGCGAACGCGAACGCGGCGTCGGCGAGCAGGAACAGGAAGCCGCCGTGCGCCGTCCCGTGGCCGTTCACCATCGTCGCGGCCACCGTCATCCGCGTCACCGCGCGACCGGCGGACACCTCGTCCAGCGCGATGCCCAGCATCCGGCAGGTCTCGTCCCGCGCGTAGAGGGCGGCGGTCCCGGGGTCGAGCATGGCGTCCTGTTCCCTCCGTCGACGGCGTCCGGGCCAGCGTAGAGCACGGCACCCGGCCGCCGTCCGGGGGAACTCGGCCGCGCCGCCCCGCCGTTCGGCCCGCCCCGCCGCCCGCCGCCCCTAGCCTGCTCAGGTTCCCCGAGCGCAAGGACGGCTGATGGCCCAGAAGTCACCCGCGACCGCCACCCCACCGGGCCCCGCCGAGATCCCGTCGGCGCAGCCGCCCAGCGGATCCGTGACGGCCCTGCGGATCGGGGCCGCCGTGGCCGGCGCGCTGCCCTCCGTGGTGCTGCGGCTGGCCGGGGTGCACCTGGCGCCCGTGCCCGGCATGGTGGTCTTCGGCCTCGGCGTCCTGGCGGCGGCGCTCCTGCTGATGTGGGCCGCGGAGACCGCCCGGGCCGACATCTCCGGCCCGCTCGCCCTGGCCCTGCTGGCGTTCATCGCCGTCCTGCCCGAGTACGCCGTCGACCTCTACTTCGCGTACGCGGCCGGCACCCGGCCCGAGTACGCCGCCTACGCGGCCGCCAACATGACCGGCGCCAACCGGCTGCTGGTCGGCGTCGGCTGGCCGCTGGTCGCCCTGGCCTCCTACTTCGCCGCCCGGCGGCGCGGCGCCGCCTCCGGGATCACCCTGCGGGAGCACCGCCGGATCGACACCGCCTTCCTCGGCGCCGCCGCCCTGGTGGCCTTCGTGATGCCGCTGACCCGGCAGATCTCCTGGGTGCTCGCGGTCGTCCTGATCGCCTGGTACGGCTACTACCTCTTCCGGGTCAGCCGCTGCGGCGAGGAGGACGAGGAGGAACTCATCGGCGTCCCGGCCCGGTTGGCCGCCCTCCCGCGGCAGCGCCGCCGGGCGACCACCGTCCTGGTGTTCGCGGTCGCGGCCGGGGTGATCTTCGCCTGCGCCGAGCCCTTCGCCACCTCGCTGGTCGACGCCGGCGCCTCGCTCGGCATCGACCGCTTCCTGCTGGTGCAGTGGCTGGCCCCGCTCGCCTCCGAGGCGCCCGAGCTGATCGTCGCGGTCGTCTTCGCCTGGCGGCTGCGCGGGGACGACGGCCTCGGCGCGCTGCTCTCCAGCAAGGTCAACCAGTGGACGCTGCTGATCGGCTGCCTCCCGTTCGCCTACCTGGCCGGCGGCGGCGCGGCCTCCCTCCCGCTGGTCGAACGCCAGGTGGACGAGGTGCTGCTGACCGCCGCGCAGACCGTCCTGGCCGTGGTGCTCCTGCTCGACCTGCGGTTCCTGCCCTGGAAGGCCGGGCTGCTGTTCGCCCTGTTCGCCGTCCAGTTCGCCCTCCCCGGCGAGTCCGCCCGGGTCGCCCTCAGCTGGGTCTACCTCGCCCTGGCCGTCCCGCTGCTCGCCGTGCGCCTGCGCCAACTCCCGCCCACCGTCCGCGCCTTGGCGGGCCGCATCGAGGGCGATCCGCACTAGGCCAGGCCTAGTCGGTGCGCGGTGGCAGGCGGCGGCCGACGACGAGTTCGGGGCGGATGCGGATCCGGACGGCCCCGGGGGTGCGGCCGGCGGCGGGGCCGACCTGGGCGCGGCCGAGGACGGTCACGTACCAGCCGGAGCCGTCCACGCCGTCCACCTCGTCGGCCTCGAAGGCGATCACGGCGTCGTCCACGGCCCGGGCGAGTTCGGAGCCGGCCGGGGCCGAGAGCAGCACTCCGCCGCCGTCCGAGAGGTCGAGCCGGAAGGACACCGGCAGCACCGCCGGGAGGGCGCGGATGGTATAGACCACCCGGCCGACCGCGGCCCTGGCCAGCAGTTCCAGCGCCCGCTCCCGGTCCAGTTCGAGCAGGTCGTGATCACCGTTCATGCCCTCGATGCTCGCCCCGGCGGTGGCGGCGCCGCGAGGGCCGATGGTCCCGCCGGGGGTCCCGGGCCCGGACGTCGCGTCAGCCCCGGAGGGAGCGCAGGTGCGCCGGCTGCGCGGCGGCGGCCTGGCGCAGTTCGGTGGAGATCAGCGCGGCCTGCACCCGCCGCTCCACACCCAGCTTGGCGAGCAGCCGCGACACGTGGTTCTTCACCGTCTTCTCGGCGAGGTAGAGCCGTTCGCCGATCTGCCGGTTGGTCAGGCCCTCCCCGATCAACGCCAGCACCTCCTGCTCGCGCGCGGTCAGCGCGGGCCCGGTGGTGACGGGCTGCGCGGGCTCGGCGTCGCTGCGCAGGCGGTTGAGCAGCCGGGTGGCGGCGCCCGGGTCCAGCATCGAGCGGCCGGAGGCGACGGTCCGCACGGCGGCCACCAGATCGGTGCCGCTGATCTGCTTGAGCACGTACCCGGCGGCGCCCGCCATGACGGCGTCCAGCAGCGCCTCCTCGTCGTCGAAGGAGGTCAGCATCAGGCAGGCCAGGCCGGGCATCCGGGAGCGCAGTTCACGGCAGACCGACACCCCGTCGCCGTCGCCCAGCCGGACGTCCAGCACCGCCACGTCGGGCCGCAGCGCGGGCACCCGGACGAGCGCCTGCTCGGCGGTGGCGGCCTCGCCGACCACCTCCAGATCGGGCTCGCCGTCCAGCAGGTCGTGCACCCCGCGGCGCACCACCTCGTGGTCGTCCAGCAGGAACACCCGCACCGGCGCCGGTGCCCCGGCGCCCGCCGTCTTGGTCGCCATCACGCGGCTCCACCTTCGTCACCCCCGCACACTCCCGGCAGGGCCCAGGGCATCATCGCCCACCGGCCGCCGCAGGGCCCAGGGCCCAACGACCCCATTCCGGGCGAGCGCGCGGGCGGCGCGGCCCCCGAAGGAGCCGCGCCGCCCGTACCGGAGGGGCCGTCAGCGCCGCCGCGCGCTGCCGAGGCCCGCCAGCAGGAAGGCCAGCGCCACCCCGGCCCCGCTGACCGCCGCGAGCACCACCCGGGAGCCGACGGCGCCCTCGTCCGACAGCAGGATCGCCACCGCCCCCAGCGAGGCGACGGCGGCGCCGACGACCAGCCACCCCGCGAGGGTGACGGCGGCGGGGCGGCCGGAGCGCGGCGCCGGCCGGGCGCCCAGGGCCGCCCAGCGGGCGGCGGCCTCGTGCTGCTCCCCGCGCCGGTCCCACCGGGCGCGGACCCGCAGCGCCACGCCGCCGACCAGCCCGGCGAGGGCGATCTGCGCGGCGGGCCGCCAGTCGGGCACGGCGAGCAGCAGCCCGCCGGCCATGGCGAGGGCGGCCCACCACAGGACGCAGGCGGCCGCGGCCGTGCGGGTGGAGCGGGGCCGGTCGGCGCCGGCCTGGAGGTCGGCGATGGCGGGCAGGTACCAGACGCAGCCGCTCGCGGTGAGCGCGGCGGTGCCGATGGCGAGGACGGTGTGGGTCATGGGGCCGGCCTTCCAGGTCGCGAGGGGAGGGGGCCGTCCCCGCCCGTGACGGGGGCGCGGGCGGAGACGGCGGTCGGGGTGGGTGTTCGGCGCGGGTGGCCGGGGCGCGCCCGGCCTCGGGTCAGCTGTCCACGGCGGACCGCGCCCGCTCCGCCCTGGTGTGCGGCAGGTCGTACTTGGCCGGGCTCACGTCGCCCAGGTGGGTGGCGGGCTTGCCGGTGTTCTCCAGGACGTCCAGGGCCGCGATGTCGGGGTGGTGCAGGTCGAAGGCCGGGGATTCGGAGCGGATCCTCGGCAGCCGGACGAAGTTGTGCCGGGGCGGCGGGCAGGAGGTGGCCCACTCCAGCGAGCGGCCGTAGCCCCACGGGTCGTCGGCCTCGACCTGCTCGCCGTACTTGGCCGTCTTCCAGATGTTGTAGAGGAACGGCAGGATCGACAGCCCGAGCAGGAAGGAGAAGATGGTGGACAGGGTGTTGAGCGTGGTGAAGCCGTCCGAGGCCAGGTAGTCGGCGTAGCGGCGGGGCATGCCCTCGGCGCCGAGCCAGTGCTGGACCAGGAAGGTGCCGTGGAAGCCGACGGTGAGCGTCCAGAAGGTGATCCGGCCGAGCCGCTCGTCCAGCTTCTTGCCGGTCATCTTGGGCCACCAGAAGTGGAAGCCGGCGAACATCGCGTAGACCACGGTGCCGAACAGCGTGTAGTGGAAGTGGGCGACGACGAAGTACGAGTCGGAGACGTGGAAGTCGATCGGCGGGGCGGCGAGCAGCACGCCGGTGAGGCCGCCGAACAGGAAGGTGACCAGGAAGCCGACCGTCCACAGCATCGGTGTCTCGAAGCTGAGCGAGCCCTTCCACATGGTGCCGACCCAGTTGAAGAACTTGACCCCGGTCGGGACGGCGATGAGGAAGGTCATGAAGGAGAAGAACGGCAGCAGCACCTGCCCGGTGACGTACATGTGGTGCGCCCACACCGTCACCGACAGGCCGGCGATGGCGACGGTGGCGGCGATCAGCCCCGCGTAGCCGAACATCGGCTTGCGGCTGAAGACCGGGATGATCTCGGAGATGATCCCGAAGAACGGCAGCGCCAGGATGTACACCTCGGGATGGCCGAAGAACCAGAACAGGTGTTGCCACAGCATCGCCCCGCCGTTGGCCGGGTCGAAGACGTGCGAGCCGAACTTGCGGTCGCACTCGAGGGCGAGCAGGGCGGCGGCGAGGACGGGGAAGACCAGCAGCACCAGCACCGAGGTGAGCAGCACGTTCCAGCAGAAGATGGACATCCGGAACATGGTCAGTCCGGGTGCGCGCATGCAGATGATCGTGGTGATGAAGTTGACGGCGCCGAGGATGCTGCCGAAGCCGGAGAGCGTCACGCCCATGATCCACATGTCGGCGCCGACGCTGGGCGAGTGGACGGCGTCGGACAGCGGCGCGTAGAGGAACCAGCCGAAGTCGGCGGCGCCCTGCGGGGTCGCGAAGCCGGCGGCGGCGATCAGCGAGCCGAACATGAACAGCCAGAAGGACAGCATGTTCAGGCGCGGGAAGGCGACGTCCGGGGCGCCGATCTGCAGCGGCATGATCCAGTTGGCGAAGCCGGTGAACAGCGGCATCGCGAAGAGCAGCAGCATCACCGAGCCGTGCATGGTGAAGGCCTGGTTGAACTGCTCGTTGGAGAGGATCTGCGTTCCGGGCCGGGCGAGTTCGGCGCGCATGACCAGCGCCAGGACACCGCCGATCAGGAAGAACCCGAACGCCGACACCAGGTACATGGAGCCGATCGTCTTGTGGTCGGTGGTGGTCAGCAGTCTGACCACGGCCGAACCGGGCCGTTTCGGCCGAACCGACGGCTGCGGTACGGAGGTTGGCAGTGGCGTGGGGTCGCCCTGTGCCGGGGTGGCGCTCAAGGACGCACTCCTTAGGAACGTCGTGCGAATGGCTGGCGATCCATGATCCGAACGCACCGCCCCCGCCCCCTAGGGCCGTTCGGCCCGCGCCCCCGGGGCCGCACGGCCCGCGTTCCGGCGCCCGGACCGGGACCTCCGGTGGCCGTCGGTCCCTCCCCGGCCCCTCGGGCGGCGCTCACCGCGCCGACGAGCACCGCTGGAGGAACGCCGGAACCGCCCCGGCGCCCCCGCCCCGGACCGCCCCCGCCCGGCCCCGCCCGCCCCGGGGCCCGCACCCCCGGCCCCGGCCCTCCACCGCACCCCGCCGGCCCCTCCCACCCCACCCCACCGGCCACGACACCGCGCCCGCCGGCCGCCGCCGCACCCGGCCGCCCCCTCCCCCGGATGCCGCCTCCCCCAGGTGCCCGAAGTGTGAGGGTCACGTGACCGAAACAGGCCGATTCCGTGCCCTACAGATCGGATCGGCCGTCAAGTAGCCTGCGGCCACGCCCGCACCGCACCGGTCACGCCCCCGCTCGGACACGCCCTGGCCCCCACCCACGCCCCGGAGGTACGCCGATGCCCCTGGCCCAGCCCGCCGCCCCCACCCGGCCGCGCTTCTCCGTCCTCGGCCCGCTGACCGGCGAAACGGACGGCCGCCCGCTCGCCCTCGGCCCGCTGAAGCAGCGGCTGGTGCTGGCCGTCCTGCTGAGCCGCGCCAACACGGCCGTCCCGGTCGACCTGCTCACCGACGCGGTCTGGCCCGAGGAGCCGCCGCGCACCGCCCGCAAGAACCTCCAGGTCTACATCTGCACCCTGCGCACCCTGCTCGGCCGCGACCCCGGGCCCGAACGGCTGGTCCACACCGCCGGCGGCTACCTGCTGCGGGTCGCCGAACCCGAGCTCGACGTCCTGCAGTTCCGCGCCCTCGCCCGGGCCGGCCGGGCCGCCGCCGACAGCGGCGCGCTCGCCCCCGCCGCCCGGCTGCTGCGCCAGGCCCTCGACCTGTGGCAGGGCCCGCCGCTCGCCGACCTGCGCTGCTCGCCCGCCGTCCAGGCCGAGGCCGACCGGCTGGAGGCCCGCTGCCTCGGCGTCCACGAGGACTGGGCGGAGACCGAGTTGGAGCTCGGCAACGCCACCGCCGTCGCCGAGGAACTCGCCGACCCGGCCGAGCGCCACCCGCTGCGCGAACGCCTCCAGGCCGCCCGGATGAACGCCCTGCACCTGTCCGGACGGCAGGCCGAGGCGCTCGCCGTCTACGACACCCACCGCCAGCTGCTCGCCCGCGAGTTGGGCCTCGAACCCAGCCCCGCCCTGACCGCCCGCTACCGGCAGCTGCTCGCCCACGGCCCGGCCCGCCCCGCCACCGCCCGGCCGGCGCAGCACCCCGGCCCGAGCGGCGCGCTACTGCCCGCCGACACCACCGACTTCACCGGCCGGAGCCACGAACTGCGGGAGCTGATCGACGCGTTGGCGGAGGGCGGCGAGCGCGTCGCGGTCCTCTCCGGGCCGGCCGGCGTCGGCAAGACCGCCCTCGCCGTACACGCCGGGCACCTGCTCGCCGACCGCTTCCCCGACGGCCGGCTGCTGCTCCGGCTGCGCACCGAGGACGGCGCCCCGCGCCCGCTCGCCGACATCCTCGCCGAACTCGCCGCCCTCACCGGCCGATCCGGCCCCAGACCGGCCGACCCGGCCCAGGCCGCCGCCCTCTGGCGCGCCTCCCTGGCCGGACGCCGGATGCTGCTGATCCTCGACGACGCCCCCGGCGAGGCCGTGGTCCGCGAACTGCTGCCGGGCTTCGGCCCGAGCGCCACCCTCGTCACCTCGCGCAGCCAACTCGCCGGACTGGCCTCGGTGCACCGGGTCACCGTGCCGCCCTTCGCCCCCGCCGAGGCGCTCGACCTGCTCGGCCGGATCGTCGGCACCGGCCGGACCGGCACCGACCGCGCGGCCGCCTCCCGGATCGTCGAGGCCTGCGGGCTGCTGCCGCTCGCCGTCCGGGTCGCCGGCACCCGGCTCGCCGTCCTGCGCCACCTGCCGCTCGCCGAGTACGCGGCCCGCCTCGCCGACCCGGCCGGCGCCCTGGACGAACTCGTCGCCGGGGACGTCACCGTCCGCGCCCGCCTCGACTCCGGCTGGCGCGACCTCACCGACCAGGGCCGCCTCGCCCTCGGCCGGCTCGCCGCCCTCCCGCTCTCCCTGCTGTTCACCCTCCCCGAGGCCGCCGCCGCCCTCGGCCGCCCCGAACGCCTCGCCCTGCGCACCCTGGAGGCCCTCACCGACACCGGCGCCGTCACCTCCCCCACCGGCGAGGTCACCGCCCACGCCGCCCTCTACGCCCTCCCCCGCCTCACCCACCTGCACGCCCGCGAGCACAGCACCGTACTGGCCGACAGCCTCAACTGAGCCCGCCGCGCCGGCCGGAGCCCCTTGGGCCGAGCGTCAGCATGTCCAGCAACTCCCCACCCTCCAGGCCCTGTTCGACGGCCCGCAGGGCCAGCAGGACGCCCGCCGCCCCGGTGTGCAGGTCCGCCGAGAACCGGCGCAGCCGCATCCCGGGGACGAGCAGCCCCTCCGGCCGCGCGACCAGGTGCCACTGGAGCTTGCGGACCTGCTCGCGGACGGCGTCCCGGGCGGCCGCCCCGCCCAGCCGGTCCAGCGCCAGCAGCAGCCCGGCGCGGCCCCGGAACAGCCCGGGCTCGCGGACGAATCCGGGTGCGCACACCCGCCGCACGTCGGCGAGGAACTCCTCGGACCCGCCGAACTCCCGGAACCCGCCGAACTCCTCCGACCCCGCGAACTCCTCCCACCTGCTGCCGCCGAGCGCCTGGTACTCCCGGGCGACGAGCGCGATCCCGCTGCTGCCGCGGTCGAGGTAGGCGAGCCGCCGCCCCCGGTCGAGGACCTGGACCGACCCGTCGGGCACCCGCACGCACTGCGCCACGGCCCGCCCCAGCGCCTCGCGCCCGGAGGCCAGCAGCCAGTCCTCACCGGTCCGCTGGTACAGCCGCAGCTGGACGAGGGCGATCCCGGCCAGGCCGTACAGCAGTCCGGCCGCCGTCGGCGCGCCGAGGCCCGGGACGGTCTGCCCGCGCAGCACCGCGTCGAGCGCCCGCGCGTCGGCGAGGGCGTCCGCGAGTTCGCGCCGGCTGCCGAGGGCGTCCGCGAGCCGCAGCCGGGCGAGCGCGGCGCCGGCCCGGCCGCCGTGGAGGGCGACGGTGGGCGCGGGCCGGGCCTGCCGGGCCTGCGCGGCCAGTTCGGCGGCCTCGTCGCCGCGGCCGACCCGGGCGAGCACGGCCGCCACGCCGAGCGGCCCGTCGAAGAGCCCGCCGGCGCCCGGCCTCGGGCCGCGCCGCCGCATCGCCGCGATCAGCCAGTCCGCGTAGTCGTCGGGGCAGGGCGCCCCGGCGCGGTGCAGCGCGTACAGCACGCCGGCGGCGCCGTGGGCGACGCCGGTGCCGCCGTCGGCGAATCCGGCCGGGTCGCCGGGGAAGAGCCGGTCCGGCCGGTCGGGGGTGGCCCCGGCGTGGATGCCGGCGACGAGTTCGTTCCTGGCGGCGTCGAGGGCGGGCCCGGCGAGGAGTTCGCGGACCCGCCGTTCACCGACCGGTTCCACCGGCGCCACCGGTGCCACGGCGCCCGGCCGTACCGGTCCGTCCTCCGGCCCGAGGCCGAACCAGTGCCGTGCCCGCCGTTCCAGCGCGGGCAGCTTGCCGGGATCGCGTTCGGCCAGCTCCATCACGGGCATCAGCAGCATCAGCCAGGTGGCCCAGAGCATGTGGCGGTCGGCGTCGGCCCCGTCGAGCCCGGGCGGGGGCTGCAGCGCGCCCGCGCCGGCGAGCGGGACACGGCGGCCGGTGAGTTCCTCCGCGTACTCGAAGTCGACGAGCACCACCGAACCGTCCGGACGGACGATCACATTGGCCGGGTGCAGGTCGCCGAACCGGACGCCCCGCTCGTGCAGGGCACCGAGCGCCTTCTCCAGCCCGGCCACGACCCCGGCCACCCAGTGCGCGTACTCGGCGCGCTGCCCGGCGGTGCAGTTCTGGTGCACCAGCGGGTATCGGCGGATCGCCTCGGCGAACAGCTGGACGCCCTCGATGTGCTCCTGGACCAGGAAGGTGTGCTCCCAGACCGTCCGGACCTCGTGCAGCCGGGGCACGCAGTCCAGGCCGGCGAGCCGTTCCAGCGCCCACTGCTCGCGCCGCAGCCGGGTGACGGCGTCGTCCCCGGCGGCGTCCAGCCCGGCGTGCGGGCGGGCCTCGCGCAGCACCACCCGCTCCCCGGTGGTCCGGTGCTCGGCGAGGTAGATCCCGCCCGCGTTGGAGAACTGCAGCACCTCGACGATCCGGTACGGCAGGTCGCCGCCGGCCGCCTCCCGGGCGGCCAGGTGCGGGCGCAGATCCCCGGGCGGTTCGACCCAGGCGGGCAGCTGGAACACCGGGTCGCGCCGGTCGGGGACCAGCTCGCCGGACGGGTCGCGCAGCGCGGGTACCGCCCGCCCGTCCTCGTCCTGGCACCACAGCTCGACGAACGCGCCGTAGCGCACGTACACCGGCGCCGTCCCGATCCGCAGGTCGGTGAGCACGTACGGCCCCTGGCGGCCCGCCAGCACCTCGGCCAGCTCCGCCGCCACGGCCAGGAACTCCTCCTCCGACCCCGGGTAGACGGTGACGAACTTGCCGCTGCTGCCGCGCCCCATGTACTTGCCGTTCGCGACCCGCAGCGCCTCGTCGCTGCGCAGGAACTTGAACGTCGTGCGGCGTGCCAGGCAGATCCGCGCGACGGCCCGCAGGGTCGCCTCGGCCTCCTCCGGCACGGTCGAGACGTGGATCTTCCAGCCCTGCTCCGGCAGCCGGGCGCCGTCCGGCCGCAGCGCCGTCCACAGCCCGCGCCGCTCGCGCCGCCACCCGGCGGGCGGTGCGCCGAGCCCCAGCCGGTACCGGCCGGCCCGGTCGCGGAGCCGGCCGGGGGTGTCGTAGTACGTCGGATCGGCGAGGCAGTACAGCTGGGTCTCCTGGGCGCCGGCCATGGCGCGCCTCCTGTTCCGGGTCGTCTTCCGGGCTCGTCCAAGCTCTCCGGGTCGCTCGTCTCCCGGGCCGCCGAACGGTTCAGCCCGCGGGTGCGGGCGCGGGTAGCGGTGTCGGGGCCGGCGCCGGGCCGCGCCGGACCGGCGGCGCCCAGGTGACGACGGCCGCGCAGAGCGAGATGGCGAGCGCCAGCAGGGCGAAGGTCCGGGTGCCGCCCAGGGCGCCGAGCAGCGCGCCGCCCACCAGCGGGCCGAAGGGCTGGACCAGGGTGGACAGGAAACCGGCGGCGCTCTGCACCCGGCCGATCCGGTCGGGCGGCGCGGCGAGCAGCATGCCGGAGACGAAGCCGATGCTGGCGACCGTGGACAGGCACATGCACACCGCGCAGAGCAGCCCGATCAGCAGCGGGATCCGGGTGAGCACCAGCACCCCGGCGGTGGCGGCGGCCGCCCAGCAGCTGAGTGCCACCAGCCTGCCGTCGCGCACCCCGGGGCGCGCCCTGGCCTCCAGCCTCGGGGCGAGCAGCGCGCCGGCCAGGGCGCCGGCCGCGGTGCAGGAGACCACGGTGCCGCCGCCGATCCCGGAGCGGCCGCCGTCGGAGGCCACGGCCAGGGTGGTGAACATCAGCGCGCTGAACGCGAAGTTCATCCCGAGCCCGAAGATCAGCAGCAGGGTGCGCAGGTAGGGCTGGTGCCAGATGAAGCTGAGCCCGGCGGTCAGTTCGCCGCGGCTGAACGCCGCGCCGCCCCTGGCGGCGGGCACCGAGCGGGTCCGCATCAGCGCGACGCAGACGGTGGAGAGCAGCAGCCCGACGCCCTCGGCGAGGAACGGCAGCACCGGGTGCCAGGCGAACAGCGCGCCGCCGGCGATCGGCCCGACCAGCCGGGCGGCGGCGCCGCGCGCCTGCATCCGGGACGAGGCCGCGCGGACCTGCTCGCGCGGCACCACCGCGCGCAGCAGGCCGCCGGCGGCGGGCCCGTAGGCGCTGGTGATGAGCGCCCCGGCGGCGGCCACCAGCAGGACCAGCGGCAGCGGGGTGTGGCCGCGCAGGACGGCGATCACCAGCGCGGTGACGGCGAGCAGGCTGCCGACGTCGCACACCCGCATCAGCCGGCGCCGCTCGATCCGGTCGGCGATGACGCCGCCGGGCAGCATGGTGAGCAGCAGCGCGCCGATCGAGACGGTGCCGATGGCGCCCGCCTGGGCGGCCGATCCGGTCTCCCGCAGGACGAGCAGCGGCAGGGCGATCGAGGCGAGTTGGGAGCCGAGCGAGGCCATCAGGCCGCCGACCCAGAGCAGCCGGAAGTCCCGGTTGCGGGAGAGCGAGGTGGGCTCCATGGCCGTCCTCCGGGGTGGGGGGTGGAATCGGGCCGGGGCGGCCCCGCACCGGCGGGACCGCCCCGGAAGCCAATCACTGCCCGGCGGCCGGGGGCGGTGGTGCGCCCGCCCCCGCGCCGGACACCTTCGACCTGCCGCTGATCAGGCGGAGGTCTCGGCGGAGCTGACGTAGCTGATCAGGCTGAAGCAGCTGCCGTCGGAGGCCTCCTGGAGGACCTTCATCGCCTGGAGGTCCAGGACGTTGGCGGCGTGCGCCTGGACCTCCGGGGTCTCCTCGCTGTCCTCGCCGACGATCGGGTCGATGTTCTCGGCCATGGCCGAACTCCTTTCGCTGGGTTGATCGGTGGGGGTTCGACGGGTGGTGGCCCGCCGTGGTGAGGACGTTAGGCAGGCGGGGCTGCGCACGGCCTGCGAACCGGTACGGCCCCGGTATGGCCGCAGGTCGGGGCGTCGGCGGCGCCGCCGTCCGGCCTGCCGAGCCCGCCCGGCGGCCCTGCGCACCCGCCCCGGGCTGCGGCCATACCGCCGGCAAGGCGGCCACGAACCGGGCCCGAAGCCGGGCCGGGGAGCCTGACCCGGCACGCCCGCACGCCCGGCTCCGACCACGCCTGCCCGGGCTCCATGCGCACCCCGACCTCACGCACTCCGACCTCACACACTCCCCGATGCACTCCCCGCACCGCGAAGGACTAGCGAAGGACTGCCACCATGCCCTGCCCGCTCTGCGCCCAACTCGCCAGCACGAACGACCAGTTCTGCCCCGCCTGCGGCACCCCCCGGGCCGCCGCCCTCGACCTGGCCGCCGAGGAGCGCAAGCTGGTGACGGTGGTCTTCTGCGACCTGGTCGACTCCACCGCCCTGTCCGGCGCGCTCGACCCGGAGACGCTGCGCGAGGTGATCCTGCGCTACTTCGAACGGATGCACCGGCAGATCGAGGCACACGGCGGCACCTTGGAGAAGTTCATCGGGGACGCGGTGATGGCGGTGTTCGGCGTCCCGGTGATCCGCGAGGACGACGCCCACCGGGCGCTGGCCGCCGCACTCGCCATGCTGGAGGACCTGGAGGACCTCAACACCGAGCTGGACGCCACCCTCGGGGTCCGCCTGGACGTCCGGATCGGTGTCAACACCGGCCAGGTGGTGGCGGGTTCGGACGCCTCGGCGCGCCAGGCCCTGATCTCCGGCGAGACCGTGAACATCGCCGCCCGGCTCCAGACCCAGGCCGCCCCCGGACAGGTGCTGATCGGCCCGCAGACCCTGCGCGCGGCGGGGCCGGCCGCCCAGGTGCACGAGGTCGGCCCGCTGCGGCTCAAGGGCAAGGCCGAGCCGGTCACCGCGTACCGCCTGGTCGGGCTGGACGAGGACGACCCCGAGCTGCTGCGCCGGTTCGACGTCCCGCTGGTCGGGCGGGAGCGTGAACTCGCCCAGCTGGACGCCGCGCTGGTCCGGGTGGCCGGCGGCCAGGGCGCCGAACTGCTGCTGGTCGTCGGCGAGGCCGGGATCGGCAAGACCCGGCTGGTGCGCGAGTGGCAGGAGCGGACGGGCCGGCACACCGCGCGCTGCGGCACCGGCCGCTGCCGCAGCTACGGCGAGCAGGGCGTCCTGACCCCGCTCGCGGAGGCCGTCGGGGCCCTGCTCGGCGGCCCGGGGGCGCCCGCGCCCGCCGAGGCGCTGGACCGGCTGGCGCAGGCCACCGCGCCCGGGGTGAGCGCCGAACAGTCCCTGGACCGGCTGGCCGCGATCCTGCGCGGGCGGACCGTCGAGCGCCCGGCCGTGCTGGTCCTGGACGACTGCCAGTGGGCCGGCCCGGTGCTGCTGGACGCCGTCGAGCGGCTGGTCGCCGCCCTCGGCCAGGCCCCGGTGCTGCTGCTGTGCCTGGCCCGGCCGGAGCTACCGGCCTCCCGCCCGGAGCTGCCGGCGCTGCCGGTCGGCGGCCTGTCCTGGGACGAATCAGCTCTGCTGGCAGCCCAGTTGACGGAGTTGAGCGCCCACCAGGACGCGGTGCCGACCCGGCTGCTGGAGCGCGCCGAGGGCAACCCGCTGCACCTGGAGGAGCTGCTGGCCGCCCTCACCGAGGCGGACGGCCCCGCGCTCGCCGACGAACTCCCGCCCACCGGCCGGGCGCTGCTCAGTGCGCGGATCGACGACCTGGAGCGCGACGAGCGCACCACCCTGGACCTGGCCGCCGTGCTCGGCCGCGCCTTCACCGCCGCCGAACTCGCCCAGCTCGCCCACGGCGGCGCCGACCAGGACGCCTTCGCCGACCCGGAGGACGACGTCTTCACCGGCCCGTTCGACGGCCTCCCGGGCCTGCCCGCGGGTGACGACACCCCGCCGCGGCTGCACGCCGCGCTGACCCGGCTGACCGAGCGCCGCCTGGTCGAAGCGGCCGGCACCAGCTTCCGGTTCAGCAGCGGCCTGGTCCAGGAGTCGGTCTACCAGTCGATGTCCAAGCGGGCCCGCGCCGAGCGCCACGAACGCGCCGCCGACCTGCCGGCCGTCCGCGCCGCCGGGGACGCCGCCGTCGGCGGCCACCTGGAGCGCGCCCACCGCTACCGGCTCGAACTCGGCCTGCTGGACGCCCGGACGGACGCCCTGCGCACCCGCGCGGCGGCCGCCCTCGGCGTGGCCGGCGCCCACGCCCTCGCCCACGCCGACCTGCCCGCCGCCACCGACCTGCTGGAGCGCGCCGTCCGGCTGCACTACCCGAACGAGCGCACCGCAGGCCCGGCGCTGCGCCGCCTCGGCGAGGCCCGGCTGGCGCTCGGCCGGGCCGACGAGGCCCTGCCCGTCCTGGCGCAGGTCCGCGACTCGGCCGCCGACCCGCTGGACGCCGCGCACGCCCGGCTCGCGCTGGCCGCGCGCGGCCTGCCGCCCGGCCCGGAGCAGCCCGCCGCCACCGCCCGCGCTGTCCTCCCGCTCTTCATCGACCTGCGGGACGACCTGGGCCAGGCCCGGGCCGGGCTGCGTCTGGCCGAGGAGCACCTGCTGGCGGGCCGGCACACCGAGGCGGAGCGGCTGCTGGACGACGCCCTCGACCACGCCGCCCGCACCGACGCCGAGCTGGACCGGGCCGCCGTGCTGGCCGCGCTGGCCGCCTCCCTGCTGGCGGGCCCCGAGCCCGTCCCGAACGCCGTCTTCCGGCTGCGGGCCCTGCTGGCCGGGCACGGCGCCGGCCACCGGACGGTGCGGGTCGCGCTCAACGGCCCGCTGGCCGTCCTGCTCGCCCTGCGCGACCGGCCCGGCGAGGCCGAACTGCTGCTGGCCGAGGCCAACGGCCTGGCGGGCGAGCTGTCGCTGGCCGACGCGATGATCTCGCTGCCGGCCCTGACCGCCCAGGCCGCGGCGGCCACCGGCCAGACCGCGCAGGCGCTGGACCTGCTCGCCGACGCCGCCGAGGTCGCCCGCCGGCTGGGCAACTCCGCCCCGCTGCCCCGGCTCGCCCTCACCACCGCCCGCGCCCTGCTGGACGCCGACCGCCCGGGCCCGGCCGCCCGCCACCTGGACGGCGTCGACGCCGCGGCCGCGCTGCCGCCGGTGCTGGCGATCGAGCTGGACGCGCTGCGCGGCCGGCTCGCCGCCTCCCGGGGCGAGGCCGACCCGGCGCTGGAGCTGACCGCGGCCGCCGCGCGGGCGGCCGAGGCCACCGAGTCGCTGCTGCTCCAGGCGCTCACCGCGCTGGACCGCGCCCACGCGCTGCTGCTGCTCGACCGGCGCGCCGAGGCCGCCGTCGCGGCCGCCACCGCCCGGGACCGGTTCGCCGCCAAGGGCCACCTGCCGGGCGTGCGCCGGGCCGAGCGGCTCGGGGACGCCCGGTGAGCGGCCCGGCCGGCCTCACCTGGAGCCTGCGCGGCCGGGCCGCCGCGGACCTGCCGGTGCTCGCCGACACCACCGCCCACGACACCACCGGCCCCGACACCACCGGCCCCGACGGCGCCCTCGACGGCGGGGGCACCGGCAAGGGCGTGCGGGTGTGCGTCGTGGACTCCGGCATCGAGCCGGACCACCCGCTGGTCGGCCCGCTGAACGGCTCCTGGGTGGTCGTCAAGGACCCGACGACCCGGGAGCTGGTGGTCCGCCCCGACCGCACCGGCGACACCTGCGGCCACGGCACCGCCTGCGCGGGCATCATCCGCCGCACCGCCCCGGACTGCGAGCTGTACAGCGTCCGGGTGCTCGGCGAACGCTTCACCGGCACCGGCGACATGCTGATCACCGGGCTGCGCTGGGCCGTCGAGCAGGGCTTCGACGTCGTCAACCTCAGTCTCTCCACCACCCGGACCCGCTTCCTGGAGGAGCTGCACGCGATCGCCGACGACGCCTTCTTCGCCCGCACCGCGATCGTCGCCTCCGCGCACAACACCCCGGTGGAGAGCTACCCCTGGCGGTTCTCCTCGGTGATCTCGGTCGGCAGCCACCAGGAGGAGGACCCGGCCCTGCACCTGTACAACCCGGCGCCGCCGGTCGAGTTCTTCGCCCCGGGCCAGAACGTCCGGGTCCCCTGGCTCGGCGGCTCCACCATCCGCACCACCGGCAACAGCTTCGCCACCCCGTACGTCGCCGGGCTGTGCGCCCGCATCCTGTCCGGCCACCCGAGGCTGACGACCTTCCAGCTGAAGAGCGCGCTCTACCTCACCGCGGCCAACGTCCAGGTCGGCCCCGGTGCCGGTCCTCGCCGTCCCCCGGGCGGGAGTTCGACGACCGGGCCCACCCCGTCCACCCCCATCACGGAGGCGCCCGATGACCCTCAGCACTGATCCCGCCGTCGACCCGCTGGCCCGCGAACTGCTGCAGTCCGTGGTGGACGTGGCCCGAGCGATCTTCGGTGCCGAGGCCGGTTCGGTCTGCCTGCTCGACGAGGCGGCCGGGGAGCTGGTGTTCCAGGCCGTCTCGGGGCGCGGCGAGGAGTCCCTGGTGGGCCGCCGCTTCCCGGCGGGCAGCGGCATCGCGGGCTGGGTCGCCGCCTCGGGCGAGCCGATGGTGGTCGACGACCTGGGCGCGAACCGCACCTTCGACCGGGCCTTCGCCGAGTCCACCGCGTACGTTCCGAACGCGCTGATGGCGGCGCCGCTGACGCACGGCAGCAGGGTGCTGGGCGTCCTGGAGGTGCTGGACCCGGCCCCGCAGGCCCGGTCCAGCCTGCCCGAGCTGGACCTGCTCGCCCTGTTCGCCCGCCAGGCCGCCGCCGCCCTGCGGGTCATCGCCGAGCGCTCCCCGGCCCCGGCGGCGGTGCCCGACCGCGCCGCCGCCCTCGACCTGCTGGCCGACCTGGAGGAGCTGCTGCGCCGTCAGCCCTGACGCGGCGCCAACCTCGCGATCGATCCGCGCTCCAGCGCCGCGTACACCGCGCCGTCCGGGCCGACGACGATGCCGTGCGGCTCGGCGGCCGGGCCGGGCAGTTGGTGGCCGTCGAGCAGCCCGTCCGGGCCGAGCACTCCGATCCGGCCGGCGCCCCACTCGGTGAACCAGAGCCGGCCGTCCGGGCCGCAGGTGATCGCGTGCGGCCGGGCCGCCCGGTCGGCCAGCGGGTACTCGGTGACCTCGCCGTCCACCGTGATCCGGCCGACCAGCCCGCCGCCGATGCCGACGTACCAGAGCGCGCCGTCCGCCCCGGCGGCGATCCCGACCGGGGCGGTGCCCCCGGTGGGCAGCGGGTGGACGGTCACCTCGCCCCCGACGGTGGTCCGGGCGACGGCGTCCGCCTGGTTGAGCGTGCACCAGAGCGCGCCGTCCGGGCCCGCCGTGATGAACGACGGGAAGGCCCCGGCCCGCGGCAGCGGGTACTCCGTCACCTCGCCCTCGACGGTGATCCGCCCGATCCGGTCGGCGTTCAGCTCGGTGAACCAGAGCGCCCCGTCGGGCCCCGCCGCGATCCCGTACGGCCCGGCGCCCGCCGTCGGGACGGGGAAGGAGGACGCCTTCCCGTCGGTGTCGATCCGTCCGATCCGGTGGTCGCGCATCCGGGTGAACCAGAGCGCGCCGTCCGGGCCGACGGTGAGCACCGCGGGCCCGCACTGCGGCGCCCCGAGGCCGTAGCGCGCGACCGTGCCGTCCGCCGCCAGCCGTCCGATCTCCCCGGCGTGCACCAGCGTGAACCACACGCCCCCGTCCGGCCCCACGACGACCCCGTACGGTCCGGCCCCCTCCTCGGCGACCTCGATCAGCTCCGCGATCCGTGCCATGCGAACCCCCGCCCTCGCTATTGCGACTGTCGTCGCATTAGCGATCCTCGCACGGCCTCTCCGCCCCCGGCAACCGGATTACACCCCGTTCCCCGCGCGGCGGGCGGCCCGCGGGGCGGGGACGCCGCGCAGGACGGAGACGATGCCCACGCCGGCGGCGCACACCGGGACGGCGAGCAGCGCCCCGAGGATGCCGGCGATCCCGGAGCCGGCCACCACCGCGACCATGATGGTGGCCGGGTGCAGCTCCACCGTCCGGCTCTGGATGAGGGGTTGGAGGACGTTGCCCTCGAACAGCTGGACCGCCATCACCACGCCGAGCGCCCACAGCGCCGTCCCGATCCCGCCGTCGGCGAGCGCGACCAGCACGGACACCGCCCCGGACAGGAAGGCCCCGACGAACGGGATGTAGGCACCCATGAACACCAGCGCGCCCAGCCCCGGCGCGCCGGGCACGCCGAGCGCCACCAGGCCGATGGTGATGAAGGTGGCGTCGATCAGCGCGATCAGCGTGGTGCCGCGCATGAAGCCGGCCATCGCGTCGAAGGCCCGCTCGGCACAGGCGATCACGGTCTCGGCGCTGCGCTCGGGCAGGTAGGAGCGGATCGTGTCGCCGGTGCGGTGGCCGTCCCGGAGGAAGAAGAACACCAGGGCGAGCGCCAGCACGCCGCCGGCGATCAGCTGGGTCGCCAGGCCCAGCCCGGACAGCACACCGTTGGTGACGGTCGAGACCAGCGAGTTGGTCTCCCCCTTCGCGTTGTCCAGCGCGTGCCGGATCTTCTCCCCGGTCGGGCCGAGCCACGCGGCGAGCTGGTTGCCCGCCTGCTGGAGGGACTCGGCGATCTGCGGGGCGCTGTGCACCAGGGCGTTGACCAGCAGCGCGATCACCCCGCAGACGGCCGCGACCAGCAGCACGCAGGTGAGCCCGGCGGCCAGCCCCCGGTTCACACCCCGCCGGACCAGCCACGGCACCGCCGGGTAGAGCAGCGAGGCCCCCAGCAGCGCCAGCACCACCGGCACGGTCGCGGCCCGCAGCTCGACCAGCGCGAAGACCAGCAGCGAGGCGAGGGCGAGCAGCAGGATCACCGCCGCCGCCCAGGCGGCCGCCTGCCGGACCACCGGCGGCAGCATCAGGTACGGCCTGCGGGGGTCCGGCGCGGCCCCGCCCACGAACCGGGGCTCCGCCGCCGGGCCCTCCCCGGCCGGGTGCTCCTCGGGCACGGCCACCTCCGCCTGGCTCGTCGACGAGTCCGAATCGCCCCGTCTCGACGGACGATCCGTCAGCGTGCCCGCTTCCGGCCGTCCCCTCGGCGACAACGGCACGCCGCCGTCCGGCCGATCAAGGGTGGAGCCGATTCAATCCGCCCCCGTCCGTCGCGTACAGAGCAGCCGGTGGAGCTCACCTCATCGGACGAAGCGCCCTGGCGGACGCGTTCGAGCGCCGGACCTCAGTTCGCCTGGAAACGGCACGCTCAGCGGCGGCCGTCCAGGACGGCGCGCAGCACGCCGATCCGGTTGCTGGTGATGGAGGCGACCCCGGTGTCGCGCAGCCGGCGCATGGTGCGGCGCAGGTCGGCGGTCCAGGTGGAGACGGCGAGCCCGGCGTCCGCCGCGGCGGCGACGAACTCGGGGGTGACCAGGCCGAACGGCGGGTTGAGGTAGCGCGGGCGCAGGTCGTCCAGCAGGGCCCGGACGGGCAGCCGGGGCTCCTTCCAGGTGAGGGCGATCTCGGCGCCGGGCGCCAGCGCGCGGACGGCGAACATCGCGGTGGCGGGGCCGCAGAAGGAGACCAGCCCTTCGGCGCCGAGGCCGGTGACGACGGACCAGGTGGCGGCGACGGGGCCGGGGTCGTCGAGGTCGATGAGCAGCCGGGGGCCTTCGGCGGCCGCGACGACCTTGATCGTCTCGGCGAGGGTCGGGACGGCGAGCGGCCCTTGGCGCAGCTCGTCGAGCTGCGCGGTGGTGACCCGGCCGATCGACCGCGGGTCGCCCCAGAGGCGTTCCAGGGTGTGGTCGTGCAGCAGGACGGGCACCCGGTCGCGGGTGAGCTGGACGTCCACCTCGACGGCGTCGGCGCCGGCGGCGAGCGCGGACTCGACGGAGGGCAGGGTGTTCTCGCGGTGGCGGTACGGGTCGCCGCGGTGCGCGACGGCGAGCACCCGGCGGCGGTCGGTGGCCGGTTCCCCGACCGCGCGGACGGCGCTCTGGGTGGTCGGCAGATGCGGGTGGGACATCCCGGGCGGGGCCTCTCGTTCGGAACCGGTACGGACGGGGCTCGGCACGCCGTCGGCGCGCGGCACCCGGTGGGGCGTGCCGTGCGGGTCAGGCTGGGCCTAACGCCGCTCGATCATCACATTGGTGGACTTGATGACCGCGGTGGCGGGAGCGCCGGGGACGAGGTTCAGCTCCTCCGCCGACTCCCGGCTGATCAGCGACACCACCCGGAAGGGCCCGGCCTGGACCTCCACCTGGGCGGCGACGTCGCCGAGCACCACGTGGGTGACGATCCCGGGGAAGCGGTTGCGGGCCGAGGACGGACGGCCCTCGGCCTCGGCGTTCTCCGGGCGGGCCAGCTCACGGGCGAAGGCGGCGAGGTCGACGCCGGGGATGATCCGGTGGCCGTGCTCGTCCCGCTCGGCCGCGACCCGCCCCGCGTCCACCCAGCGCCGCATGGTGTCGGCACTGACCCCGAGCAGCGCCGCGGCTTCACCGATGCGGTACGGGTTGACCGGCGCCTCGGACTGGCCCATGTGCGACTCCTGACACTGACTCGGGGACCGCCCCGGGGCTGACCCGGGGAACGTGGGACGGGAACGGGGACGCCGTACGCGCGGCGGGCCGTCGCCGTCATCCTGCCGTACCGGCGGCCGGGGCCGCCAAGCGAGGCGGGTCAGGACTCGCCGAAGAGGTCGCGGCGCACCGCGTCCCCGGCGGTGAGGACGGCCCCGGCCAGCACCGCGCCGCCGCCCGCCGTGCCGGGCCGGACCTCGGTGCGCAGCGGGGACAGCTCGGCCAGCCGCCGTTCGACCCGGCCGGCCAGTTCGGCGCCGCCGGCCCGGCCGAGCTCGCCGCCGAGCACCACGCAGCCCGGGTCGAGGACGACGCAGATGCTGGCGGCGCCGACCGCGATCCGCGCGGCCAGCTCGTCCAGGAACGGCCCGCCGGGCCCGCCCGGGCCGAGTGCGTCCAGCGCGGCGCGGACGGCCGCCTCGGCGGCGGGGGCGTCCCCGGTGGCGCCGGCGGGCAGTCCGTGGGCGCGGGCGAGCTCGCAGACGGCGGCGCTGCCGGCCAGGCTGTGGAAGCCGCCGTCGCAGCCGGTGGCGCTGGGCAGGCCGCCGGTGCCGGGGACGGGCAGGAAGCCGATCTCGCCGGTGCCGCCGGAGAAGCCCCGGCGGAGCCGGCCGTCCAGGACGACGGCGGCGCCGACGCCGTGGCCGAGCCAGAGCAGCACGAAGGTGTCGCGGTCGCGGGCGGCGCCGATCCGGTACTCGGCCCGGCCGGCCAGGTTGACCTCGTTCTCCAGGATCACCTCGGTACCGGGCAGCCCGCGCAGCTCGGCGAGCAGTTCGGCGTGCCAGGCGGGGAGCTTCCCGGTGCTGTTGAGGCGCCCGGTGGCGGGGTCGACCAGTCCGGGGGCGCCGACGGCGACGGTGTGCAGCCGTTCGACGCCGACGCCGCGCGCGGTGTCCAGCAGGGTGCGCACCAGGTGTCCGGCGGTGTCGGGCGTCCCGTCGCCGTGGACCGGGACCTCGGCGCTGGCGAGGGTGCGCCCGGTGAGGTCGGCGACGACCAGGCTGACGCCACCGGAGCGCACGTCGAAGGCGGCGAGGTGGGCGCGGGAGGCGACCAGCGCGTAGAGCCGGGCGTTGGGGCCGCGCCGCTGTTCGCCCCGTTCGCCGACGACGGCGACCAGGCCGGTGCGCTGGAGGCGGTCGAGCAGGTCGGCGACGGTCGGCCGGGAGAGGCCGGTGAGGTCGCGCAGGTCGGTCGCGGTCAGGGGGCCCTGTTCGAGGAGCAGGTTGAGGGCCAGCCGGTCGTTGATCGCCCGGGCGGTGCTCGGCGTGGCCGTGCGCGCGGTGGTCATGGCGGCTCATCCTTCCAGAGTGTTTCTATCAGGGTCCCTTCCTGATAATTTTATCGAACCATCCGCCGGACGGCCGTCGCCGCCGCGCGGACCGAACGGCCCGCACGTAGACCACCCTCAGGCACGTCAGAACCATTGCCGGGCACGTCAGACCACCCACCAGCACGTCAACCACCCACACAGGGCACCGTCGCGCCGCCCCGCCTGCGCGACCCGGGAGGGAACGCCGGATGAGCACGACCGCACACGCACTGGAGCCACTGGCCTCCCCACGCCGGGCCAGGGCCGGCATCGCCCTGGTCTTCGGCGTGCACGGCGCCGTCAGCGGCAGCTTCGTCACCCGCATCCCGTGGATCCAGGACCGCCTCGACCTCTCCCCCGGCCAGCTCGGCCTGGCCCTGGTGATGCCCGCCATCGGCTCCTCCCTCGCGATGCCGCTGGCCGGCCGGTTCGTCCACCGCTACGGCGGGCGGGCGGCGGTCCGCGGGCTGATCTCGCTCTGGTGCCTGGCCCTCGCCCTGCCCGCGCTCGCCCCCTCGCTGCCGGTGCTGTGCGTGGCGCTGCTCGCGTACGGCGCCTCGGCCGGGATGGCGGACGTCGCGATGAACGCGCAGGGCGTGGAGATCGAACAGCGGCTCGGCCGCTCGATCATGTCCGGACTGCACGGGATGTGGAGCGCGGGCGGGCTGCTGGCCTCCGGCTTCGGCATCCTGGCCGCCCACCTCGACCTCGACGCCCGGCTCCAGCTGGCCGTCACCGCGCTCGTGCTGCTCGCCCTCGCGCAGCCCGTCTGCCGGAACCTGCCCGACCTGCGGGCGCCGGAGGGGACGGAGGAGCCGCCGCGGTTCGCGCTGCCGCCGCGCAGTTCGCTGGTGATCGGGCTGGTCGGCTTCTGCGCCGTCTTCGCCGAGGGCGCCTCGATGGACTGGAGCGGCGTCTACCTGCGGGACGTCACCGGCGCCTCGGCCACCATCGCGGCCGCCTCCTACACCGCCTTCTCCCTCACCATGGCCGTCAGCCGCCTCTGCGGCGACGCGGTGGTCCGCCGGCTCGGCGCCGTGCGCACCACCCGTCTCGGCGGCGCCGTCGCCACCGTCGGCGGCCTGCTGGTGGTGGTGGCCGACAGCCCGGCGCTCGCCATCCCGGGCTTCGCCCTGATCGGCATCGGCATCGCGGTCACCGTCCCGCTGGCCTTCGCGGCGGCCGGGCGGATCGGCAGCAACCCCAGCCAGGCCATCGCGGGCGTCGCCACCGTCACCTACACCTCCGGCCTGGTCGCGCCCGCGATCATCGGCGCACTCGCCCAGGCGACCTCGCTGACCGTCTCCTTCGGCCTGGTCACCGCGCTCGCCTTCGCGCTGCTGCTGAGCGCCGGGGCGCTGCGCCGGGCCGAACGGAACTCCCCCGGATCCGGATCCGGCGCCGAAGACGCGGCCGTGGCCGCGGCCGCGGCCACGACGCCACCGGGCGGCACCTCCGCAAAAGACCTCTCGGCGATCTGAACGGGGAATTCCCGGGAATCCCCCCTCCTCGCACCGGCCGCCGGGCGCATTCCGCGCCCGGCGGTTTCGCGTTCCCCGGGGTGAACCCGGTGCGCCACCACCAGGACGCCGCCCGGAGGCGGCCCCCGGCTGCCCGCACGAGTTCGTCGGCCACCCGGGCGCGCCGCACAACTTCTTCGCGCTCTCCGCCGTCGAATACTCGGACGCGGCCCGGGACTCCTGGGGACGTCTGCTGGGATTCCTCGCCGACCGCTCCGCATCCGCGACCCCTCGGAGGACGCTCTGATGTCCCGCCCGCCCCGCCTCTCCCGCCCGCCCCGTCGTGCGCGGCTCGCCGCCGCCACGGCCGCCCTCGCCAGCGCCGTGGTGGCGCTCACCGCCCCACCCGCCCCCGCGGCCACCCCCACGGCCGCCGCCGACTTCGGGCCCGCCGAGATCCGCACCGGCATGTACGCGGGCCCGAACGACCTGTGCCTGGAGGTCGCCGACTGGCGCACCGACGACGGCGCCCCGGTCCGGATCTGGACCTGTACCGGCGGCGCCAACCAGCAGTGGACCCAGAGCGCCCGCGGCTGGGTGAACCTGAACAGCGGCAAGTGCCTGGACATCCCGGCCTTCAGCACCACCTGGGGCACCCAGGCCGACCAGTGGACCTGCGACGGCGGCGCCAACCAGAGCTGGAGCGACCCCCCGGCCAGCCACCCCGGCACGCCCCGCCGGATCGTGAACGGCTACAGCGGCCTCGTCCTGGACGTCTCCGGCGGCGCGCTGACCGACGGCACCCCGGTGATCCAGTGGGAGTTCCACAGTGGCGACAACCAGTTCTGGCACTACAACCCGGACAAGCCCCCGTACAGCTGACCGCGACCGCCTCGACGGCCGCGGCGGGGCACCGGTTAGGCTCGGCCGGTGCCCGCACCCGCAACGCCCCCGCCCGCCGTCGAGCGGCCGCCGTCCGGCCCCGCGCCGCGTTCGCCGTGGTGGCGGTTCGCGCTCCTCGTGGTGCTGCTCGGCGCAGCGGCCGGATCGCTGCTGCTGTGGAGCCCGACGGCGCTGCTGAACGGCGGCCTCGCCGACCGGATGCCCGGGTACTGGTTCGCGCCGCTGTTCGCCACCGTGTACGCGGTCGGCACGCTCGCCTTCGTCCCCCGGCCGGCGCTGAACGCCGCCGCCGGGCTGCTGCTGGGCATCCAGCAGGGCGTGCTGCTGTCCGTGCTCGGCACCACGCTGGGCGCGGCCATGGCCTTCGGGCTCGGCCGGGGCCTCGGGCGCGAGGCGCTGCGGCCGTACCTGCGCGGGCGGGTGCTCGGCACGCTGGACCGGCGCTTCACCGAGCAGGGCTTCCGCAGCGTGCTGGTGCTGCGGCTGCTGCCGGGCATGCCGTTCCAGGCGGCCAACTACGGCGCGGCCTTCTCCGGGGTCCGCTTCGCGCCCTTCCTGTTCGCCACCGCGATCGGCGTGGTGCCGACCACCGCGGTGTACGTGACCGCGGCCGCCAGCGCGGGCGAGCCGGGCTCGGCGGCCTTCCTGGTGTCGGCCGGGGTGATCGCGCTGCTCGTGCTGGGCAGCGTGGTCGGGCTGTGGCGGGCCGCGGCCACCAGGCGCCGCGCACCGGCCGCCTGACCGGCCGACCGGCTGACCGGCTGACCGGCTGACCGGCTGACCGGCCGGGATCCGAGGCACTCGGGGGGCGCTCGACAATTCGTTCGCGCCCGCCGGTCGTTGGGCACCAGGATGTCCCGCATGACCGAACTCTCCCCGCGGGTCGACCCGCCGATGGCGGCCGACGAGACCGCCATGCTCACCGCCTGGCTCGACTACCACCGCAGCACGCTCGCGCTCAAGTGCGAGGGCCTGACCGACGACCAGCTGCGGCAGCGCTCCGTCCCGCCGTCCGCCCTCTCGCTGCTCGGCCTCGTCCGGCACATGGCCGAGGTGGAGCAGTACTGGTTCCGGACCGTCCTGCACGGCGACGAGTCCGTCGAGAACCACTACTGGACGGAGGCCGACGAGGACGGCGACTTCAACAACGTCGACACCGCCGACGTCGCGGCCGACTTCGCCACCTGGCGCGCCGAGGTCGAGGCCGCCCGCCGCGCGAGCGCCGGCCTGTCGCTGGACACGGTCGGCAAGCAGCTGCGCCGCGGCGAGGAGGTGACGCTGCGCTGGATCCTGGTCCACATGGTCGAGGAGTACGCGCGGCACAACGGCCACGCCGATCTTCTGCGCGAACTGGTGGACGGCACCACCGGCGGGTGAAATCGTTTCCGCATTGTTGACAGAAGGTCAATTGCGCGGTGACCGCGACCGATATGGTCTACGCGCGCAACCGTACGGCTCACCGCCGCGTCGCTGATGTTGCCCGGGTTCGCCCGGGTTTCCGGCGCGGCGCGACTCGTACGGGGGCCGCGAGCGGGCACGGGACCGGTGAACAGTGCGATACTCGGACAGTTCCGACGAGTGGATGACGTGTCAAAAAGGACACGCGACCCCGGGGGACCAGGACGGGACGAGGCAGGGAGGCGCGGCATGGGAGCACTTCGCGACGAGCACCACAACGGGTGGCTGATGCCCTCGGGGAACTACCCGGCCGCGGTGTACGAGGACGAGTGGGTCGATCAGGAGACGATGCCGGCCTCGCCCGCGCCCGCGAAGATCGTCTCCTTGCGGCCGACCGGCTTCGAGGCGGCCCGCACGGTCGGCGAGCACATCCGGGCGAGCATCCCGGTGGTCATGGACCTCACCGAGATGAACGAGGCCGAGGCCAAGCGGATGGTGGACTTCGCCTCCGGGCTGATCTTCGGCACCCAGGGCGGCATCGAGCGGATCGCCCGCCGGGTGTTCCTGCTCACCCCGGCCGACGTCGAGGTCATGGTGATCGACCGCCCGCTCGACGAGACCGGGTTCTACAACCAGAGCTGATCCGGGCGGCGCACGGCCCGACCGGGCTGAACCGACCGGGCTGAACCGGCCGCACGACAGCGGCACCCCGACCGGGGACGGCACCCGCCGTCCCCGGTTTTTTGCCGCCCCGACCGTGGCGGTCAACGCCTCATCCGAGACGGTCACCGTAATTTTGAGACATCCATGTCTCATTTGGCCTACACTCGATACATGGCCACCGATCGCGACACCGTCCTGGAAGCCGCCGTCGGCGTGCTCTCCCGCCGCCCGACCGCCCACCTGGACGAGATCGCGCGCGCCGCCGGGATCAGCCGCGCCACCCTGCACCGGCTCTTCCCCGGGCGCGAGGCCCTGATCCGCGAGGTCGGCCTGCTCGGCCTGCACCGGTTCGCCGCCGCCCTGGACACCGCCGCCGTCGAGGACGGCGACGCCGAGGCCGCGCTGCGCCGCCTGGTCGACGCCGCCGTCCCGGACGCCACGCTCTGCGCCTTCCTGGCCGGCGAGAACCAGCTCTACGACGACGACAGCGTCAACGACCTCTGGGAGCTCCAGATCGTCCGGCTGCACGCGCTCTTCCTGCGCGGCCAGCAGCAGGGCACGTTCCGCATCGAGCTGAGCGCCGCCTGGCTGAGCGAGGCCTTCTTCGACCTGGTGGCCGGCGTCGGCTGGGCCATCCAGGACGGCCGCCTCGCCCCGCGCGACGCCGCCTTCTCGCTCGCCGAGCTGTTCCTCGGCGGCGCGCTGCGCCGGCCCGACGCCGCCACTCCCCCGCCCACAGCACCTTCGGCCCGCACACCTGAAACCGATATCCCATGAGTAAGCGAAGCGAACGAATCATCAGCGGGTGCGCATTGCGCGAAGCGCCTGCCGAGCGAAGCGAGTCGGGCGCATGAGCAGTACCGTCCTTGCCAGCCCCCGCCAGCGCTGGACCGGCCTCGCCGTCCTCGTCCTGGCCGTCACCGTGGTCGCCCTCGACGCGACCGTCCTCTCCCTCGCCATCCCCTCCATCAGCGAGACGCTGGAGCCCAGCGGCACCCAGCTGCTCTGGATCGGCGACTCCTACTCCTTCGTCCTGGCCGGCCTGCTGGTCAGCATGGGCTCGCTCAGCGACCGGATCGGCCGCAAGAAACTGCTGCTGATCGGCGCGGCCGCCTTCGGCGCCGCCTCGCTGCTCGCCGCCTACGCGCCCAGCGCCGGCTGGCTGATCCTGGCCCGCGCGCTGCTCGGCGTCGCCGGCGCGACGATCATGCCCTCGACCCTGTCGCTGATCCGCGGCCTCTTCCCGGACGACCGGGAGCGGGCCACCGCGATCGGCATCTGGGGCGCGGCCGCCACCGCCGGCGCCGCACTCGGGCCGGTGGTCGGCGGGGTGCTGCTGGAGCACTTCTGGTGGGGTTCGGTGTTCCTGCTGAACATCCCGATCCTGCTCCTGCTGCTCGTGCTCGGCGCCTGGCTGCTGCCGGAGTCCAAGGACCCGAAGCCGGGCCGCTGGGACGTGCTGAGCGTCGCCCTGTCGATGGCGGGGGTGATCGGCACGGTCTACGCGATCAAGGAGGCCGCCGCGCACGGCGTGGCCCGCTGGGACGTCCCGGTCGCCTTCGTGCTGGGCGTCACCGCGCTGACCGTCTTCGTCCGCCGCCAGCTGCGGCTGGAGACCCCGCTGCTGGACGTGCGGCTGTTCCGCGACCGGCGGTTCACCGCCGCCGTGCTGGCCTCGCTGATCGCCCTGATCGGCCTGTCCGGTGTGGTCTTCGTGACCTCGCAGTACCTCCAGCTGGTCCGCGGCTACGAGCCGCTGCGGGCCGGGATGGCCGAGCTGCCGGCCTTCGTCGGCGCCGTCGTCGGCGGTCTGCTGACGGCCCGGCTGGTGCGCCGCACCGGCGCCCGGGCGGCGCTGACCGGCTGCCTGCTGGCCATGGGCCTCGGCGTGGGCGTGCTCGGCTGGCTCCAGCAGGACACCACCTACCTGCTGCTGGCCGCCTCCTTCCTGCTGGTCGGGACGGCCGAGGGCGTGGTCTACACGCTCGGCGCCGACCTGGTGCTGAGCGCCTCGCCCGCCGACAAGGCCGGCGCCGCCTCGGCGGTCTCGGAGACCGCGTACGAGCTGGGCACCGCGCTCGGCATCGCGCTGGTCGGCTCGGTGGTCGGCTCGATCTACGCCGGCGGCCTCGTCGTCCCGGCCGGGACGGACCCGGAGGCCGCGGCGCGGGCCGGCGAGTCGCTGGGCGCGGCGGTCGAGACGGCGCACGCACTGCCGCAGGGCGTCGCGGAGCCGCTGCTGGCGAGCGCCCGGGAGTCCTTCACGCACGGCATGAACAGCGCCGGTCTGCTGGCCGCCGTCCTGCTGATCGGCGCGGCCGCGATGGCCTGGCGGCTGCTGCGGGGCCTGGACACCCCGACCAGCGCGGCCACCGTGTCCGAGGTACCCGCTCCGGAGCAGCCGGAGCAGCCGAAGAAGGTCGACGCGTAGGCACCCCCGACTCCCCCGCCACCGGCGGGAACGGCCACGGCCGTTCCCGCCGGTGGCGTATCGCGTGCCGGGCGGTGGGAACCGGGGCGGCCCAGGCCCAGGCCCAGGGACATGCGATGTCCAAATGTCTGATGTTTGTATAGGCTGCTCCCATGAAACGCATCAGCACACCGCGCAGGACGGCCAGCCTGTCCGCGCAGCTCGTGGACAGCCTCCGCTCGCACATCGAGGCGGGGGGCTGGCCGGTGGGGACGCGGATCCCGCCGGAGCAGGTCCTCGTCGAGGAGCTCGGGGTCGGCCGCAGCACGCTGCGGGAGGCGATCGGCGCGCTCGTGCACCTCGGCCTGCTGGAACCCCGGGCCGGGGACGGCACCTACGTCCGCGCGTCGAGCGAGCTCCAGTCGGTCATGGTGCGGCGGGCGAGTTCCGCGCGGCGGGACAACGTCCTCGAACTGCGCACCGTCCTGGAGGAGTACGCCTCGGGGGCCGCCGCCCTGCGGCGCAGCGAGGACCAGCTGCACCAGCTCAGGGAGCTGCTGGCCGACGCCGACGCGGCCTGCGCCGGCGAGGACAGGTCCGCGGCCATGAGCGTCGACGCGCTGTTCCACCGGGCCGTCGTCCGGGCGAGCGGGAACGACCTCCTGATCGAGGTCTACGACTACCTCGGCACGGCCCTCACCTCCGCCCTGGGAGGCCTGTCCTGGGACGCCACCGCCGCCGAGGAGCACGCCGACCTGCACCGGCGACTCGTCGACGCGATCGAGGCCCAGGACGAGAACGGCGCCCGCACCGCGGCGGCGGCGATCGTCCGGCTCACCCACGACCACGAGGTCCAGGCACCACGCACTTCCACCGGACCGGCCTTCACCGAAGAATGAGGACCGCTCACCCCTTGCACAGGCCTTCGAGGCCGTAGAGGAGAACACCGATGTCCGTCTTACCGCCCCCGGCCGACGACCTCGACGCACGCACCGCCCGACGCACCGCCCACCTGTACGCGACGGATCCGCAGTTCCGTGCCGCCGCGCCCCTGGAGACCGTCAGCGAGGCGATCCGGCGGCCGGGCCTACCGCTCGCCGACCTCGTGGCCACGGTGATGGAAGGGTACGCGGACCGCCCCGCCCTGGGCGAGCGCGCCGCCGAGCCGGTGACCGACCCGGACACCGGCCGCACCACCCTGCGCCTCCTGGACAGGTTCGACACCGTCACCTACGGCGAACTGTGGGAACGCGTCGGCGCGGTGGCCTCGGAGTGGCGCCACCACCCCGACCACGCCGTGGGCCCGGGCGACTTCGTCGCCGTCCTCGGCTCCACCAGCCCCGAGTACGCCGTGCTGGATCTGGCCTGCGTCCGCTCCGGCGCGGTGAGCGTCCCCCTCCAGGCCGGCGCCTCGGTGGAACACCTGGCCCCCGTCGTCGCCCAGACCGGACCACGCCTGCTGGCGGTGGACGTGGCACACCTGGACGTCGCGCTCCGGATCGCGGCGGACGCCCCGTCACTGGGCAGGATCGTCGTGCTCGGCCACCGCCCGGAGGTCACCGACCACCAGGAGGCGCTGGACGCCGCCCGCGGACGGCTCGCGGCGCAGGGCCGGGGCGTCACCCTGGACGTGCTGGCGTCGATCGTCGAGCGGGGCAGGAGCCTGCCACCGCTCCCCCGGGTCCCCGAGGGCTCGACGGCCGACACGCTCAGCGCGCTGATCTACACCTCGGGGAGCACCGGCACCCCCAAGGGCGCCGTGTACACCGAGCGTCTCGTCAAGCACTTCTGGATCGACTTCGTGCCCGGCCAGGGGACGCAGCCGTCCATCGTTCTCAACTACCTGCCCCTGAGCCACATGATGGGACGAGGCGTGCTGTTCGGCACGCTCGCCAAGGGGGGCACCGCCCACTTCGTGGCGTCGAGCGACCTGTCGACCCTCTTCGTGGACCTCTCCCTGGTCCGGCCCACCGAGTTCATCCTGGTGCCCCGCATCTGCGACATGCTCTTCGAGCGCTACCGGAGCGAGGCGGCCCGCCGGAACGAGCGGAGCGAGGCGGGGGGCGGCGCCGCCGGGCAGGCGGACCGCGCGAAGGAGGAGCTGCGGGAGAAGACCCTGGGCGGCCGCCTCCTGTGGGCCATCTACGGCTCGGCCCCGGTGATCGCGGAGCTGGCGGCGTTCCTGGAGAGCTGCCTGCAGATCAGGGTCTTCAACGGCTACGGGTCCACGGAAGCCGGGCTGGTCTCGCTCGACGGCCGGGTGCTGCGCCCGCCGGTGACCGACCACCGGCTGGCGGACGTGCCCGAGCTGGGGTACTTCCGCAGCGATTCCCCGCACCCCAGGGGCGAACTGCTGGTCAAGTCGGAACGCCTCGTTCCCGGCTACTTCCACCGGCCGGACGCCACCGCCCAGGTCTTCGACGAGGACGGCTTCTACCGCACGGGCGACATCGTGGCCCTCACCGGTCCCGACGAGTTCGTGTACGTCGACCGCCGTTCCAACGTCCTCAAGCTGTCGCAGGGCGAGTTCGTGGCCACCTCCCGGCTGGAAGCCCTCTTCGCCGGCAGTCCGCTCGTCCGGCAGGTCTTCGTGTACGGCAACAGCGCCCGCGCCTACCTGCTCGCGGTCATCGTGCCCACCCAGGAGGCGCTCGACCTCGCCGCCGGGGACAGCCCGCGCCTGAGGTCGCTCCTGCGCGAGTCCCTGCACCGCCTCGCCACCGGGGCGGGCCTCAACTCGTACGAGATCCCACGGGACTTCCTCATCGAGACCGAGCCGTTCAGCCAGGAGAACGGGTTGCTCTCCGGCGTGCGCAAGCCGCTGCGCCCCGCGCTGGCGAAGCGCTACGGCGAGCGCCTCGAAGCCCTGTACGCCGAGCTGACCGAGCACGAGAGCGACGAACTCCGGGCGCTGCGCCAGCTCGGCCCGTCCCGGCCCGTACCGGAGACCGTGTGCCAGGCCGCCCGCGCGCTGCTCGGAAACCGGCAGGACGACGTCCACCCCGGGACGCGTTTCCTCGAACTCGGCGGTGACAGCCTCTCCGCGCTGTCGTTCTCCCAGCTGCTCAAGGAGGTCTACCGCGTCGACGTCCCCGTCGACGTCGTCATCAACCCGGTCAACACGCTCCAGCGGGTGGCCGACCACATCGAGAACGCCCTCGCGTCGGGCGACCGGCGCCCGACCGCCGACCAGGTCCACGGACCGGGCGCGACGCGGCTCGCGGCGGGCGACCTGACGCTGGACGCGTTCCTTGCCCCGGAGACCCCGACGCGGACCGGCAGGCCGACGGGCCCGCTGCCCGAGGCACGGACCGTCCTGCTGACCGGCGCCAACGGCTACCTGGGCCGCTTCCTGTGCCTCGAATGGCTGGAGCGCGTCGCGCAGCGCGGCGGCACACTGGTCTGCGTGGTCCGGGGCGCCACCGACGAGTCGGCCCGGGCGCGGCTCGACGCGGCCTTCGACAGCGGCGACCCGGAGCTCCTGCGGCGCTACCACGGCCTGGCCGCCGCGCACCTGGAGGTGGTCGCCGGCGACGTCGGGGAGAGCGACCTCGGGCTCGACCGGGAGACCTGGCAGCGGCTCGCCGACACCGTGGACCTGATCGTCCACCCGGCGGCACTGGTCAACCACGTCCTGCCCTACGACCAGTTGTTCGGCCCCAACGTGCTGGGCACGGCCGAACTGATCAGGCTCGCGGTCACCTCCAGGGCCAAGCAGTTCACCTACCTGTCGACGGTCGCCGTCGTCTTCGACTCCGCGGCCGCGGCCGACGAGGACGCGGACATCCGCACGGCCTGCGGGACGCGCGACCTCGGCAGCGGCTACGCGAACGGCTACGCCGCCAGCAAGTGGGCGGGCGAGGTGCTGCTGCGCGAGGCGCACGACACGTTCGGCCTCCCGGTCGCCGTGTTCCGCTCGAACCTGATCCTCGCCCATCCGCGCTACCGCGGGCAGTTGAACGTCCCGGACGTGTTCACCCGCCTCCTGCTGAGCCTGCTGGCGACCGGCATCGCCCCCGGCAGCTTCTACGCCCGGGGCACCGGTGACGGCGGCGGGCACTACGACGCGCTGCCCGTGGACTTCACCGCGCAGGCCGTCGCCGCGCTGGGCGACGACACCCGGGAGGGGTACCGGACCTTCAACATCGTGAACCCGCACGAGGACGGGATATCCCTCGACACCTTCGTCGACTGGCTGGTGGCGGCCGGACACCCCCTGACACGCATCCACGACTACGACGAGTGGCTCGACCGCTTCGAGAGCGCCATACGCGCTCTGCCCGACCGCCAGCGGCAGCACTCGCTGCTCCCCCTGCTGCACGCCTTCGCCGCGCCGTCGGAGCCGCTGCCCGGATCCGCCCTGCCGGCGGTCCGGTTCCGCGCGGCGGTCCGGGCCGCCGCCCTCAACGAGGAGAACGACATCCCGCACCTGTCGCGGGACCTGATCACCAAGTACGTGGCGGACCTCCGGGCGCAGCACCTGCTGTAGCCCGTCCGCCCTCCTCCTCCGCACCCACCTCCGCACCCGCCGGCGGGAACGGCCACCGCCGTTCCCGCCGGCGGCGTATCGCGTGCCGGGCGGCCGGAACCGGGGCCACCCAGGCCCGGAAACATGCGATGTTCAAATGTCTGATGTTTGTATAGGCTGCCTCCATGAAACGCATCACCCACGACCACGAGGTCCAGGCATCACCGGCGACGGAGGAGCAATGAGTCCACAACTGTCCTCAACGCCCCGTCAGCACTCCATCCCCGGGCCGGCGGCCGCCGACAACACGCGGCCCACCGTGTCGATCGGGCTCGTCCTCGCGATCTGCCTCGTGGCGGCCAACCTGCGGACCAGCCTCACCGGCGTCGGTACGCTGCTGCCCGCGATCGAACAGGGCAGCGGCCTGACGGCGAGCTGGGGCGGGCTGCTGAGCACCCTCCCCCTGCTGACGTTCGCCGCGACGTCACCCCTGGTGGCCCGGGCCTCCCACCGGTTCGGCAGCGCGCGTCTGTTGGTGGCGGCCCTCGGCGCGCTGGCCGTCGGAACGGTGGTCCGGTCGCTGCCCTCGGTGATCTGCCTGTTCGCCGGGACGGTGATCCTCTCCGCCGCCATCGCGTTCGGCAATGTGCTGCTGCCCGCCATGATCAGGCGGAACGTGCCCGCACACCGCATCCAGGGCGTCAGCGCTCTCTACGTCACCGTCATGGGCGTCACGGCCGCCGTCTCCTCCGGGATCTCCGCCCCGCTCTCCCACTCCCTACCGGGCTCCTGGCACACCGCGCTCGCCTGGGGCATCGCCTTCACCATCGCGGCGCTCCTCGTCTGGCTGCCCCGGATGCGGGGCGACGGGGCCCGGGCCTCCACCGGCGCGGCCCGCAGTCCGGTGCCCTGGCGGTCGGGGCTGGCATGGCAGGTCAGCATGTTCATGGGCCTGCAGTCCCTGGCCTTCTACACCGCCGTCGCGTGGCTGCCCAGCATCCTGATCCACCACGGCACGAGCAGCACCACGGCCGGATGGATGCTCTTCTACTACCAGCTGATCTCCCTGGCGACCAGCGGCCTGCTGCCCCTGCTCACCCGGGGCCGCCACGACCAGCGGTGGACCGCGGCCGTCGCCTCGGTCATCGTGGCCGGCGGCTTCACCGTTCTGGTGTCCGCCCCCGCGCTGTCCGCCGTGGCGTGCACCCTGCTCGGACTGGGCGGCGGCGCGTGCCTCGTCCTCGCGCTGACCTTCCAGAGCGAACGCGCCGGCAGCTCCGGCGAAGCCGCCGCACTGGCCGGCATGGCGCAGTCCATCGGCTACCTCGTGGCGGCGGCCGGCCCGCTCCTCCTCGGCATCCTGCACGACAGCACGGGCAGTTGGACACTTCCGCTCATCGTTCTGGTCGTCCTCGGCATCGCCATGGCGGCGGCCGGATACGGCGCGGGGCAGGACCGCCACGTGCGCCTTCCTCGGCCTCGCTGACGTCACTGTCACCGCACGCAGCCCTGACCGTCACGCCACTCGCCCGTCATGCCACTCGCCCGTCACGCCACTCGCCCGTCATGCCTCTCGCGCGTTCACCGCTGTCGCGCGTTCACCGCCCCAGGAGTTCGGCGAAGCGGTCCAGCGCGAGATCGGTGCGCCGGCGGTCGCCGGTGGTCGTGAGGTCGAACAGCAGACCCCGGATGACGGCCATGACCAGCGTGGGCGTGACGGTGTCGTCAGGGCCGGTGGAGACGTCCCGGAAGGTGGCCCCGAGAGTGTCGAACCAGTCCGTGATCGCCTCGGCCTGGTCGGGGTAGTTCTCGGGGTGGACCAGGCCGTCGGCATGCACCTCGAAGAACAGCCGGACGAACGGCGCACGTTCGTCCGCGCTCATCCACCCCCAGATGCCGCGCAGCCGCTCCCGCACGGAGCCCTCCATCGGCGCGGGGTGCCCGGCCAGACGTACCGCGCCCCGGCGGCGGGCCTCGGCGAGGACCGCCGCGACCAACTCCTGTTTGCTGCCGAAGTCGTAGAGCAGCATCCGTGGACTGGTGTCGAGGGCCGCGGCCAGTGGTCGCAGGCTCAGTCCGGCCAGGCCGTGCGCCAGCACGTAGTCGGTCGCCCGCGCCAGCGTGCGCTCGCGACGGGCGGGGTCGGCGGGTCGCCCCACGGCGGATCTCCCTTCGGCGCATCGGAGTTGAAACGGCATTGGCGAGTATATGGTACGACTGTTTCAATAACGAGGGGAGACCACATGCACACCGTCGACCGGGCACTCGTCCTGGGCCCCGGAAGTCACGTCGGCACGGCCTGGACAGCCGGACTGGCCTACGGGCTGCGCCGCAACGGCGTGGACCTGGGCGAGGCCGACCTGATCGTCGGCACGTCAGCCGGCTCTATCGTCGGAGCACTGCTCGCCACCGGGCAGGACCCGGGGCGGCTCGCTTCCTCGGCCCGCCAGGCCGCCCACCGGGTGAAGCCCGACCCCGAGCGGATGGACGCGGTGTTCGCCGTACTCGGCGACCGCAGCCTGGAACCCGGCGAGGCGAGGCGTCGAGTCGGCCGCCTCGCGCTCGACGGCACCGACCCCCAAGCCGAGGAGGCGCTCATCGCGGGGCGCGCCGCCCTGATCGGTGCGGACGCGTGGCCGGAGCGACGCCTGCTGATCGCCGCCGTCTGCGCCACCACCGGTGAGCCCGTGGTGTGGGACCGCGACAGCGGCGTACCGCTGGTCCACGCGGTGGCGGCGAGCAGCGCCTTCCCCGGAGCCGCGCCGCCCGTCGCCATCGACGGCCGGCGGTACATGGACGGTGCGCTGCGTGCGGGCCCCAACGCCGATCTCGCCGCTGGAGCCCGCACGCTGGTCGTGGTCGAGCCGATGGCCCACCTGTTCCCCCGGGAACCGCTCAACCAGCAGCTGGCGGCAGTGGGGGCGGACGCCGTGGTGACCATCGGCCCCGACCCGGCCTCGGTGCGCGCATTCGGCTCGAACCCGGGCGACCTGGCGGCCTGGGAACCCGCCTACCAGGCGGGCCTCCGCCAGGCCGACGACGTCGACGCGCAACTCCGCCCCATGTGGAGGGCCGAAGTCGACGCGGGCTGAGCGCCGATCAGGTCGGCGATCACCGGCATCTGCCTGACTTCCGGGGTAGCCCTATGACACCTGACAGTTCATCATCGGGCCCGAAAGGAATTCCAGTCATGACCGACCGCGTAGACCTGTCCGGCACTTCCTGGGTCAAGTCCTCATACTCCAACAACGGTGGCGACTGCGTGGAGGTCGCCACCGACGTCCCCAACCTCGCTCCCGTCCGTGACTCCAAGGACCCCGAGGGTCCTGCCCTCGTCTTCCCCGCCGACGCCTGGTCGTCGTTCGTCGCCGCCGTCCAGGCCGGCGAGTTCGGCGAGGTCTGACGCACGCACGCTGCCTGGGCCCCACTACCCGCTGCGGGTAGTGGGGCCAGCGCATCGCTGCCGATGACACCGTTCCGGGCAAGGCCCCGCCCCGGAGAAGCCGGACGGGGCCGTCCGGTTACGGTCAGCCGATGGTGGCCGACCACCGGCCCCGGGACAGGTGGATCGTGCCGTCCGGGGTGACGACGGCGCGGCAGCCGTAGAGCGGGAGGCCGCCTTCGACCTCCCGCCAGTTCCGGATGGATTCGAGTTCCGACCACAGGCGACGGGGGCCGCTCTGGTGGACGGTCGGCGGCTCGAACTTCGTTGCCTCTGCGCGTGCCCATGACCCGTCCGGATGGGCGAGGCAGGCCGTACGGCCCTCGGGCGTCTCCTCGAAGTCGATTTCGATGCCCGGGATGCTGATCGTGAGCATCGACCAGACTTCCCAGTTGTTGCGGATGTCGGCGACCGGGTACCGGAAGAGCTTGACGTTCTCGCCTTCGGCTTCGCGGGCGGTCTTGAACAGTTCGTCCAAGCCGCGTGGGTAGGTGGAGCCGTGGCGCGTGGCCATGAAGCCCGCCCAGTCGCGTTCGATCACGCCGGTTGCCCCGCCGTCCGGGGTCTTCCAAGCCGTCAGGATCAGCGCAGTGTCCGCGATGGTGGTGACGAGCCGTCCGCCGCGCCGGAGCGCCTGGAGCCACGGGACCGGGACGGGGCGGGCGGACACGGTGGCCACGATCCGGTCGTAATCGCCCGGGAGGGCTTCGGTGGCGTCCTGAGTGACGAAGTGGGGGCTCAGCCCCATGCCTGCGAGGCGATCCCGCGCGGCGTCGACCAGGTACCCGTCGATGTCCACGCTCGTCACGCGATCCGAACCGAGCCGCGTGGCAGCAATGGCGGTCAACCCGCCCGCTCCGGTGCCGATGTCCAGCAGGTCGTGCTCGGCAGCGATCCGGCCGTGCCGCAGCATCTTGACCACGAGCGGCGTGAGCGTGGCCGACGACGTGGGCAGCCCGGTCGGGCGGTCGTCAGACTTCGCGTGGTCCGCGTGCAACCCGCCCACGCTGGTGACCAGGGACTCGTTCCCGTAGGCCCGTTGGAGCCACAAGTCCGGGTTCGCTTCCCCTGCCTGAAGCCGCCAAGTGCCGTCCTCGACAGGTTCCCACCACCTGGGGACCAGTTCGTGCCGGGGGATGCCAGCCACCGGGTTCCGCCATCGGGAGTCCGGATCGGTCGCCCGGGCCGCCAGATCAGCGGCCCGTCCTTCCCATGGGATGTGTGTCATGTCTCGGGAGCCTTTCAGTGGATTCTTGCGGAGGCGCGGAACGCCGGGGTGCTCTTCACCGGTGGGCGGCGGGCATTGTCAGTGACTCTTGTGAGGTTCGACGGGTGAAGATCGTGACGCCGCCCGACCCTCTCGGCAGCCGTTGACCACGACGGCCCGGCTCCGCCCGCAACTTCCAGTGGCCGATTCAGGCGTCCTGGAACGGGAATGCAGGAAGGTCGAGGCATGGAGCCGTGACTACGATCGGCTTCAGGTGAAGTCGCTTCCCAAGGTGGCTTCGCCCGCTGTGATCCGCACTGCTCGGAAGGAGCACGAATGACCGGCCCCACCCTTGACCTGGCCAGCGCCGAGTGGCGCAAGTCCAGCTACAGCAACAACGGGGGCAGCTGCATCGAGGTGGCTCCCGGCTTCCCGGGTGTACTGCCCGTCCGTGACTCCAAGGACCCTGAGGCTCCTGCCCTCGTCTTCCCCGCCGACGCCTGGTCGTCGTTCATCGCCGCCGTCCAGGCCTGCGAGTTCGGCAAGGTCTGACGCGCACCTTGTCCGAGCCCCACTGCCCACGGCGGGCAGTGGGGCTCGCGCGTCAGAAGGAACCTGTGGCGGGGGCAGCTCCGATCGAGGGGAGGCCGCTCCCCGCCGGAGCGGCGATTCCGGCGGGGAGCGGTGTGGCTCGGCGAGGGTCTGGCGCCAACGCGCCCTCGGAGCCGACCGACAGGGGAGGTCTGCCTGCCGGCGCCCGTCCGTGATTGTCTGTCACGGACGGGCGTTGGACCCCGCCGCCGCGCGGGATGAGCGCTCGCGGCGCGGTGGCGGGAGCGTGTTGTCAGTCCGGCACGAACGCGCCGCATCCGCAGGGGCGTTGACCCGGCGGCTCGGTGGTCGGCTCGTCACCCGCCTCGACCGCGTTTCGTTGCGTCGTCCCCGCCACGGCGGTGAAGCCGCCGGCCGCCAACGAGCCGAGGTGCAGCCCGGCGAGCAGCATCTCCCCCGAGGTCACGCCGACTCCGGAAACATCGGCCGACGCTGCGGGCTGGTCCCCGTACCCGGCGCGATCTCCCTGGGGTCGCACCGTCGCAGCTGATCGGGCCTGGTCGTCCACTCGCACCCCCCGCCGAGCGGCCTCAGGAAGGCCGCCCCGCAGAGGATCTCCATGAAGACCCCCTCCTTCGGCCTGCCATCGTCGTCTCGGTGCTTCAGGTCCCGCACCACCTCGTTGCGGACGAAGTCGGGCAGCACGGATTTCGGGTCTTCGGACATGGGGTCTCCGTAGCGCTTCGCTCTTGGCGTGTCACTTGGTGTAGCCATGGTGGCGTGGCATCCCCTACGATCGGAAGGGTTCTCCACTTGACGAAATCCCTTGTGGGACAAGGAAGGCACCGGAGGTCTGATCATGCGCGAGACCGAGCTGGACCCGTCCGCATCACCGCTCAAGGCCTTCGGTGCACAACTCCGCAGGCTGCGCAAGGCGGCGGGGCTCACGCAGACCGACCTCGGGGCGATGACGAACTTGAGCGACAGTCAGATCTCCAACCTCGAACGAGGGACACGCAGTCCCACACTCGACTGGGTCGTACAAGCTGACCGGGCCCTCGGTGCTGGTGGAACACTAGAACTGACGTACTGGAGTCTCAGCGGCTCATCGTTGCTGGAAGGGTTTCCCGAGTACGCCCAGCAAGAAGCGAAGGCCCTGAGCATCAACCACTTCGAACTGGGCATCGTGCCTGGCCTGGCGCAGACCATGGAGTACGCCGCAGCCTTCGCCTCGGCCGCCGTGCGGCGTGGCAGCGTCACCGAGGAGCAGGCTGCGGATCGGCTCGACTTCCTTGCCACGCGCCAGAAGCTACTTGACCGGCAGCCTGCGCCCCGGCTCCACTTCGTCCTGGACGAGGGCGCCCTTCTGCGACCGGTGGGCGGGCGCAAGGTCATGGCTCGGCAGCTTGCGCACCTTGAAGACCTCGCCACTCGTCCGAACATCACGATCCAAGTGGCGCCGTTCTCTCTTGCAGAAGAGCTGCCGTTCACCATGGTTGTTACCTTGCTGACCCTGGCGGATCGCAAACTCCTGGCATACTCGGAGTGCCAGCTGCGCGGCTTCCTCTCGCGGGACGCCGAGACTGCTCAAGCCTGGGAGCGGGAATGCCACCAGCTCCAGGTGGAAGCGCTCTCGAAGGCTGCGTCACTGGAGCTGATCCGAAAGTGCAAGGCGTGAGAGGAACATCATGATCGCCCCTGTAGACCTATCCGGCGCCACATGGTTCAAGTCCAGCTACAGCAACAACGGTGGCACTTGCGTTGAGGTAGCTCCGAACTTCCCTGGCCTGACGCCCGTTCGTGACTCCAAGGACCCCGAGGGTCCTGCCCTCGTCTTCCCCGCCGACGCCTGGTCGTCGTTCGTCGCCGCCGTCCAGGCCGGCGAGTTCGGCGAGGTCTGACGCACGCACGCCGCCTGAGCCCCACTACCCACCGCGGGTAGTGGGGTTCGCGCGTTCTGGGTGGTGACAGTGTTTCAACTGCGTTCACCGAATGCTCGTGCGCGGTCTTGTGCACCGTGCGGGCGGCAACGTTGGATGTACACCATCCGCCGACCGTCGCGTTCACGTCACACCCTCACGGAGCCCCAATGCCGCTGTCGTCCCTCCGCAAGGCCGCCGCCGCCTGCGCTGCCGCCGCCGTGCTCGGCGCGCTCGCCACCGCCCCCGCCACGGCTGCCACCGGCGCCACGACCGAGAGCGCCCCGGTCACCGCGCCCGCGCTGGACGTCCTCACGTACAACACGTTCCTGATGAGCACGACCCTCTACCCCAACTGGGGCCAGGCGCACCGGGCGCAGGCGATCGCCTCGGCGGACTTCTTCCAGGGTCACGACGTGGTCGTCCTGGAGGAGGCCTTCGACAACGCGGCCTCCGACGCCCTGACCGCCAAGGCCTCGGCCGCCTACCCGTACCACACCCCGGTCGTCGGCCGCTCCACCAGCGGCTGGGACGCGACCTCCGGCAGCTACAGCGCCGCCACCCCCGAGGACGGCGGCGTGACGCTGCTCAGCAAGTGGCCGATCCTGCGCAAGGAGCAGTACGTCTACAAGGACGCCTGCGGCTCGGACTACTTCTCGAACAAGGGCTTCGTCTACGCCGTGCTGAACGTGAACGGCCAGCGCACCCATGTGGTCGGCACCCACCTGCAGTCCACCGACTCGGGCTGCTCCAACGGCCAGCCGGCCGCCATCCGGGCCAAGCAGCTCACGGCCATGCGCGGCTTCCTGGACGCCAAGCAGATCCCGGCGAACGAGCCGATCCTGCTCGCCGGTGACCTCAACATCGACTCGCACGGCTCCGAGTACCAGGCCCTGCTGGACAACGCCAACCTGGCGCCGGCCTCCGCCCGCACCGGCTGGCCTTACTCCTTCGACACCGCCGACAACTCCATCGCCGCCTACCGCTACCCGGGCGAGCCCAGGGAGGACCTGGACTACGTGCTCTACCGGGCCGACCACGCCCGCCCGCAGCAGTACACCAACCAGGTCCTGCGCACGCACAGCGCACCGTGGACGGTGAGCAGTTGGGGCAAGAGCTACACCTACACCGACCTCTCCGACCACTACCCGCTCGCCGCGCACTGACCGGGGAAGCGTGCTGACCGGGGACTGACCCGCGGGGAACTAAGCGGCCCCGAAGGGCAGTTCCAGCTCCGCCCAGACCACCTTGCCGTCCCTGGTCAGCCGGCTGCCCCAGCGCTGGGCCAGCTCGCTGACCAGGAACATGCCGCGCCCGCCCTCGTCCTGCTCGGCGAAGGGGCGCAGCTGCGGGGCCGCGCCGCCCGCGTCGGAGACCTCCAGGGTGAGCACCCGGTCGCGGAACAGCCGCAGCCGCCGCGGGGCCTCGGCGTGCAGCAGGGCGTTCGTGACCAGCTCGCTGACCAGCAGTTCGGCGTAGTCGGAGAGGGCGGACAGGCCCCAGGCGTCCAGGGTGGCGCGGGTGAAGCGGCGGGCCTTGCCGGGCAGCCGGCCGCCGCCGGTGAGCGGGAGGGTGGCGATCCGGTCGGCGGGCAGCGGCAGCACCCGCGCCATGATCATCGCGATGTCGTCCTCGGTGCCGTCGGTGACGAGTGCGCCGAGGACGGCGTCGCAGTTCTCCTCCAGGGTCCGGCCGGGCCCGGCGAGGGTGTCGGCCAGCAGGTCGATGCCGTCGTCGAGGTCCTGTCCGCGCCGCTCGACCAGGCCGTCGGTGTAGAGGGTGACCATGCCGCCCTCGGGCAGGGTGAACTCGATCGACTCGAAGGCCACCCCGCCGACGCCCAGCGGCACGCCGGGCGGCACCTCGACCCGGCGGGCGGTGCCGTCGGGGGCGACCCGGATCGGCGGCAGGTGGCCGGCCGAGGCGATCTGGACGGTGCGCTCCAGCGGGTCGTAGACGGCGCAGATACAGGTGGCGAACTGGCCCTCGCCGATGCCCGAGGCGGTCTCGTCCAGGCGGGTGAGGACCTGCTCGGGCGGCATGTCGAGGGTGGCGAGCGTCCGGGCGACGGTACGCAGCTGGCCCATGGTCGCGGCGGCCCGGATGCCGTGGCCCATCACGTCGCCGACCACCAGGGCGACCCGGCCGCAGGACAGCGGCACGACGTCGAACCAGTCGCCGCCGACCTCGCTGACCACGCTGCTGGGCAGGTAGCGGTAGGCGATCTCCAGGCCCAGGGTGCGGTGGATCTCCTGCGGCAGCAGGCTGCGCTGGAGGGTGAGCGCCGTCTCCCGCTCGCGCCGGTAGAGCCGGGCGTTGTCGATGGCCAGCGCGGTGCGGGCGACCAGTTCCTCGGCGAGCGCCACGTCGGCGTCGCTGAACGGCTCGGAGTTGCGCATCCGGATGAACTCGGAGCCGCCGAGCACCATGCCCCGGGCGGTGAGCGGCACCATCAGGTACGAGTGGATGCCCGCCGCGATGCCGGGCTCGACCCGGTCCTCGCTGGAGACGAGGCCGCGCAGCACCTCGGCGTCCACGTGGGCGCGCAGCAGGGGGCGGCCGCTGCGCAGGCACTGGGTGTAACTGCGGTCGGGGGCGTACTCGGAGGTCTCGCCGACGGTGTCCACGGCGTGCACGAGGCCCGACTCGTACGACTCGCCGACCGCGACGGCACGCAGGGTGACCGTCCGGTCGGAGGGGATGGGGGTGGGTTCGGCGCCGCGCAGCACCGGTTCCAGCAGGTCGACGGTGGCGAAGTCGGCGAACCGGGGGACGACGGCCTCGATCAGCTCCTCGGCGGTGCGCTGGAGGTCGAGGGTGGTGCCGATCCGGGCCGTTGCCTCGGCGATGGTGGCGAGCCGCTCCTGGGCGCGGGCGGCACGGGCCTCGGCCTGGAATCGCTCGGTGACGTCGATGATCGAGGAGCAGACGCCGAAGACCCGGCCGGTGGAGTCCTCCAGCCGGAAGTAGGAGGCGGACCAGGCGCGGTCGCGCTTCGGGTCCCCGGGCACCCGGCCGTGGGAGCGGGCGTCCACCACGGGCTTGCCGCTCCTGAGCACCTGCCGCATGGTCTGCTCGATCTCGACGCTGTTGATGCCCGGCAGCACCGCGGGTATCCGGCGGCCGAGGTGGGCGGCGACGGGGACGCCGTTCATCCGGGCGAGCGCCTCGTTGAGCCGGACGTAGCGCAGCTCGGTGTCGTAGACGGCCATGCCGATCGGCGAGCGGTCGAAGACGCCGTCCAGGACGGCGAGGTCGGCCTCGACCGCCTGGAGGGCGCGGATGTCGGAGGCGGTGGCGAGCAGCAGCAGGGTGCCGGCCGGGCCGGCGATCGGGTAGGTGCGGAACTCCAGGTCGACCTTGTGGCCGTCGCGGTGGCGGACCGGGAAGACGCCGGACCAGCCGGTGGAGCCGCCCATGATGTGGGCGAACAGGGACAGCACCTCGGGGCGGTCGGTGCCGTCGGTGAGCAGCTGGGCGGCGTAGCTGCCGACGGCCTCCTCGGCGGAGTAGCCGAGCAGCGCCTCGGCGTCCTCGCTCCAGTGCAGGATCAGGCCGTCGCCCTGGAGCAGGGCCGTCGCGAGCGGGACGAGTCGGTGGCCTTCGGGGCGTACGGGGGTGGCGCCCGGTGCGGGGCCGGCGGCGGAGGTCACGTCCCACTCGTTTCCGTGCATGATCAGGCAGCACCCCGGTTCAGCTCGTGCCCGGCCGGGGGCCTCACGGTCCGTGCCGGCCGGGATTCTTCTCCAGACTGCACGGACATCGGCCGCCCGGCGACCCCTTGGTCAGGGGTCGTCCGGCCGTTCCGGTAGTACGGGAGTCATGGGCGTACCGGCCGCAGCGTACTCTCCAGAACGCCGGTCCACTGCCGGATCACCCCGGATCGTCGGACGCTGTCGTCGGTGAGCAGGTTGGCCAGGCCCAGCCCGCGGGCGAGATCGAGGGTGGCCTGCACGGACTCGCGTACGCCGGGGCGGGTCTCGTCGGCGCCCAGGAACTCGACGGCGGCCCGGTGGGCCTCCCGGCCGACGTGCCCCTCCAGGGCGATGATCCGCTCGCGCAGCGGCTCCTCGGTGGCCGCGGCCGTCCACAGGTGCAGGGCGGCGTGGAACAGCGGGCCGGTGTAGAGACGCACGATCATGTCGACGACGGCCCGGGTGCGGTCGGGGCCGGCGGCCGGCAGCTCGTCCGTGTGGGCGCGGACGGCGGCCAGCCGCTCGGCGGTGACGTGCTCGACGGCCGCGGTGAACAGGTCCTCGCGGGTCGGGAAGTGGTGCTGGGCGGCGCCCCGGGACACTCCGGCGCGCTCGGCGACCACGGTGACGGTGGAGCCGTGCCAGCCGAGCTCGGCCAGGCAGTCCACGGCCGCCGCGAGCAGCCGGGCCCGGGTGGCGCGGCTGCGGTCCTGCTGGGGGGTGCGGGCGGCGGGGTGGCTGGTCATGGCTGGCGGCGGTTCCTGTTCCGGTGGGGGCTCGGCGGGCCGGTCGTGCCCGGCGGGCCCGCTACGGTCGGCGGGCCCGCCGTGCTCGGCGGGTCGATCCTCACAGACGGGCGCCGGTCTTCGGCCGCCGGGGGCCCGGCCGCTCAGCGGGAGGCCTCGGGGGCGGTGGCGGAAGTGGAGGCGGAGGCGGAGGCGGAGGCAGAGGCAGAGGCAGAGGCAGAGGCAGAGGCAGAGGCGGAGGCGGAGGCGGACGCACGGCGCTCGGCCTCGCGGGCCCGTAGCTCGCGGCGGAGGATCTTGCCGGCCGCTGACTTGGGGACGGCCTCGACGAACTCCACCGCGCGGACCTTCTTGTACGGGGCCACCAGCCCGGCCACGAAGCCGGTGACCTCGTCCGCGCTCAGGCCGCTGCCCGGAGCACGGACCACGAAGGCCTTGGGGCACTCGGTGCCGTCGGCGTCCGGAACACCGATCACGGCGGCGTCGACGATCTGCGGGTGGCCGAGCAGCACGGCCTCCAGTTCGGCCGGGGCCACCTGGTGGCCCTTGTACTTGATCAGCTCCTTCACCCGGTCGACGATGTACAGGTACCCCCGGTCGTCGACGAAGCCGACGTCGCCGGTGTGCAGCCAGCCCTCGGCGTCGACCACCGCGGCGGTGTCGGAGGGCCGGCCGAAGTACCCCTTCATCACCTGCGGGCCCCGGATCAGCAGCTCGCCCGGTTCCCCGGGCCCGAGGTCCTCGCCAGCGCCGTCCAGGGCGGTGACCCGCAGCTCGGTGGACGGGATGAGCCGCCCCACCGAGCCGGGCGAGGGGTCGCGCTCCAGCGGGGAGACCACATGGGTGACCGGGGACAGCTCGGTCATGCCGTAGCCCTGGAGCAGGTGCGGCAGGCCCAGGCGGCGGGCGCAGGCGGCGGCGAGCTCCGGGTCCAGCGGGGCGGCCGCGCACAGCAGGTACTCGACGGAGGAGAGGTCGAAGCGCTCCACGACCGGGTGCCTGGCCAGGGCGAGCGCGATCGGCGGGGCCACCACCAGCGCCTGCACCCGCTGCTCCTCGATGGTGCGGCAGAACTGCTCCAGGTCGAAGCGGGGCAGCACCACCACGGTGGCGCCGCAGCGCAGCGGCTGGTTGAGCAGCGCCGTCAGGCCGTAGATGTGGAAGAAGGGCAGCACGGCGAGCACCCGCTCGCCCACAGCGGGCCGGTAGAGGGCGTCGCACTGGGCCAGGTTCGTGGCGATCGAGCGGTGGGTGAGCATCACCCCCTTCGGCAGCCCCGTGGTGCCGCTGGAGTAGGGCAGCACGGCGACGTCCCGGCCTGGGTCGATGGCGATCCCGGGGGCGGGGCCGGTGGTGGCCAGCAGGTCGACGAGCGAGCGGTGGCCCTCGGCGCCGTCCAGGACGAGGATCTCGGCCAGTGGGTCGCCCTGCTCGGCCAGCAGGGCGGCGGCCTTGCGGGCGGTCGGCAGGAGTGGGGAGACGGTCACCAGCCAGCGGGCGCCGCTGTCGCCGAGCTGCCCGGCCAGGTCGGCGGGCGTGGCCATCGAGGACACCGTGGTCACGGTGGCGCCGGCCCGGGTGGCGCCGTAGAAGGCCGTCGGGTAGCCGAGCGTGTTGGGGCTGAACAGGGCCACCACGTCGCCCTGGCGCACCCCGGCCTCGGCCAGTCCGGCGGCCACCCGCTCGACGCCGGCGGCGAGCCGCGCGTAGCTGACGCGCTCCCCGGTGACGCCGTCGATCAGGGCCGGCCCGTCACCGTACGCCGCCGCGCCGCCGAGCACCGCTTCATGGATCGGCAGGTCCACCGTCGGCACGTCCGGGAATTCGCTGCGGAACACCAAAGTAAGCCTCCAGGAAGGTAGTTGACGCATCGACTGGCGCGGCGAGAGGTAGACCGAGGGTACGGACAGGAGCATACGGACCATGACGTCCGCCACTGCAAAGTTCGCCGAGATGTCCCTCTGGTGACCCACCGGGGGCACCCCCGGCGGGTGCGTCCGGCGGGTGCGTCCGGCGGGTGCGGTGCGCCCTGGAAGGAGGCGGACTAGTAGGACTTCGGGAGGCCGAGGGTGTGCTGGGCGACGTAGTTGAGCACCATCTCGCGGCTGACCGGGGCGACCCGGCCGACCCGGGTGGCGGCCAGCAGCGCGCCCAGCCCGTACTCCTGGGTGAGGCCGTTGCCGCCCAGCGTCTGCACCGCCTGGTCGACGGTGCGGGCGGCGGCCTCGCCGGCCGCGTACTTGGCCATGTTGGCGGCCTCCCCGGCGGCCACGTCCTCCCCCGCGTCGTAGAGCAGCCCGGCCTTCTGAGTCATCAGCCGAGCCAGCTCGATCTCCACCGCGCACTGGGCCAGCGGATGGGCCAGGCCCTGGTGGGCGCCGATCGGGGTGGACCAGACGGTGCGGGTCTTCGCGTACTCGACGGCCTTGCCGAGAGCCTGGCGGGCCAGGCCGAGGGAGAACGCGGCGGTCAGCACGCGCTCGGGGTTGAGGCCCGCGAAGAGTTGCAGCAGGCCGGCGTCCTCGTCGCCGACCAGGGCGTCGGCGGGCAGCCGGACGTCGTCCAGGAAGACCTGGAACTGCTTCTCGGGGGCGACGAGTTCCATCGGTATCGCCCGGTACTCGAAGCCGGCGGCCTCGCGCGGGACGATGAACAGGCAGGGCTTGAGCCTGCCTGTTCGAGCGTCCTCCGTGCGGGCGACGAACAGCACGGCGTCGCAGTGGTCGATGCCGGAGACGAACACCTTGCGGCCGGTCAGCAGCCAGTCCCCGCCGTCCCGGCGGGCGACGGTGGAGATCCGGTGCGCGTTGGAGCCGGCGTCCGGCTCGGTGATGCCGAAGGCCATCTTGCGGCTGCCGTCGGCGAGTCCGGGCAGCCAGCGCTGCTTCTGCTCCTCGGTGCCGAAGCGGGCGATCACGGTGCCGCAGATCGCCGGGGAGACGATGAGCAGCAGCAGGGGGCAGCCGGCCGATCCCAACTCCTCCAGCACGATGGCCAGATCGGTGATGCCTCCGCCCCCACCCCCGTACTCGGCGGGCAGGTTCACGCCGAGGTAGCCGGCCTTGCCGGCGTCCGCCCACAGCTCGTCGGCGGGCTCGCCGGCCCGGGCCTTGGCCATGTAGTAGGCGGAGCCGTAGCGGCGGCCGAGGTCGCCGACGGCCTGGCGCAGGGCCCGGCGTTCGGGGGTCTCGATGAGCTGACTGCCGATGGTGGACATGCGGGTCCTTCCTCAGGCTTCTGCGGCGGGCTGGACGGCGGCTGTTGCGGTGGGCTCGGCAGCGGGCTCGGCGGTGAGCCCGGCGGTGGGCTCGGCGGCGGGCCCGGCGGTGCGCTCGGCGGCGGGCTCGGCCTCGGGCTGCACGACGGCGAGCAGGGTGCCGAGCTCGACCTGAAGGCCGGGGGCGGCGCGGAGTTCGACCAGGACGCCGTCGGCGGGGGCGGTGACGCGGTGCTCCATCTTCATCGCCTCCAGGACGAGCAGCGGCTGGCCGGCGGTGACGGTGTCGCCGACGGCGGCGGTGATACGCACGACGGTGCCGGGCATCGGGGCGAGCAGCGCGCCCGGGTCCGCCCGGGCGGCCGGGTCGGGGAAGCGCGGCAGGGCGGTGAGCGCGATGCCCCCGTCGGGGGTGTCGACGTACACCCGGTCGCCGTAGCGCGCGACGCGGTGGCCGCGCCGGACGGCACCCTCGCGCAGCGTGACCTGCTCGGGCGAGGCGTCCAGGAGCTCCGCCTGCGGGTGGTCGTCGGCCCGCAGGCCGTCCCGGGTGAGTCGGTAGCGGACCTCCAACTCGGCGCCGTCGTCGGTGCGGTAGCGCTTGGTCTGCGGCTGCGAGGGCAGGTTGCGCCAGCCCGACGGCAGTGCGCCGTGCGGCCCGTTGCGCCGGGCGGCGGCGTCGGCGAGGGCGGCGGCCAGGGCGGCGCGCGTGGTCTCCTTGCCGTCCGGGGCGGTGAGCTCGGCCGCGTGCTCGGCCAGGAAACCGGTGTGCAGGCGTTCGGCCAGGAAGGCCGGGTGCCGCAGCGCCCGGACGAGCAACTCCCGGTTGGTGGCGGGCCCGTGGACCCTGGCGCGGGCGAGCGCGTCGGCCAGCCGGCGGGCGGCGGCGGCGCGGGTCGGCGCCCAGGCGATCACCTTGGCGAGCATCGCGTCGTAGTGCGGGGTGATCTCGTCGCCGGCCGCCACGCCGGAGTCCAGCCGGACGCCTCGCCCGCCGAACTCCTCGTGCGGGACAGTGAGTTCGAGCCGGTGCAGAGTGCCGGTGGCGGGCTGCCAGTCCTTCACCGGGTCCTCCGCGTACAGCCGGGCCTCGATCGCGCAGCCGGTGGCGGGCGGCGGGACCGGCCCGGGCAGCCGGTCCCCCTCGGCGACGGCGAGTTGGAGCGCCACCAGATCCAGTCCGGTGACCGCCTCGGTGACCGGGTGCTCGACCTGGAGGCGGGTGTTCATCTCCAGGAAGTGGAACCGGCCGTCCTCGCCGAGCATGAACTCGGCCGTACCGGCACCGGTGTAGCCGATCGCCCGGGCGGCGCTGACGGCCGCCGCGTGCAGCCCGGCGCGCACCGCCTCGGACAGGCCGGGGGCCGGGGCCTCCTCGATCACCTTCTGGTGCCGCCGCTGGAGCGAGCAGTCGCGGTCGCCGACCGCCCAGACCGTGCCGTGCGCGTCAGCCAGCAACTGGACCTCGACGTGCCGCCCGGCGGGCAGGTAGCGCTCGCAGAACACCTCGTCCGAGCCGAAGGCCTTCACCGCCTCGGCGCTGGCGGCGGCCAGTTCGCCGGGGAGCTCCGCGAGCGTGCGCACCACCCGCATGCCGCGTCCGCCACCACCCGCCGCCGCCTTGACCAGGAGCGGCAGGTCGGCCTCGGTGGGGTCGGTCAGGGCGTCCAGCACGGGCACCCCGGCCGCGGCCATCAGCCGCTTGGCGGCCGTCTTGGAGCCCATCGCGGAAATCGCGGCCGGCGGCGGGCCGACCCAGACCAGCCCGGCATCCAGCACGGCCTGCGCGAACCCGGCGTCCTCCGACAGGAATCCGTACCCGGGGTGGACGGCGTCCGCACCCGCCGCCAGCGCGGCGCGGACGATCAGGTCGGCGCGCAGGTAGGTGTCGGCGGGCGCGGCGCCGGGCAGCCGCACGGCCGCGTCGGCCTCACGGACGTGCGCGGCCCCGGCGTCCGGGTCGGAGTGGACGGCGGTGGTCGCGACGCCCAGGGCCCGGCAGGTGCGGAGGACCCGGCGGGCGATCTCGCCACGGTTGGCGACCAGCAGGTTGGTGATCATCTCTCGGGTGCCCCTCACAACTCGGCCTCGCGGCTCGGTCTCGCGGCTCGGTCTCGCGGCTCGGTTATCGCAGCTCGGTTATCGCGGCTCGGCCTCACATCCGGAAGACGCCGTAGCCGCGTGTGCCCTCGACCGGCGCGTTGTGGATCGCGGACAGGCACAGGCCGAGCACCGTACGGGTGTCGCGCGGGTCGATCACGCCGTCGTCGTACAGCCGCCCGGACAGGAACACCGGCAGCGACTCGGCCTCGATCTGCTGCTCGACCATGGCGCGGATCGCCGCGTCCGCGTCCTCGTCGTACGGCTGCCCCTTCGCGGCGGCCGACTGCCGGGCGACGATCGACAGCACCCCGGCGAGCTGCTGCGGGCCCATCACCGCGGACTTGGCGCTCGGCCACGCGAACAGGAAGCGCGGCTCGTACGCCCGCCCGCACATGCCGTAGTGGCCGGCACCGTAGGACGCGCCGATCAGCACCGACAGGTGCGGCACCCGGGAGTTGGCGACGGCGTTGATCATCATCGCGCCGTGCTTGATGATGCCGCCCTGCTCGTACGCCCGGCCGACCATGTAGCCGGTGGTGTTGTGCAGGAACAGCAGCGGGATGCACCGCTGGTTCGCCAACTGGATGAACTGGGCGGCCTTCTGGGACTCCGCGCTGAACAGCACGCCCTGTGCGTTGGCCAGCACGCCGACCGGGTAGCCGTGCAGCCGGGCCCAGCCGGTGGCCAGGCTGGTGCCGTAGAGCGGCTTGAACTCGTCGAAGTCGGAGCCGTCGACGATCCGGGCGATCACCTCGCGCGGGTCGAAGGGCACCTTGAGGTCACCCGGGACGATGCCCAGCAGCTCTTCCTCGTCGTACTTCGGCGGCTCGGCGAGCCGGTCCGGCGACGGGCCCGGCTTGCGGTGGTCCAGCCGGGCGACGATCCGGCGGGCCAGCCGCAGCGCGTCCTCCTCGTCCGCCGCGAAGTGGTCGGCCAGGCCGGAGGTGCGGGCGTGCATCTCGGCGCCGCCGAGCGACTCGTCGTCGGCCTCCTCGCCGGTGGCCATCCTGACCAGCGGCGGGCCGCCGAGGAACACCTTGGCGCGCTCCCTGACCAGCACGGTGTGGTCCGACATGCCGGGGACGTAGGCGCCGCCGGCCGTCGAATTGCCGAACACCACGGCCACGGTGGGGATTCCGGCGGCGGAGAGCCGGGTGAGGTCGCGGAACAGCGCGCCGCCGGGGATGAAGATCTCCTTCTGGCTGGGCAGGTCGGCGCCGCCGGACTCGACCAGGTTCACCACCGGGAGGCGGTTGTCGAACGCGATCTCGTTGGCGCGCAGGGCCTTGCGCAGGGTCCACGGGTTGCTCGCGCCGCCGCGCACGGTCGGGTCGTTGGCGGTGATCAGGCACTCCACGCCCTCGATCACGCCGATGCCGGTGACCAGCGCCGCGCCCACCGGGTAGTCGCTGCCCCAGGCGGCCAGCGGCGAGAGCTCCAGGAACGGCGAGTCCGGGTCGACCAGCAGCTCGATCCGCTCACGCGGCAGCAGCTTGCCCCGGGTGCGGTGGCGGTCCACGTACTTGGGGCCGCCGCCGGCCAGCGCCTTGGCGTGCTCGGCGTCCAGCCCGGCCAGCTTGGCGAGCATCGCGGCGCGGTGCTCGGCGTACTCGGGCCCGGCCGGGTCGACGCGGGTGGGCAGCACGGTCACAGCAGGGCCTCCGGGATGTCGAGATGGCGGGAGCGCAGCCACTCCCCGAGGGCCTTGGCCTGCGGATCGAAGCGGTGCTGCGCGGCGACGCCCTCGCCGAGCAGGCCGGTGAGGGTGAAGTTGACCGCGCGCAGGTTCGGGAGCAGGTGCCGGGCGACGGGCAAGTCGGCCGTCTCGGGCAGGAGTTCGCGCAGCTTGTCGACGGTGAGGGTGTGGGCGAGCCAGCGCCAGGCCACCTCGGAGCGGGCCCAGACGCCGAGGTTGGCGTCGCCGCCCTTGTCGCCGCTGCGGGCGCCGGCCACCAGGCCGAGCGGGGCGCGGCGGGTCGGGCCGGTGGGGGGTGCGTCGGGGAGCGCGTCGGGGTACGCGTCGGGGTACGCGTCGGGGAGCGGCGGCTCTTCGGAGGTCTCGGGCGGCCGGCTCGTCACCGGGGCCGGTGGGACGGCGAGCCGGCGGCCGTCCGGCAGCACGGCGGTGTGCTCGACGGCCTTGGCGTCGACGTACGCGGCGGCGAACACCCCGTACGGCGCGCCGGCGCCGGGCGGCGCGGTGAGGTGGAAGCCCGGGTAGCCGGCCAACCCCAACTCCACGGCTGCCCTGCCAAGTTCGCGACCGACCTTGGCCTGGTCCGGGTCGCGGGCGGTGAGCCGGAGCAGGGCGGAGGCCGCCTCCTCGGTACCGGCGTCCGGGTGGTCGGTCCGGGCGAGCGTCCAGCGCAGTTCGGCGGGCCGGGCGGCGGGCGGCAGGGCGTCCAGGAACTGCCGCCGCACCAGGTCGGCCTTGGCCTCGATGTCGAGGCCGGTGAGGACGAACACCACCTCGTTGCGGTGGCCGCCGAGCCGGTTCAGGCCCACCTTGAGTGTGGGCGGCGGCGCCTCGCCGCACACCCCGTCGATCCGGACCCGGTCCGGCCCCTCCTCGGCGAGCCGCACGGTGTCCAGCCGGGCGGTGACGTCCGGGCCCAGGTAGCGCGCTCCGCCCGTCTCGTACAGGAGTTGGGCGGTGACGGTGCCCACGGTGACGGCGCCGCCGGTGCCCGGGTGCTTGGTGATCACGCTGGAGCCGTCGGCGTGCAGTTCGGCGATCGGGAAGCCCGGGCGGGTCACGTCATGCTCGCGGAAGAACGCGTAGTTCCCGCCCGTCGCCTGGGCGCCGCACTCCAGCACGTGCCCGGCGACCACCGCCCCGGCGAGGGCGTCGAGGTCCGCCGCCGTCCAGCCGAAGTGGGCGATCGCGGGCCCGGCGACCAGCGCCGCGTCGGTGACCCGGCCGGTGACCACCACCTCGGCGCCCGCGGCCAGGCAGGCCGCCACCCCGAAGCCACCGAGGTAGGCGTTCGCGGCCAACAGGCCCTCGGGCAAGCCGAGTTCGCTCCGACGCGGCAGCAGGTCGTCCCCCTCGACGTGAGCGACGGCCACCGCGAGGCCCTGGCGCTGCGCCAGGTTCCGCAGTTCGGCGGCGAGCCGGGCCGGGTTCAGCCCGCCCGCGTTCACCACGATCCTCACCCCGCGCTCCTGCGCCAGGCCGAGGCACTCCTCCATCTGCCGCAGGAACGTCCGGGCGTAGCCGAGGGAAGGGTCCTTCAGGCGGTCCCGGGCCAGGATGAGCATGGTCAGCTCTGCCAGGTAGTCCCCGGTGAGCACGTCCAGCGGCCCGCCGGTGAGCATCTCCCGCATCGCCGCGAAGCGGTCCCCGTAGAACCCCGAGGCGTTACCGATCCGCAGTACCGAGCGTTCGCGCGCCAAAGCGCCTCCCCTGCCGACGGGTTGGCGACGCCCCCACGCGAGCGCCGCCGGGCAGCAGCGTGGCACCGGGCGCAGAAAAAAGCAATCGCGCCTGCTTGTTTCGTTGCCGATGCGAACGTCGACCGTCACACCGGGCCTTGTGACTGGCAGCGATAGATGGCGGTTGGAACCGATAGGTGGCGGCTTCAGGCTCCCGCCACGCTGAGTGACTTGAGCCGGGTGTCCTGTCGCACGGCAGATGGCGGATTCTCACTCGGTCTCATCCGTGTCGTCGGATTCTCACCGTTCCCGCCACGGTCGCTTGCGGCGTGTACGCGGAAGGCCGGAGGTACCGGCGGCTCTGGGCACAAGCGGCAGGCCTCGGCTCTTCAGTGCACCAGGAGTTCGATGGCGATCTTCAGGCGTTCGAGGTAGAACTCCCGCGTTGCGGCCTGGTGCTTGAGGCCGATCGATGTGCTGATCATCGTCCGCGCGACGGGAGTGGCTGTCTCTTGCCCTGACTCGACGGAGATCGCATCCGTGATCAGCTCCTCGAAACGTCGTGGAGTGGTCTGTGCGATCCCCCCGAGGAGGTTGGGGTTGTTCTCGATGACCACGGCGACATCGCGCGTCAGCGGGCCGACGTAGCGGCCCGCCCACTGGTCGAAGGCTTCGAGGAGGCGCTCCGGAAGAGGACGGTCGACATCGGCCAGGACGTGTTCGACCACTGCGATGTCGCGTTCCAAGGCCTGGGTGACGGCGGCACGGAACAGAGCCTCCTTCGAGGAGAAGAGGAAGTAGAGCCCGGGGCGGGAGATGTCTGCCGCCCGCGCCACTTCCTCCATCGAGGTCTTCCGGTAGCCGAATCGCGCGAACGTGGCCAGAGCGGAGTCCAGGACTGCGGTCCGACGGTCGGTATCGGTGGTTGGCGACGACAAGGGGCCGGCCTCGGGGCTGCTCATGGGGCGAGCATAGGAGCGTGAGTCCAGCTATACAAGTTCAGTTCAGTGTGTATAGCCTCGCTGTCATGACGGCTCGCGAACCTCTCTCCACGCCCTTCACCGCCTCCAGCACAGCGGACGAGGTGGTGCGGGGCGTTGACCTGACCGGCATCCGCGCGATCGTGACGGGAGCTTCCTCCGGAATCGGAATCGAGACGGCTCGCGCCTTGACCGCAGCTGGGGCACAGGTGACGCTCGCCGTGCGGAACACGGCTACGGGTGTTGCCGTCGCCGGAGAGATCGAGAGCTCGACCAGAGGGATCCGCCCCCGAGTCGTCCGTCTGGACCTCGCCGACAGGGCCACCGTCACGTCGTTCGTCGACACGTGGAGCGGCCCGCTTCACCTGCTGGTCAACAACGCGGGCGTGGTCACCGGTGGCCTCGAACGAACCCGCGAGGGCTGGGAGCTGCAGTTCGCGACGAACCATCTGGGTCACCTCGCACTCACCATAGGTCTGCACCACGCATTGGCCCTCGGAGCGTGCGACCGCGACGGCGCACGGATCGTCTCGGTCAGTTCGACGGCGCATATGCGTTCCGGCGTCGACTTCGACGACCTCCACTTCGAGCGGCGCGGCTACGACCCGCAGATCGCCTACGCCCAGTCGAAGACGGCGAACTCCCTGTTCGCTGTCGAGGCGACCAGGCTGTGGGCCTCCGACGGCATCGTCGCCAACGCGGTGAACCCCGGCGGCGTCGCAACGGGTCTGCAGCGGAACTTCACCGCGCGGCAGAAGCAGGCGCTCGATGCGGCCGAGGCCGCCGGAGTCTTCGCGTACAAAACGGTCCAGCAGGGGGCCGCCACCACCATGGTCGCGGCCGTCGCCCCGCAGTTCGCCCACTCCGGAGGCCACTACCTCGATGACTCGCAGGAGGCCTACACGGTGCCGAACGACGCCGATCTCGCGCAACACCCGCACGGCGTCAAGGAATGGGCGCTCGATCCCGCTGCCGCCGAGCGCCTATGGGCGGTCTCGACCGACCTGCTCGGCACCTGACCCCCCGACACCACGACACCTCGCGCCCGACTTCCCCGACGGCGACGAGCCGACTGCGCCCGGATTCCGCGGAAGCCAGGCACACCGAGAATCCAGCGTCGAGCTTTCTCACTCCACCTGGCAACCCCGCAGCTCACCACGAGATCCACGGACAGACTCATCGCGACGGGACATCTTCGAGTTCGGTGACACCTGATCTTTGCGGTTGATACCACCCTGGGAAAGCCGAAGCCGTACCAGATTGATGCTGTGCCCGTTCCCCCGGCCCGCACAGCACTAGCATCGGGTTCCATGATCGTATGGCTCAACGGCACCCACGGCGCAGGCAAGACGACGACCAGTGCACTCGTGCAGCAACTGATCCCGGATTCACGGGTATTCGACGCCGAGAAGGTCGGTGAGACGCTCATGGACATCACGCCGGGGCTGCCCGTGACGGACAACTTCCAGCACTGGCCGCCGTGGCGGCCGCTCGTAGTCGAGACCGCCCGCCGCGTACTCGACTACACCGGAGGCACACTGGTGATGCCCATGACTGTCCTTGTCGAGCAGTACTGGCGCGAGATCAGCACGGGCCTCGCCCAACATGACATTCCGGTAAGGCACTTCGTCCTCCACGCCGACCAGGACACCCTTCGTGGGCGCATCGCGGGCGACACTGTTCTTGGTCCCAACTCCCCGTTCCGCCTCAAATACCTTGAGCCCTACGCCGAGGCGGCCCGCACGTGGCTGCACGCCGAGGCCGAGGTCATCGACACCACGCACCTCACGCCCGCCCAAGCCGCCCTGCAGATCGCGGAGGCCATCAAGAGTTGAGGTCCGCCCCGGTCGCGCGAGCCCGGGATGACCGGAACCGGTTCCACCATGAATGGCAATTCATCGCAGGTTGCAAGAAGCGTGACCAGACCTCGGATCGCCGTTGCAAGACGGCTCCCTGGTCTGGCCGGGGCACCTGGCCGCCCGGAGGCACTCGTGTCGCACGCCGTCGGCGGCGGCGGCGGCGAGCCGGCGAGATTCGGGTCCCGAAGGCTGTGCCGTCGATCTGACGCGACGAAGTTCGTCGAAGAGGGCTCGGCACGTGTCCACCGACGGTTCGCTGTCCGCAGGCGGGCGCCGGTGATAGAGGGCGATGAAGAGCGCGCGCTCGATGATGTCTGTCTCGTCCCGGTCCAGGAGGACGCTGCCCAGCAGCAGGTCAGCGGTCATATCTCCCGGATTCGCTGCCTCCACCACGCTGCTGCATGCCATGAACTCACCGACGCGGCCGATGGGTCGGGCAGGGTGCGGCGGAGGAACTCCTCATCGAGTCGTGCGACGATCCCGCGCAGCCCTCCCCGCGCTGCGGGTGGCAGCCGGCGAAGGGCGTCTTCGAGGGTGTCCCGGGCGTCCGTCGGGTCGCAGCAGGGACAGTCATCCCAGGGCAGATACAGGTATCGGCCGGGTTTTTGGAGGAATCTCTCGTATCGGTGCAGAGCCTCAGCAACAGCACCGCGCCCCAGATGCTGGGCCTCGATCTGGTAGATGGCCGCCCGAGTTCGACGGGGAATGCCTGGAATCCGGCGGACGGAACGGGTCGTGCTGGGGGCTGGCCACCGCTGAGCGCGGATGGCGCCGGGCGGCCTACGCGCCATCGGCCTTTCGGGTCTGCGTCATGGGCCCATGATGCCAGGACTCACGCGGGTGGGGCCACCAGAAAATGAGGCGTGCTGGGCAGAACCCGGGGCAAGAGCCAACGTGACCGGGCGAGCCGGCTCCAGATACCGCCGGAGATCCAGAAGACCCTGACCAGCGGTCAACGGTCAGTCCAGAACTACGTCCACAAGCTGGCACTGGACCTTTACACGCATTCGATCGTGGCGTTCCGTCTCGCGCTGGTGTCGGACACGTCGGTGGACATCGCGATGCTGCTGCGGGACGTGGTGATGCCGCTGCCGATGCGCGAGGGTTGGGGTGAGGACATGGAGTGGCCCTGTCCCGGCGCCCCGGCCGCCCTGGTCGCCGAGTTCGCCGGCCACCCTGCCCGCGCGCACGCTGCGGGCGCACACGCTGCGGGCGCACGACACGTCCGCACCACCTGCACGAACCGCAGACCCACCCGCCGACTACGACTTCCAGTCACACCGGGCCTGAGGGCGACGCCCCGGGCGGGCGTCGCCCTGCCGGGCACCCCGGGGATCAGCGGTGCTTGAACTCCTCGATGGCCTCCCGGACGGTGTTCTTCATCTCCTCGCTGCCGATGTGCCCCGAGTCCTCGGAGATGTGCAGCCGCACGCCCGGCCACGCCTTCGCCAGCTCCCAGGCCGTCTGCACGGGGCCGCCCATGTCGTGCCGGCCGTGCACCAGCACCCCCGGGATGCCGGCCAGCTTGTGGGCGTTGCGCAGCAGCTGGTCCTCCTCCAGCCAGGCGCCGTTGCTGAAGAAGTGGGCGCAGATCCGGACGAACGCGATCTGCTCGTCGGCCTCCCGGGCGCTGTACATGCCGGGCGAGCCGTTGGGCTCGTTCGAGATGACCGCGTCCTCCCAGGCCAGCCAGTCGGCGGCGGCCTTCTCCCGGACCGCCCGGTCGGGGTTCTCCATCAGCCGCGCGTAGGCGGCGAGCAGGTCGCCGTCCCGCTCGGCCTCGGGCACGCCCTCGCGGAACCGGTCCCACGCCTCGGGGTAGAAGGACCCGGCGCCCCGGTAGAGCCAGTCGGTCTCGGCCCGGCGGGTCGTCGTCACCGCCTGGATGATGATCTCGCTGACCCGCTCGGGGTGCTGCTGCGCGTAGGCGAGCAGGAGGGTCGAACCCCAGGAGGCGCCGTTCAGCAACCACCGCTCGATGCCGAGGTTTCGGCGCAGCCGCTCCATGTCGTCGATCAGGTGCTGCGTGGTGTTCAGGCTCATGTCCGCCGCCGGGTCGCTGGCGTGCGGGGTGCTGCGGCCGCAGTTGCGCTGGTCGTAGCGGATCACGCGGTAGCACTCCGGGTCCCACGCCCGGGTGGGCCGGTCCGGCGTCCCCGCGCCGGGGCCGCCGTGGACGTACAGGACGGGCTTGCCCTCGGGGTTGCCGAGCTGCTCGTAGTAGACCCGGTTGCCGTCTCCGGTGTCGAGGAAACCGTGGGCGTAGGGACTCGTCGGAGGGTAGAGATCAACCATGACCGTCGATCCTAGGGCGCGGGCGCGTTCGGGGCCCGTGCTTTTCCGCCCAACCTGCGGGGTGGGAACGGCCGTTCGGCGAATGACCCCGCCCCATGCCGCAGCCGCCTTCGCCGGCGGTGGTCACCACCGGCGAAGGCGGCATGGCTTCAGGTCAGGGCTTGATGCGGGGGGTCAGGGCTTGATGCGGACCACCTGCGGGTCGTGGTCGCTGGCCTGCTGGGCGAACTCGGCGTTGATGTGCACCACGTCGTACTTGGCGTAGCCGACCTCGGGGCTGACCAGGATGTGGTCCAGCACCTGGGAGTTGCCCTGGTAGACGTACGAGTACTGCTCGGTCTCCGGCAGTTCGTTCACCAGGTCGAGCAGCACGCCGTCCTTGGTGAGCGCGGCCAGCGCGGGCGAGAACTGGTAGTCGTTGAAGTCGCCGAGCGAGACGACGCGCGCCTCCTTGTCGGCGGCCAGCAGCTTGGCGACGAAGGCCTGCTCGACGGTGGCCTGCTTGACCCGCTGCACCTCGGAGCTGCGGGTGGGGGCCTGGAAGCGGCTGTCGATGCCCTGGTCGCCGCCCTTGCTGTTGAAGTGGTTGGCGATGACGAAGACCTTCTTGCCGCGGAAGGAGAACTGCCCGACCAGCGGCTTGCGGCTGTTGGTCCACGCGTCGTCGGTCGGGGCGATCCGGCCGGGCGAGGCGGTCAGCGCGGTGGTGGCGCCGCTGCCGGCGACGTCCACGGCACTGGTGGCGGAGCCGCCGGGGATGTCGGTGAAGGAGACCCGCTGCGGGTTGAACAGGAACACCTGCCGGATGTTGCCGCCCGGCTCGCCGCCGTCCTTGCCGTCCTGCGGGTCGATCGAGCGCCAGTCGTACGCCGGGCCGCCGGCCGCCTTGATCGCGGCGATGAACTTGGCGACGGTCTGGCTGGCGTCGACCGTGCCGTCGTTCTTGGCGCCGTTGTTGTCCTGGATCTCCTCCAGGGCGACGATGTCGGGCGAGCGCAGGTTGGTGACGATGCCCTGGGCCAGCTCGGCGAACTTGGCGTCCGGGTTGCCGGGGGCCAGGTTCTCCACGTTGTAGGTGGCGATGGCGAGTTCGCGGTCGGCCGCCTTGGCGGTGACCTCGCGCTGGAGGTGGTTGTCCTGGAGCGTGCCCAGGGTGCCGGCGACGAGGGTGTAGCCGCCGAACTGGTTGTAGTCCAGCGGGCCGGTGGTGGTGCCGGTCAGCACGTCGCCCACGTTGGCCACCGGGAACGGCTGCTGCGGGGTGACCGCCGCCTGCTGCTGCACCATCAGGCGGCCCACGTTGGGCTCCGCGTACGACTCGTACAGCACGCCGCCGCGCTTGCTGCGCTGGTCCTGCCGGTCGGCGGCGACCCACAGCTCGTTGTACTTGTCCGTCGCCTGTATCACCCGGACGTCCTTGACCTGGACGAGCATGCCCTCCAGCGACTCGTAGAAGTCCAGGGTGTACTTCTCCGGGTTGAGCGGCAGCGCGTCGATGCTGCCGCCCGCGGGCGCCGGCGGGGCGTAGGTGCCGGGGATGTTGCGGGTGTCCACGACCACCGGGGCCGGCAGCGGGTTGCCGGAGGACAGTACGGTGACGGCGGGGCCGGTGAGCTCGGTGACGGACTGCGAGCCGCCCGCGAAGTTCGGGTAGTACTCGGTGACCTTGCCGCTGACCAGGACCGAGTCGCCGGCCTTCACGGTCGGGTTGCCGCCGGTGTAGACGAAGATGCCCTCGCTGGTGGCCGGGTCGGCGTCGGGGTTCGGGTCCTGCATCCAGAAGCCCTTGGCGCTGCCGTAGGCGCGCACGCCGGTGACGACGCCGGGCACGCCGGTGACGGGCTTTCCGGCCTGCGGGGAGATCCGGGTGGTGCCCTGGATGTCGTGGATGCGCAGCGGTCCGGCCTCGGTCGGCCCGGCGGGGGCTGCGGCGTTCGCGGCGGCGGGCGCGGCGTTCGCGGCCGGCAGCGGGACGAGCACCAGCGAGGCGGCCAGTCCGGCCGGGAGGATCGCGGCGCGCAGCAGGGCCCGGCGGGGGCGGGGAGCGGGGGCGGTGGTCACCGGGTCATGACTCCTAGCTCCGTCGTGCGGCACGGTCGTGGCACGGCGGTCGAGGGTGGAGCGGGGGCACAGGGTGTCGTCGACCCGGCGGGCCTGCGGCCGCCGGGCCGTGACGCATGGTCAGGCGGCGTGCCCACGGCACGCGCTACCCGCGTAGATGAAGCGGAAGCCGGTCACCCGCCTTCTGCAGCGCCCTCAAGATACGCGCGTAGAAAATGACGCGACAAGACCCCGTCAGTGAACTTCTGGTTCCGCTCCGGCCCCTTGCGCCTACCCCGCTCCCTCAGCCCGCCTCGACGGCCCCTCAGCCCGCCTCGATCCGCTCCACGATCAGCTCGCACAGCTCGTGGGTGCGCAGGGCGTCGTGCGCGTCCAGTGCCTTGCCGGCCCGCACCGCGTCCAGGAAGGACAGCACGCACTGCTCGATGCCGCGCTGGCGGGCGACGGACACCCAGTCACCACGCCGACGGACGGTGGGCTGGCCACGGTGGTCGATCACCTCGGCGAGGTTGTGCACCGCCCGCTTGGAGTCGGCGCCGGAGACCTCCAGGATCTCCTCCGTCGAGCCGGAGAGCCGGTTCATGATGCCGAGCGCCGTGAAGCCGTCCCCACCGAGGGTCAGGACGACGTGCTCGACCAACCCGTCCCGGACGCGGGCGCGGACGTCGGCGTGCTCGATCTCTCCGGGGGCCAGGAAGCGCAGGGTGTCGACGACGTGGATGAAGTCGTCGAAGACCAGGGTGCGGGCGGCCTCCGCGAGGCCCTCGCGGTTCTTCTGCAGGACGATCAGGTCACGGGGGCGCTCCTTGGCCTGGGCGTAGCCGGGCGCGTACCGACGGTTGAAGCCGACCATCAGCGAGCGGCCCGTCCGGTCGGCCAGATCGACGAGCCGGCGGGCACCGTCCACGGTGTAGTCGAGCGGCTTGTCGACGTAGACGTCGACACCGGCCGTCAGCAGCTGCTCCACGATCGGGACGTGCTGGCTGGTCGCGGCGTGCACGAACGCCGCCCGGATCCCGCTCCCGATCAACTCCCCGAGATCGGTGAAGCGGTGCTCGGGCGCAATCCGGTGGGCGTCGCCGAGGCGGTCGAGCTTGGCCCGGTCCCGGGTCATCAGTCGCAGGTCGAGGCCCGGCATCGCGCCGAGGACGGGCAGGTACGCCTTCTGGGCGATGTCACCGAGGCCGATGACCCCGACCGGGAGCAGGGTGTCGGGAACAGCGGTCGAACTCATGAGGTCTCCAGTGGTGCGCTCGGTCATCGGCCGTACCCACCCTATTCGCTGGCCGCCTCCCGACCCACCAGCCACTTCCGCATCTTCCAACTCTCCTTTACTCCTTAATAGTTGAGCCATTCGACGGCAATGGAATCCCCTAGACTTCGATCCACCCGGTGCCCGGCTCGGCGCACCGGCCGACAAGGGGAGGACATGATGAGGACCCCGGCAGGCGCGTTACGGCGCGGATCCCGCTGGACCGTCTCGGCGGCGACGGCGGTGGCCCTGCTGCTCGGTGGGGCGGGTGTCTCGGGAGCCTCGGGGGCGGCCCCCTCCGGCGATCCCGCCGCCCCCGCCTCCGGCGTTCCGGGGGCCGTCCGGCTCGCGGAATTCACCTGGGAGAAGGTCACCGAGGCGGTCAGTCCGGACGGCCGGACGGTCTACCTCGTGCTGACGGACGTGGTCGGCGGGCGCCAGGGCGTCTACCTGTCCACCGTCGACACGCAGACCGGCACGGTGACCGCCCGCCTCCCGCTCGGCGACCCGGCACCCTACGGGCGGCCGGCCCTCAGCCCGGACGGCACCCGGCTGTACGTCGGAGTCGGCTCCGCCCTCTACGTCATCGACACCGGGACCAACACGGTCAAGGCCCGCATCGCCGCGCCGGAGCAGCAGCTCCCGGCAGGCTGGACCCCGGGCGCGGCGACCAGTCTGGCCACCGACCCGGACGGCGAGACCCTCTACGTCGGCCAGTCCGGGCCCTCGGGCCCCGCCGGGCAGGAGGAGCCGGGCCGGATCCTGGAATTCTCCACCGGCGACCAGGAGTTCATCGACCAGACGGCGGTCACCGGCCACACGGTCAACGATCTCGCCGTCCTGCCCGACGGCAACTACCTCTACGCGGGCACCAACCTCGACCTGCTGCGCCTCGACATCAGGACCGGGATCGGCACCGTCAAGGTCGTCGACCTCGGGGCCAAGGACGAGCTGGCCCTCTCCCCCGACGGCTCCTTCCTGCTGGCGCTCGGGTTGGTCCGCACCTACTCCGACGGCATCGGGCTCGAAACGGGCACGGGCAAGGTGCGCTTCGTCATGAAGTACGGCTCCGGCTACTTCGAGTTCCACCACCCGGCGATGAACGCCGACGGCAGCCGCGTCTACCTGCTCTTCGGCCCCGAGTACAGGCTCCCCGTTCCGCTGCACACGTTCGTACCGGGCGAGAACCGGTTCGACGAGAGCGTGCCCCTCTCCATCCCCGACCCGTACATCCACGCCCTTACCGTCGGGCCGGACGGCCACTCGCTGTACGTCGCCGGCTGCGACTACTCCGACTCGGCGAAGGGCTGCTTCCTGCGGACCCTGCGCATCTGACGCCGTAGCGCGAGCGGCCCCGCGGGGGCGGCCGGTCGCCGGGTGTTCGGTCGCCGGCTGTTCGGCGGCCCGGTGTTCGGCGGCCGGCATTGACAGCCCCGCGCGCGACGCGCTGGGATGAGGCGAGGGTTCGTCACGGGGGGTCCGGTCGACGGGACCGGCTGCTGCGCGGTGGCCCACCGGGGGTGTCGTGGAGGCGTTACGAGCCACTGACCCGACGACGGTCGGCGGCCGGTACCGGCTGCTCGGACGCCTGGGCAGCGGCGGGATGGGCGTGGTGTACCTCGGGCGTTCGCCGGGCGGCCGGCTGGTCGCCGTCAAGTGCGTGCACCGGGAGCTCGCCGCCGACCCGGAGTTCCGGCGGCGCTTCGCCCACGAGCTGGAGGCCGTACGGCGGGTCGGCGGGTTCCACACCGCCCAGGTCGTCGACGCCGACCCGGACGGCGACCCGCCGTGGCTGGTCACCGCCTACGTTCCGGGGCCGTCCCTGGCCGAGGCGGTCGCCGCCCACGGCCCGCTGCCGGAAGCGTCGTTGCGCGTCCTCGGGGCGGGGCTGGCCGAGGCGCTGGACGCCATCCACGCCGTCGGCCTGATCCACCGGGACCTCAAGCCGTCGAACGTGCTGCTCGCCGACGACGGGCCGCGCGTCATCGACTTCGGGATCGCCCGCGCGCTGGACGGGACCGCGATCACCCGGACCCAGGTCGTCGTCGGCACGCCCGGCTACATGGCGCCTGAGCAGATCGCGGGTGGCGCGATCGGGCCGGCCTGTGACGTGTTCAGCCTCGGCCACGTGCTCTGCCACGCTGCCGGGTGCGCGCCGTTCGGCCACGGTGCAGCGCAGGTGATGCTCTACCGGGTCATGCACACCGAGCCGGATCTCGACGGCGTCCCGCAGGCCCTGCGCCCGGCGATCGCCGCCTGTCTGGCACGCGATCCCGCCGACCGGCCCACCCCCGCCGAGTTGCTGGACCTGTTCGGGCCGGCCGCGCACGACGCGCCCGCCGGGGCGTGGCTTCCGGCGCAGCGGCGGGCGGCTCCGGCCCACCCCGGGCCCCCGCCGATCGGGCCACCGAACGACCCGGACGACCGCACCCGTACGGCGATCACCGAGCTCCGGCAGGCTCCCGACGCCCCGCCGCCCGGTGGCGGGAAGCGCCGGCTCCGCTGGCTGCCGGTGCCGCTCGCCCTCGTGCTCGTCGCCGCCGCCGTCTGCGTCCGCCTCTTCGTGATGACCGGCGGCTCCGGGCCGCCGGACTGCTTCCCGTCCGGCGGTGCCCCGGCCGACTCCCCGCCCCCGGCCAGGGTGACCAGCGTGCCCGCGGGGACTCCGCACCCGCCCGAGCCCACCGGGCCCGCCGACCGGACGGTCATCGAGCTCGGCCAGTCGGTCACGCTCAGCTGGGCCCACGCCGCCGCGATGTCGCGGGTCTTCGCCGGGCTGGGCGACGACGCCCCCCGTTACACCACCTGGCTGAGCTCAGCCGCCTGCACGTTCACGCCCACCGCCGCCGGGCTGTACCGGTGGGAGGCGAGCACCGCGAACGCCGCCGAAGGACAGGCCGGCAGCGCGTGGTCCGAGGACCGGTTCCTGTTCGTCAGGGCGAAGGGCTCCTCGACGCCCGACCCCGGGCACGACGCCCCGGCCGTCCCCCGCCTGCTGGCCCCGGCGGACCAGGCCGTGGCCAAGGCCGGCCGGCCGGTCTCCTTGAGCTGGGCGGCGAGCGGCTTCTCCTCCCACGCCTCGGTGCTGTCGCCCGACGGGACCTGGCAGAACATGCCCTGGCAGGACGCGTCGACCTACCTGTACACCCCGCCCTCGCCCGGGGTCTACGTCTGGAACGCGTTCACCGAGGCCAAGGGCGGCTGCGACGGCGGGACCTGCGCCAGCGGGGCGAGCGCGCAGCGGTACCTGATCGTGGAGTGAGGCCCCCACAGCCTTCGGCCGCTACTTGAGGAACGCCGCCCCGGCGAAGAGCCGGGCGGAGTTGGTGCGGTCGATGGCGGCGCGGGTGGTGTCGAGCAGGTAGTCGGCGACGTACGCGGGCACGCCGGGGACGCCGGGGCCGGGCAGTTACGAGGGGTGGACCGCCGAGTTCGGCCATGTCCCCGCTCACCCGCAACCGGGCCTACCGCGAAGGGGCGCCGGGCCCGTCCGCCGCCACCTGCTACGCCCAGCGGGCCTCTGCAGCGGTGTTCATCACCGAGGGCAGCCAGCCCAGCCCCACCGGCCAGGGCTTCGTCCGCACCCCGGGCCTGCACGGCCCCGAGCAAGCTGCGGGCCTCGGCCTCCGCCGCGACCTCCAGCCGTCTGGTCCCCCACGGCCCCTGCAACACCGCCGGGCCGTCCGGCCGCGGCGTCAGCAGGGTGTCCTCCCGGAGCGAGCGCAGCTCGCGATACGGCCGCCCCCCGTCCGGCGCGACCGGTAATCCCACGTCCACGGCCTCCCGTCAGCTGGTTCTCCGGCACCGAGTCTGCCCGCCTCGTCTCGCGGCGCGCCAGTGATCCCGCCATGTCCGGATCGTGAAGTTCTCACACTCCCGTCCGGTGGGATCCCGGGTTGTCCGGTAGGCCGTCCGGTCCCGGGCGCTCCCCTCCCCCCCCCGGTCCGGCCCGGGCTCAGGCGCCCGCCGCGGCCGCCTCGGCGAGGGCGTCCAGCACCGGGCGGATCAGCGGGTGCCCGTCGGCGCCGGCCCGGACGGCGGCGAAGACCCGGCGGGTGGCGAGCTCGCTGTCCACCGGCCGGACGGCGATCCGGCCGAGGTCGACGCCGCGCAGCGCCGAGCGCGGCACGAGGGCGACGCCCGCGCCCGCCGAGGCGAGGGCGACGACGGCCCGGAAGTCGTCGGAGGAGTGCACCAGGCGCGGCTGGAAGCCGGCGTGCTCGCAGGCCAGCAGGACGACGTCGTGGCAGGGGTTGCCGGGGTAGGGGCCGATCCACCGTTCGTCGGCCAGGGCCGCGACCGCGAGCGGACCGCCGTCGGCGGCGAGCGGGTGGCCGAGCGGCAGCACCGCCTCGAACGGCTCGGCGTACAGCGGGACGCGGGTGAGCCGGGCGTCGTCGGCGCGCGGGGCGCCCCGGTACTCGACGGCCACCGCGAGGTCGGCCCGGCCGTCGAGGACCATCGGCAGGCTGGCGTCGCCCTCCGCGTCCAGCACCTTGAGCCGCACCCCGGGCGCCCGCGCGGCCAGCAGCCCGATCGCCGGGGCGAGGACGAGCGCGATGCCGGTGGCGAAGGAGGCGACGGTCACCTCGCCGGAGACGCCCGCGCTGTAGGCGGCGAGGTCGGCCTCGGCGCGCTCCAACTGGGCGAGCACGGCGTCGGCGTGGCCGAGCAGGATCTCCCCGGCGGCGGTCAGCCGCACCCCCCGGCCCTCGCGGGCGAGCAGGTCGTGGCCGGTCTCCTGTTCCAGGGCGGCCAGCTGCTGGGAGACGGCGGAGGGGGTCAGGTAGAGGGCGGCCGCCGCGGCGGTCACGGTGCGGTGGTCCGCCACGGCCCGCAGGGTCCGCAGCCGTCGGGCGTCGATCACAGGCCAATTCTGCCAGCGTGCCGGGGCCGCCCGGACCGGGCCCGGAGCCGGGGCGGGGTTCGGGCCCGGTTCCGGGTAAGGGGCGATACGACCGGTGGCGTATTTCCGGACGAGATCGCTTCGCCCGGTTGACCACCCGGCCCGGGCGACGATTGGCTCTTCCCGAGCCGGGCCGCGGGGGTGACGAGGGCCCGGCGCCGTCATCAGGGGAGGATGTCCATGACCACCGCACGAACCCGCCGTTGGCTGGCCCGCACCGCCGGCGTCCTGGTGGCCGCCGCCGTGGCCGGGGCCGCGATGCCCGCCGCCGAGGCCCGGCCGCTCAAGGGGGACACCTCCCGGGTGAGCGAGGGGCCCAAGGGCGAGCAGCTCGACGGCACCTCGTCCGCGCTCGGGCTGAGCGCCGACGGCCGCTCCGCGCTGTTCAGCTCGACCGCGACCAACCTGCTGCCCGGGGCCGGCACCCCGAACTCGGACGAGATCTACGTGCGGGACCTGCGCAACGGGCACATCGAGCGGGTCAGCGTCGCCGCCGACGGCTCCAAGCTGGACGCCGCCACCGACCAGGCCGCGATCAGCGGCGACGGCCGGTACGTGGCGTTCAGCACCGCCGCCACCAACGTGCTGCCCGGCCAGCCGAAGCACGGCAGCGACGTCTTCGTCCGCGACCGCTGGACCGGCCGCACCGAGCTGATCACCGCCGCCGGCCCGGCGAGCACCGACGACCAGAGCATCCGCACCGCCGACAGCCCCACCCTCAGCTGGGACGGCCGCTTCGTCGCCTACGCCTCCAGCCGCACCGACCTCGCCCCGGGCGTGAAGCGCGGCAAGAACAACATCTACGTCACCGACCGCTGGACGCACACCACCCGGCTGGTCACCTCCGGCACGGAGGGCGAGGGCGCCGACAACAACTCCTTCGGTCCGACGATCAGTGCGGACGGCTCGACCGTCGGCTTCGGCTCCCGGGCCGGGAACCTGCTCCCGGGCGCTCCGGCCCCGGCCACCGACCCGGCCACCGGCGCCGGGTCGCCCCAGCTGGCCGGGCCCCGCTTCTACCCGTACTACGTCTGGAAGGCCGGCACCGGCCGGATCGCCGGCGCCAGCCTGGACGACACCGGGGCGCTGAGCGACGGCGGCCGCGACGGCCGGATCAGCCCGGACGGCCGCTACGCGATCTACAGCCTCCCGGTCTTCATCGGCGGGGCCCCCGCCCCGGCCCACGGCATCCGGATGGACGTGTACGTGCACGAGCTGGCCACCGGCAAGATCACCAAGGTCAACACCGACCTGCCGGGCACCACCGCCAAGTGGTCCTCGTCCGGTGGCGTCATGACGCTCGACGACCGCTGGGTCTACTTCGACTCCGCCGCCGAGAACCTCGTCCCCGACGACACCAACTCCGCCAGCGACATCTTCCGCCGCGACCTGTGGACCGGGCGGATCGAGCGGGTCAGCCTCACCCGGAGCGGCGGGCAGAGCACCGCCTCCTCCTACGGCCCGTACGTGGACGCCACCGGCGACACGGTGATCTTCGACGCCTCGGACGGCGACCTGGTGCCGGGTGACACCAACACCTTCCTGGACGTCTTCCTGCGCCGCCTGTGACGCCCTGACTCCCCTGCCGCATACGTCCGTTGACGTATTTTCGGCCGAGATCACCCGTGGGCGTTGACCACCGGCCCTCCCGACGATTGGCTCTCCCGAAAGCCCGTCGCCGGGAGGGAGCCCGGCCGGGCGACCCCCGGGGAGGCAGACGTCATGACACGCAGCACCCGTACCACCCGCAACCGGTGGCTGGCCGGCGGCGGCAGCATTCTCGCGGCCACCGCCGTACTCGCCGTGACCGCCGCGCCCGCCCAGGCCGACCGGGCCGACCGGGCGCCGCGCGGCACCGTCCAGGTCAGCGTCGGGGTGAACGGCGCCGCGCCGGACAACCAGTCGTGGAGCCAGGCGATCAGCGCCGACGGCCACTACGCCCTGTTCACCTCCTGGGCCACGAACCTGGTGTCCCAGCCCGCGAAGAGCGCCCGCGACGCCTACGTCCGCGACCTGCGGACCGGCCGCACCGAGCGGATCAACCTGGCCGCCGACGGCAGCGCGCTGGACGGCTTCACCGACAACGTCGCGATCAACGCCGACGGCCGCTACGTCGCCTTCGACAGCGACGCCGAGAACGTGGTGCCCGGCATGCAGGTCCAGGGGCGCGACGAGGTGTACGTCCGCGACCGGAAGACCGGCCGCACCGAGCTGATCAGCGGCGGGCTCACCGGCACCGACACCGACAAGTTCCACGCCTCCTACGCGCCCTCGATCAGCGCGAACGGCCACTACGTGGTCTTCGGCTCCAGCCGCAAGGACCTCGTCCCCGACCTCCAGGGTGACGCCCCCTCGCTGGCCAGGCCCTACACCTGGGACTACAACATCTACGTCACCGACCGCTGGACGGGGAAGACCAGGCTGGTGACCCGCGGCGTGGACGGCAAGCCGGGCGACGGCATGTCCCTCCACCCGACGATCAGCGCGGACGGCCGCACCATCGGCTTCACCTCCATGGCCGACAACCTGCTGCCCGCCGACCAGACCCCCGCCCCGGCCGCCGGGGGCGCCGCCGCCCCCGCCGACGTGGAGCTGGCCCCGGGCATCGCCCCGGCCCTGCCGCACAGCGCACAGAAGGGCCTGGCCCAGCCGAACCTGGCCCGGCCGGTGACCGCCCCCTACTACACCTACGACGTGGAGTCCGGCCGGATCTCCGCCGCCAGCCTCGACCTCGACGGCAAGCTCGGCGCCGCGAGCTTCGACGCGACGATCAGTCCCGACGGGCGGCGCGCGATCTACGCCCTGCCCGAGCCCGGCGGGTCGACCGGCGGCCACCGGTTCCACACCGTGCTGTACGTCCGGGACCTCAGGAAGGGCACCGTGACGAAGATCAGCGGCGGCCTGCCCGGCACCACCTCGGTCGGCTCCTCCGACCACGCCCGGATCACCGCCGACAACCGCTGGGTCTACTTCGCCTCCGCCGCCGACAACCTGGTGGCGGGCTCGCAGCACCCGGGCTGGGACGTCTACCGGCACGACCTGCGCACCGGCCGGACCGAGCGGGTCGCCACCGCCGCGGACGGCTCGCTCGGCAACGGCTCCTCGACCGACCCGGTCGTGGACGCCCGCGGCCGCACGGTGGTGTTCAGCTCGACCAGCGGCAACCTGCTCAGCGGCACCGGCGGCCCGGCGGGCACCGACTCCCAGGTCTTCGCCCGCGCCACCGCGCACCACGGCCACGGCGACGCCCAGGGCGACGACCAGGACCAAGGCCAGGACCAGGACAGCGACGACTGACCGTCGACCGCCCGTCGACCGCCGCCCGCACCGTGAACCGCGGACGGGGGCGGGACGTCGGCCGGGCCGGCGTCCCGCCCCCGAAGCGGGAGGGTGGGGCAGATGGTTGGTGGGCCGTGGGGGGGGGGGGGGGGGGTGGGGCCCCCCCCCCCCCCGCCCGGCCCCCCCCCCGCCCCCCCCGGCCCCCGCCCCCCCCCCCCCCCCCCCCGGCGATAAGGGTGGGGGAGGACAGAGAAGCCCCCGGGCC